>JAOZSN010000001.1 GCA_029939635.1 Deltaproteobacteria bacterium
CAATGCCATCAATGTCAAACGCACCGTGCAAGGCTACCAGCAATGTGGCTTTGCCTGCATTATGATCGAAGATCAACGCAGCCCCAAACGCTGCGGCCACACCAAAGGAAAACAGGTCATTCCACGACACGAGGCACGGCAACGTATACAGGCAGCTGTGGATGCCCGTGACGAAGGAAACGATATCCTTGTTATGGCCCGTACTGATGCCAGGGAAAGTTTGGGTTTCAACGAAGCCCTAGCTCGCTGCCAGGAATTTGCTGCCCTCGGCGCTGACATTATCTTCATGGAAGCACCTCAAAACAGGGAAGAGATGGAACAATTCTGCCAGCAAACCCCAGCGCCCTGCATGGCCAACATGATTATGCAAGGTAAGACCCCTGTTCTCCCCCCTGCTGCTTTAGAAGAAATAGGTTTTGCAATTGTCGCCTATCCCCTTACCCTGCTCAGTACCGCCATCCAAGCCATGAACCAGGCCTTAGCCAGTCTACACAAAGGCACGTACCCGGAGCATGTGTCCTTTCCAACCCTGCAAAAAATAATTGGCTTCCCTGATTATTATGATCAGGAAGCAAAATACCGTCCCTAACCCATAGAAACAACTACCCTTCTCAGCCTTATCAAAAGCTTGACTTCTGCTACACAACTCACCTAAGATAATCTTCACCAAAGACATTAACTTTACGAAGAGTTTCTTATATGAAAATGCCAACAGTGAGTCTGCAGGTAAAGATTCTTGGCTGCTTTGCAGCCTCCATCAGTATTATTGCTGCCGTCCTCGTTACTGTTTACTTTGTCGATATGGCCCGCATCTCTGCTGAGGTTGAAGAAAATCTCCGCTCAGCAGATACCATTGCCCTGCAAGGCATTCTTCTCCAACAAGATGTGATTCTTGAAAAACAACTCACCAATATTCTAAATACAGATGAGCTCATCACCACCCTCCAGGGTGATAACGATGCCGCTCGTATCATGGAAGGCCTCTTCCTCTCCTTAGAAGAGGTGCATTGTCACCGCTTTACCATTTACGACAAAGAACAAAAAATCATCCTGCAAGAGGTAGCCAATTCAACTCCGAGACGTACCGAACTGCCCAACCAGGTACGCTCTATTTTTAACGAAAGCGCTCGTGATTTCGGTTTTCATTTTTATTTCCGAGGCAACGAGTCCCTCGCTGACATCTTTCCCTTAGAGTATTGTGGTGTCTCGGTGGTAACAGATGATGATGACAAAATCATTGGCTTTATTGAACTAGGAGTTGACACACAACATTGGCTGACGTCTTTAGCTAATCTTACCAAACTCAATGTCGCCACCTATAATATCGACCGCAAGGCCTTTGGCCCTTCTTCAAACAAAGATCTTTTTAGCCAACTTTCCGCCTCAGCTCAAGCCAACAGCGACCACGATGGTTCTTTGATCAGTAAAACAGAGGACAACGCCTTTTTCAGTGACACCTTGCCGATTACAAGCACAGATGGTTCATTGCTTGCCATGCTCTGGTTCAGCAAGGACTACACCCAGCAATATAAAGATGGATTGAAAAACAAAATCATAGCTGCCATCACCGTCACTGTTTTAAGCACTGTCGCTTTTATTGCCACCCTTCTTGTTATCAACCGAGGTGTTGTTGCCCCTTTCCAACACCTTTCAGGATCTCTCCTGGCTGATGGTGAAGAGGTTATTAATGCGGCCAACTTACTCTTAAGTGCCAGCGAAACTGTGAGCAAAGGCGCCTTCTCCCAGGCAGCCAGCCTGGAAGAAACATCTTCTGCCTTAGAAGAAATTTCCGCCATGACCCGCGATAATGCTGAAAATGCCTCTAATGCTGAAACAACCACAAAACAATTCAACGAGGTGGTTGGTAGAGCCAATGTAACAATGACAAGCCTGACCGATTCCATGCAAGGGATTGCTGACTCAAGTGATGAAACATTCAAGGTCATTAAAACAATTGACGAAATCGCCTTTCAGACCAATTTACTGGCCTTAAATGCTGCAGTGGAGGCAGCCAGGGCTGGAGAGGTTGGAGCGGGCTTTGCGGTGGTGGCAGAAGAGGTGCGCAACCTGGCCATGCGGTCGGCAGAGGCCGCAAAAAACACCGCTGCCCTCATCGAAAGAAGCACTGGCAAAATCCATAGTGGACTGGCTCTGGTGGAAGTGGCCAATGAGGATCTGGCCCATATCACTGCCACCATGGATAAAATCATCACCTTCACCAGCCAAATCAATTCAGCATCTAAAGAACAGGCCACCGGCATTGACCAAATCAACATTACAGTGAACACCATTGACACAGTGGTACAAGACAATGCAGCAAGCGCTGACAAGTCCACCCAAATTGCCCGTGACCTCACAGGGCTTGCCCAGATGACGAAAAGCAATATCCAGGAACTAGAAGCCCTAATTACTGGAGAACAACAGCCAACCCAGTTCCATCAAGAAGCAAAAGAATCCCTGCCACAGCTTCCTGGCTGATAAGGCATAAATACAACAATGCACAAAAACAAGGAGAACAACATGAAGAAACAGATTTTACCCCTGACCCGCCTGTTTGTTACCGCCCTGTTACTAACCTTCTGTGCGGTAAGCGTCCAGGCACAAGAGGTCGACAAGGCCAAGATTCCAGCAGATCAACTGGCCAAATCATTTAAAACCCTAGCCTGGGGGGCACCTGTGTGGGATGCCCCTGATGCCATTGCCCGCATCAAAGATAAAGAGGCCAACGCCAAAACCATCTGGGTAGATACCAGACCAAATTCTTTTTTCAAAAAAGGGACAGTAAAAGATGCCGTACTACTTATCTATAACAAAAAAGGTAAGGCTGAGAACACCCTGACAAAAGAGTCTCTGGATAAGGCCATGACAGATGCGGGCATTAACCCAGCTGAAGGCACCGTAGTTTTCTTTTGCCAAGGACCTAAATGTCATCGTAGTTATAATGCAAGCTATGCAGCTGTAACAGATTGGGGATACGAAGCCAGCAAGATAGTCTGGTTCAGGGATGGTTATCCAAACCTGTTAAAGGCGGTTAAAAATGATGCCAAGCTAAAGCGTAAGGCAAAACGTTATATCAGTGCAGATGGCTTGAAAAGCCTGTAACGACAGTTACAAGTTGTCAGTTATCAGTTAGCCGCAGCTCTATAGCAACACGTAAAAAAGGGACCCCTTGTACGATTGTACAAGGGGTCCCTTTTTTACGTGTTGCTATAATCCTACTGATAACCGGCAACCAGTAACTGGTAACGGGTAACTACAATTAATCCCTATTACCCATGAAACGCAGCAGCATGAGGAAGAGATTAATAAAATCAAGATAGAGACGTAAGGCACCAAGGATGGCCATTTTTTTCACTGCCCCCTCGCCCTCTTTCATAAGAGAAGAAGCGCCCATACGGGTGATATCCTGCACATCATAGGCCGTAAGACCTGTAAAAACAATGACACCAATACCAGAAATGATCCAACTCATCTGGGAGGAGCCAAGGAAAATATTTACCACACTGGCAATGACAATACCGATAAGGCCCATGAACAGAAAAGAGCCCCAGGAACTTAAATCCTTCTTAGTCACAAAGCCGTACACTGCCATGGCACCAAACATACCAGCAGTAACCATAAAGGTAGCGGCCACCGAGGTTGCGGTATAAATAATCAGCACCCAGGAAAGGGTGACACCATTGAGAGCTGAATAGAGCAAAAACAGCCCTGTGGCCGTGGATGGGGCCATTTTTTCAATGCGAGCGGAGAGGTAGACAACCAGACCAAGCTCAGCAAACATCAACATGAAGAGCAAGCCACGATTAGCTGCTAGAGACTGGGGAGTCATGGCAGAGGAAACGGCATAGGCAATAATGGCGGTAAGGCCAAGACCAATGGCCATCCAGTTAAAGACCTTCGCCAAAAAGACAGTGGAGGCTTGCGTCTCTACTGCTGATGAATAATGGGTTCGTCCCATCTGACGTTGTAGCATTGTTTTCTCCTTATATTATTTTTATGCTGCGAATTTCACAAATTTACACGAATTTGCATAAAAGTCCATATACCTATTCAGTTACAAGTCTGTTAACTCCCTGCCAGCAATGCCGCCAGTGGTTTGGTGGCCTCGACCTGCTCCATGGCAATTTTAATCGCGGCGGTAAGCGGTACGGAAAGCAACATACCTGGGATACCCCACATCCACCCCCAGAAAAGCAAGGATAGCAAAACTACTAATGGACTAAGATTCAGACCCTTGCCCATCACCTTTGGTTCCACAAAATTTCCCATAACCAGCTGAATAGTAATAAGTAGCACAGCAGTGAGCATAGTACGACCTACAGAGCCGCTATCAAAAAGGGTGATGGCCACCGGCGGCACCACAGAGATGAGCGAACCGATATTGGGGATAAAGTTAAGCAAAAAGGCCAGCACGCCCCAGAGCAAAGCAAATGGTACACCCATGATACTGAGAACAATGGTAACCAACAGACCCGTACCTGCACTGATGGCTGTTTTCAGGCCAAGATAATGCTGTACTGCGTGGTTGATGCGAGCACTGGATTTAAGAATGGGCCGTGCCGCATTCTTACCAACAGCACGAGAAACTCGGCGCGGAAAGTCATCCCACTCAGCCAAAATAAACATCATAAAGAGTAAAACCCACATGGTATTGCCCAGAAAAGAAAAAAGAGAGCCGCCCATATGCTGAATGATCGAGCCAAGAGGTTTCAAGTCAGCCTTATTAAAGGTCGCCATAAATGAGCTGTATATCTCACGAGCTTCTGTTGGTGTCATCTCCACCAAGGCCAGAAGGTTCTTGGCATAAATCCAAAATTTCTCCTCAAAGATGGGTAATTGCCGGTTAAATTCATTGATATTACTTGCCAGCAACCGGCCAAGCAGGAATATGCAACCCAAGACAGCCAACACCACCAGGATGATACGCATAAAATTGGGAATATTAAATTTCTGCAAAAAATTTAATGGGATACCCATGGCATAGACCAAGAGAATGGCTATGGCAAAAGGTACGAAGAGAAAAGAAAGGCTCTTAAGAATAAAGGTTGCCAGTACAAAAATAACAAGCCAGGAGGCACTCCTGACAATAGGATCACTGGGACGCGGTTCAACTGTTTCTAAGGACATAATACTATTTTTTCTCCAGGCAAAGGCAGGCTGACAGGGAACGAACTACCACTGATTACAGCAAGCAAACGCTCACACTTTTTTTCATCATGACGAATCTGAGCAGACATATGCACCAGAGCAAGAGCCCCCACATGGGCAGCCTTGGCATGGTGCAAACACTCCAGCACATTGGCATGGCCATTGGTCTCGCTATCAAGCCAGAAAGATTCATGGATAAGCAGATCAGCACCATAGGCCAACTCACAGCTGGCAGGGGTGGGTTTACCATCACCAGAATAAACCAGGCTTTGCTGTTGAGCGTCTATACGCAAGGCCAGGCTGCGTTGGCTATGAATATTTTCAGCACTGCGCAGGCTTAGATTGTTAAGTGAGTAGCAAGATCCAGGTTCTATCTCAACAAAATGAAGGGGAAACTGCAGATGCTTATTAAAACCAGGATAGGCCAGTTCAACTGCCTCTGCCACCTTTTTCTCCACACCTTGTGGCCCAGCAATGGTTAATTTTTTCTGCCTACCCAGTACCCAAAACTGCAGCAGCAGGAGAGGCAGACCAAAAAAATGATCCCCATGAAAGTGGGAGATCCAAACCAGATCAAGATAGTCAGAGGCTGGCCAGTTGGCAAAAAAACGGTGGGGCGTGGTAAAGCCACAGTCGAGCAACATCTTTTGATCAGCTGCCTCAACCAGCAGAGAGGTATTAGGTAAGAGAGGATCACAGGCCTCCCCAACTCCGATAAAGTGGATATTCATATTTTTTCCAGTAGCCAGGGGAGCGAATATCTAAGACAGGAGAAAAACAGCACCTGCACCTCTGCTGAGCCCCCTATGTGCTCTCCTGCATCCTGACACCAGACTCCAGACTTCTGATTTCCCACAAGATAAACTCCCAAAGAATCACCATTATATGGTATACTGCTAAATTTTCAACCTTTTGACGTTACCGCCACTCTATGCCCATAAAGTCAGACGATAGTAGCCCCCTTTTAGCCCAAGTTGAAACCCTTCCAGAGAATGACCAACTTCTCCTGGCCCTCCTGGCCCTGCTCTACACCCCAGTATCGCCTACGATTATTGTGGCCGCCCTTGAACTCAGCAAGCAGCCAATTTCTGCCGAGCACATTAAGGCCAGCCTCTTATCATTACGCCAGCAACAATTAATCAGCAAAGAAAACCAGTGCCACCCTGAGCTGACAGAAATCCTGGCTCGGCAAGCCATGGCAGCAGGCCTCTTTCCTGACCTGGGGGAACACCTTGCCACCCTGGCACCACGCCGTGCTGACAGCACACCCGCCACCTTTATCCGCGACATGCGCTTGGCCCTTTACAGCCAAGATTTTGATGCTTTTAACCAGGTATTTTTAAACTATTATGATTTACCGCCCAGCCATGATCTGTCACCACTAACCAGGATCCTCAACAACCCATTTAACCCTGATATTTGTCGCAGCCTTCCCCTCCACCTGCGCCTCCACTCGTTGCGCCACATCGTCAATGACTCCCTGGCCAGACTCCTTCCCCTGCAGCCAGTTCTTGATTTTTTGGCCAATGGAGATAATTTCAGTGAATTCCCCGAGGCCGCTGAAGAAATCACCGCGTCCTTACAAGGGATCTGTGCCTTGCAGCTCTTAGATGTACAGACGGCCGAGGCCATGATAGCAACCCTGGCCACCTCAGAAAACAGCATGGGCCTGGCTGGTTTTCTTGCCTTTCGCCAGGAAGACAATGAACAAGCCATCACCCTCTTTGAACAAAATTTGCTCCACTTACAAAAGCAGCATGGCAAATCATTCTACTTCACTGGCCAGGAAGGGGTTATCTTTCTTTTGGCCCTGCTCAAGAGTCATGATTTCAGTAAACTTGAGTATATCCTTTCCCTATGCCGCTTGCTCAAAAAAGAACAACCAGACTCACCATACCTCTTCTGCTATCAAGCCATTGAGCAGTTCTGCCGCTTTCGCCTGACATCTTTTTCTTCAGCCCTGGAACTGCCATCTTTCAGTCAGAACAATACTCCTTTTGCCCTGTTTATCAGCAGCCTCTGTACCCTGTGGACCCACCACAGCTTAAGTGAGGAGCGGTGTGCCATCCTGGCCCAGCATGCAGAACAGGCCAACAATAATGGCTTTAGTTGGCTAGCTGCTGAATTCCACCACTTGGTCAACAGCGCCGCCAGCCCACCTCCAGAAGAACTACCAGGACTGGCTGGGCTCATTCCCAGGGAACAATCCTGGCAACGCGCCCTACAGGCCTTAACATCCTTGAAAGAAAAGGACTTGGAAGGAAAAAGTGGCCCCCAGCAACGTCTGGTATGGCTTTTGGCCCCCCAAGGTACAGGCCTGGAAATCACCCCACGTCTGCAGAAAAAAAGCAGTGGCAGATGGTCCAAGGGCAGGGCTGTTTCCCTGGCTCGCCTTTTCCATGATAGCCAACTCCCTTACCTGTGCGACGAGGATCAAGCCATCCTTGCTGCTCTGCAGGAGAAAAAAGGCTACGCAGCCCAGCCCACCTATAATTTTCCCCAAAGCAAAGTACTACCAGCCCTCATCGACCATCCTCACCTTTTCCTGGAACGTGATCCCCAGGCACCGGTGCAGGTGAGCAAGGGAGAGCCGGAGCTACGTATATCACTCCATGATGAAAAGCTTCACCTCCAACTCCTGCCTACCCCGGGCCGAGAACGGATAGCAATAATTCGTGAAGGATACAGCCATTTCAAGGTAGTTACCCTCAATGAAGAACACCATCGTCTTGCTGTTATTATCGGCCCTGCCGGTCTTTTCTTTCCAGCCGAGGCCCACGAACAGTTAGAGGCAGCCCTTGATTCCCTGGCCACCAAAATGCCAGTATATTCTGAAGTTGACCAAGCAACCACCGCCCTGGTGCAAGAGGCAAACACCAAGGTCGTGGTGCAACTCACCCCCAGTGGTAATGGTTTTCGACTGGTCATGGTGATGCGACCGTTTGGCGAAAATGGCCCTGTGATGCGACCGGGCCAGGGAGCAAAACAGGTTATTGCCACCATTGCCAAACAACGCCTACAGATCAGCCGTGATCTGCACAGGGAAGAGCAGAATTGTCAGCAGGTCATTGACATGTGCAACACCCTGCGCCACCTGGACCATGACGAATACCATTGGCAATTAGCCAAGGCAGAGATCTGCCTGGCCACCTTAGAGGAGCTGGAACGCATCAAGGGAATGGTTCTGGTTGAGTGGCCCAGTGGCACCCGCCTGGCCATCTCTAGCCGAGCGAATCTCCATAATCTAAAGATGACAACCCAGAAAAAGGGTAACTGGTTCAGTGTGGATGGGGAACTCACCTTTGACCAAGACAAGGTCATGGATCTGCGTCAGCTCATCAATCTGGTGCAAAACCAGCAGAGCCGTTTTATCCCCTTGGCCGACGGCCAATTCCTTGCCTTGTCAAAAAGTCTGCAAAAACAGATCGCCTCCCTGGCAAGCCTCACCAGACAACAGCAACACATTCAACTTTCGCCCTTTGCCACCCCTTTTCTGAACGCCCTAAAAAAAGAGGGCGCAGAAATCAGCGGAGACGCACAGTGGCAAGAACTTTTGCTTCGCATCAAAGAATCCCGGGATCTCAGCCCAGAGGTCCCAGGAGGACTGGAACAGCGCTTACGGGGCTACCAGATAGAAGGATTTACCTGGCTGGCTCGTCTAGCCCACTGGGGCGGAGGCGCCTGTCTGGCCGATGACATGGGTCTGGGCAAAACAATTCAAAGTCTGACCCTGGTTCTACAAAAGGCAGAGGCAGGCCCTTGCCTAGTTGTGGCTCCAACCTCAGTATGTGGCAACTGGTTACAGGAAGCCAACACCTATGCCCCCCGCCTCACCCCACATATCTTCGGCCCTGGTGATAGAGAGCAAGCCCTTAACGACCTGCAACCCTATGATCTGATGATCACCAGCTACGCCTTACTCCAGCAAGAGGCCGAGATCTTTGCCCGCCGACAATGGCAAGTGGTCATCCTTGATGAGGCTCAAGCCATAAAAAACCGCTCCACGAAACGCTCCTCTGCAGCCATGGCCTTGCAGGGCCACTGCAAAATCATCACTACTGGTACCCCCATTGAAAATCACCTGGGCGAATTGTGGAATCTGTTTCAATTCATCAACCCCGGGTTGCTCGGCACCTTGAGTCATTTTAATCGCAATTTTGCTATCCCCATTGAACGCCACCAGGATGAGGCAGCCAGAATACGCCTTAAATTAATCCTGGCGCCATTCATTTTACGCCGTTTAAAATCAGAGGTTGTCAAAGAATTACCACCGAGGACTGAAATTATACTCAAGGTAGAGATGACCGAAGAAGAGCGCACCATGTATGAGGCGCTACGCCAGGAGGCGGTGCATCGCATCAGCGACGAGGATGCCTCTAACCGCCGAACTATGCAAATCCTGGCAGAAATCACCAAACTACGTCTAGCCAGCTGTCACCCCCGCCTGGTGCACCAACAAAGCCCTCTGGTAAGTGGCAAACTGGCTCTGTTTGCCAAGGTCGTGGCGGAGATTTTAGAGAACAACCATAATGCCTTAATCTTCTCCCAATTTGTCCGTCACCTGGAACTCATCCGCCTCTACCTGGATGAACAGGGCATTAGCTACCAATACCTTGACGGCTCAACGCCAGTTGCAAAACGCAATGAGGCAGTGGCAGATTTCCAGAATGGCAAGGGAGACCTCTTTCTCATCAGCCTTAAAGCTGGCGGCACGGGCCTTAACTTAACCCGGGCCGATTATGTTATTCATATGGACCCCTGGTGGAACCCAGCGGTGGAGAACCAGGCCTCAGATAGGGCCCATCGTATTGGCCAGACCAGACCGGTGACCATTTATCGCCTGGTAACAGCGAATACCATCGAAGAAAAAATCGTTGAGCTGCACCAGTCCAAAAAAGATCTGGCCGACAGCCTGCTGGCCGGCCATGAAACAGAAAGCAGATTGGATGCGGAGAAATTATTGGAGTTGTTAAAAGATAGAGGATAGAGAGCCACGCAATAATTCACTAGGACGACGATACTTCACGAAATATTAACCTGTAAAGGCTGACACTGACACCGCTTTGCTGTTAGTGAACTTTGCCGGCCCTACCGCTCCCCCCTACTGCTGTGTTGAGGCCTGGGCCTCATCCAGCAGACGCATGCCCTCCATGAGCAGGCCAATAAAGCTGCCCAGAGGCTCCCCCCCCATATCCTCCAAAGAAAGACAGGACGTAAATTTAAAAGAGCCCTGATGCTCGGCCAGAATGGCCCAAAACGCATCCTTGCCTTCTTTGCCAGCATACTCAGCTCGCACCACCTCTCCCTCACTGAAAGTAACCTGACCTGGGCCTAAGGGCAGACGAAGTTCAAAAAGCCCTGTCTTGGAATTTTCATTGAACATCTGAAAAAGTTCAGAGGGACTCACCTCATCAAGCTTGCCAGTCACCCCAGCCTCATACTCATCTGCTTTGGCAACATTGGCAGTGGTGAGCCGTTGAACCAACATACGGGTAAAGGCCATTTGCAGGAAGGGATATTTTACCAGGATATTACTGAGATCCTTGCCAGACAGGAGCAGAACTCGTACCGCATCATTGGCACGTATTGTTGCAGAGGCTGGTTTCCCAGAAAAAAGGCTCATCTCCCCAAAAATCTCACCACGCCGCAGGGTGGCCAACATGCCACCGTCCTCATCAAGCACCCCAACACTTCCGGCCAGAATAATATAGAGATATTTCCCAGGCCGTCCTTTATGGACAATAATCTGCCCTGCGGCATAGAGTTTTTGCTGGAGGCGGTCAACAATCTCGCGTAGATGCCCTTTTTCCATGGCCTGAAAAAAAGAGAAGGTCGAAAGCATCTCAAGAAGCGAATCAGACTGTATGGTCTTTTCTTTAACCTCAGCTGCGGCCAACATCTGCATATGGGGTGTTAAAAATTGCGGGTTAGAGCTGTCAATAGGGCCAAACTTAATAATCCCAGTACAGCCTGGACAGTTATATTCCTTCTTCAACCCACCTTCAGGGTCTGAGCTGTCAAGAACCTGTAACAAGATGTCAGCCAAACCCTTAGCCAGAAAAAGACAGGCAGGCTTACCCTCTGGTGGCAACAACGCCAGTCCCAATAAGGCAAAGGAATCCCCCATTTTATACATGGGGCAGTTACGGGCCTCCATGATGCCAAAATTTGCTTCTAATAAATCCATACTTTTAATTCTTTGTTAGTCCACAACGCATGGTAGTGTCACCCCAAACTTTTGGAATGTCCTGATACGTTTGGCATTGGCGTAGTTACGATTGCGTCTCTTAATAGAAATTATTCTTCCACATAATTTTAGTGCCTTTTCATGCTTCAGGCAACTCTTTATCCACCTATAGACAAAAACTCCCGCCCAGACAGTAAACAGTTGACGGTTTATCTTTTACAGTTCAAGGTAGAGAACATACCACTTAATCCTCTTACTCGGAGCATGCCATGCCGCAAACAATATGTGATTTTAAATTTGATGAATTTGGCCGCACGGTTGCCCTTATCGCCAACATCACAGGCATGCCCCTGCAAAATAACCAGTTCACCAACAAAGGCACAGCATTTTCCAAGAAGGAGCGCCAATACTTGGATCTGGAAGGGGCATTACCACCCTCACCGCGCATGTTGCAATCCCAGGTGCGTAACAGCGCCATTAAGGTGAAAGAAAAAAAGGATGATATTGAGCGCTTTATCTATATCCGCGCCCTTTACGACCGTAACGTTACCCTGGCCCACGCCCTCATTGCCAGTGATATAGCCACCTATATGCGTATCATCTATACACCCACCGTGGGCCTGGTCTGCCAGCGCTACTCCTCCATGTTCCGCCGGGCCAATGGTGTCCATTTTCATCCCGGCAATATCCATCAGGCCGAAGAAATCCTCCGCCGCTATTCCTACTGCGATATCAGGGTGGCGGTGGTCACCGACAATCAGGGAATCTTAGGCATTGGTGATCAAGGTACTGGCGGCATTGCCATCTCGTTAGGCAAGCTCATGCTCTACACCCAAGGAGCTGGTATTGCTCCCTGGCATTGCCTGCCAGTCTCTCTGGACATCGGCACAAACAACCCAGCATTATTGGCTGATTCAGAATATCTGGGATGGCGTCATGAGCGATTACAGGGTGAGGCGTATCTTGATTTTATCGACCAATTTGCAGCTGCCTTTAAGAAAGTATTTCCCCAGGCCCTCTGCCAGTGGGAAGATTTCTCCAAACAAAATGCCTTTCTCATCCGCGACCGCTTTGTCGACACAATGATCTCCTTTAATGATGATATTCAAGGAACGGGATCTGTGACCTTAGCCGCCGTATTAGCAGGTATGCGTATCAAGAAATCCAGCCTGCGAGAGCAAACATTCCTGGTCCATGGGGCCGGGGCTGGTGGAGTGGGAGTGGCGGAACAGATTTATGTTGCCTTGCTGGCCGAAGGATTATCAGAACAGGAGGCCTGCGACCGCGTCTTTACCACTGACAGTCAGGGAGTGGTCAGCAATGATCGCGATCTTCCCTCCTATAAAGAAAAATTTGCCAAGGATCTCAAACATTTTCCCTGGATCACAGAGAAAAAAGAGGATGCAGTTCTCCAGGCCGTGCAGGAGGCGAAGATAACCGTTCTCATCGGCACATCAGGCCAGGCATGAACATTCACCGAAGAAATTGTTCAGGCCATGGTAAATAATGACCCACAACCCCTCATCCTGCCATTATCTAACCCCACCGCCAACTGCGAGGCCACTCCAGAACAGGTCATTACCTGGTCAAAAGGAGCAGCCCTGGTAGCCACCGGTAGCCCCTTTTCCCCGGTGACGTATGAAGGCACCACCCATACCATTGGCCAATGCAATAATGTCTTTGTCTTTCCAGGTGTGGGCTTAGGGGTCATCAGTTCTGGTGCCAACAAGGTACTGCCTTCCTTCTTCACAGCCGCCGCCCATGCCGTGGCCCAGGAAATACCTGATGAGGCCCTAGAACGGGGCGAGCTGCTGCCATCCGTGGCTGATCTAAAAAAAGTAAGTCAGGCCGTGGCCTATGCCGTGGGCGAGGATGCCATAAACAAAGGCGTGGCAGAAAAATGTTCCTTCAGCACATTTGAGCATAAAGGCGACCCGGCGAGATTAGGCGCCCTGCTTTCCAACATGCAGTGGCAACTGGACTACCTGCCAATCAAAAAGGTAGACAGGAGGAAGAACAAGCAAAGATAATGGTGAACATTACGCCACCTTGCCCATCTCCCATCTTTCCAAAACATGCGGCACGCCGTTTTGCAGCAGCAGGGTTGCCTCCTTTGCCGGAACCGGCTTACTAAAGAGAAAGCCCTGCAATTCATCACAGCCAAAATCGCACAACATTTCAGCCTGCGAGTCCCTTTCAACGCCCTCGCCCACCACAGTGAGCCCCATTACATGGGCCATATCAACAATTGCCCCCACTAAGCTGGCGTCATTCTCGTCCTGTGTTATCTCTGCCACAAAGGAACGATCCAGCTTCAGATGGGTACCTGGCAGCTTTTTAAGATAGCCCAACGAAGAATAACCTGTGCCAAAATCATCAATGGCAACACCAAGCCCCAAGGCCCTAATTTCCTTTAAGATTGCGATGGTTTTCCCCACATCCTCCATCATGGCACTTTCAGTAACTTCAATTTCAAGATACCAAGGTTCCAGACCGTACTCATCTAAAAGCTGGCGAATCTTTTCTACTGGGTTGCCGTGTCTAAATTGCTTGGCAGAAAAATTTATTGCCACATTGCAATTACAGAGCCCCATATCAAGCCATGCCCGCACCTGACGGCAGGCGGCAGCGAGAACCCACTCACCAATCTCATTAATTTGGCCAGAATTTTCTGCAATAGGGATGAAATCATTGGGCGACACCAATCCAGCCTGGGGACTGTTCCAGCGAATCAAGGCCTCCATGCCAATAATTTCTCCACTAGCCGCATTGACCTTAGGCTGGTAATAGAGCTGAAATTCATCACGGGCATTTGCCTTATGCAGCTGCCCTTCAATGAGTAGCTGTCGACATGAGGCATCATTAATATCAGGGGAATAAAAGCGATATTTATCGTTGCCTGCCTGTTCACCAACGCGTCGGCTTGCCACACTCGCATTTTTCACCAAGGTTTCAGCGCTATCACCATCATGATTAGAGATACTGATCCCCACATGGGGAGTGATATACATATCCTCAGTACTCACCTGAAAAGGCTTTTCAAGGGTATCTATTATGCGCTTGACGATCCAGATGATATGATCGACCTGACGCAAATCCGTTAACAAAACACCAAATTCATCCTGGCCAAGTAAGGATACCGTGGGCATGGTGTATTTTGATTTCATCATGGTCACGGTGTCATTAGAACGTAAAATCTCGATAAGACGAAGACCACTTTCCTTTAACAACTGTTCGGCGACCCCATGACCAAAAACTTCCCTAAAACGAGTAACATTTTCCAAGGACACAGAGAGGACCGCCACCACCTGATCATAGCGATCAGCCCTGGCTTGGGCCTGCATGATTCGATCATGAAATAAGGCCCGGGTCGGTAAGCCGGTCTGGGAGTCATAGGCCGTAAAATGCTTCAACTCCTGGCCCCTTTTTTCTGCCAACTCTTCCAGCTCTCTCACCCGAGCTGACAAGCGATCAATCTCAGCACTTTCCTCAAAGGCAGAGTCATTGCTCGTACACTCTGTGGCAGAATCATCCAGCTCAACAACAGTGGACTCCTCATCACCACCCCACTTCACCACCCTATTTCGGCCACTTTCCTTGGCAACATAGAGTGCCCGATCAGCCTGATTTGTCATTTCCGCTGGTTCATGGGCATTAAAAACCAAGGAGGAAACACCAAAACTCATCTGTACCTGGATACCAGCAACCACTGTATCAGCAATAGTTTGACGGATTCGATCACCAATCTCAGCAGCCTGACCAATATCAAGGCCGCTAAAGACCAGACAAAATTCCTCGCCACCATAACGACCCACCAAATCAATATCCCGCGACTTTTCGCTGAGAGCCTGGGCAACCGAGATAATAACCTCGTCACCAACGCCATGACCATAGGTATCATTTACGGCCTTAAAATGATCGATATCGCACATAATGCACGACAGCTCCAGGTTCTGTTCTTTGGCCTCAGCAAATAAAACAGCAAAACGCTCATTAAAAGCGCGTCGGTTTAGCAGCTTGGTCATGGGATCATGGCTGGCCAAAAATTCCAGCTCTTCATTCTTATCCGTAATCTCTTTACTGGAAATTTGTAAATCAATCACCGCCCTGTTGAGCTGGAAATTTTTCTCCTCTAATTCAGTCACATCATCAAAGGTGACAAGGGTTCCGCGGCTCTTGCCATTACCATCCATGACAGGTGCGGCATTCACCATAAATTTAATCTGGGTATCTGCTGTTGGGGCCAGGGTCAATTCAACCCCTGTCCGGCTCTTGCCACTCTCCATCACCTCAAGCCAAGGCAAGAGAAGCTGTTCTTTTGACTTGGCAGTAACCCAACCAAGCTCAGAGCCTTTAAAACCAAGCAGCTCTGCTGATGTCTTGCCAAGATAGGCGGCAAAGGCACCATTGGACATAACTACCTGCTCTTTGTCATCCAGTATCAACACCCCTTCTTTTAAGACATCAAAAGCAGCATTCACCCGAGCCGGAACAACGGCAGAAGGATCAAGCTCCCGTAGGGTTCTTCTCATCATAAAAAAATACCCGGCAAACCCTGTTATAGCGACAAAGAGAACAAGGCCCAGAAAGGACTTTTTCAAGCCACCCAGTACGCCACCTTCCCATAAAGGGGCAAACTGCAACTCCACAGTTCCCCAGAGCTTTTGCCCCTTCAGGATGGGAACCTGGACATGGGTCAGAGAAGAACGACCATCCCCAGAACTTTGCCAACGGGACAGATGGTTGCCACTCACTGCCAATAACGTCCCAGCAGAACTGCGCAGGGCGGCAGAAAGGATAGCATTATCCCTCTCAACCAATGACTTCAAGGTCATCCTGATGGAAGCAAGATCATCATTAGTGGCTGCAGCGGAAAATTGCAGGGCAAGAGACTCACAGAGATCCTTACGGGCCTCAAAAGCCACCTCATCTCGATTAGGGGCAATACCAATAAAATCTGCCACCAGGAGAAGACTCACGGTTAAAGCCATAATACCGAGACTGATACGTGCTGCCGGAGTTTTAAAAAACTTCATTTTTCTACCCTATTTTTATCAAACATCTGGTCCACATCATTATTATTCGCTGGTGGTGTGTCATCCTTCTTTTTCTCTTTCTTCTTGGGGAGAATCAAAACAGAAATTGGATCAAAGCCCTTCCATAAAGGAACAGAGGCAAGAAAACTGGAAAAGAGAGAACCAGCCCTGAGCAGATAGCCCGCAGCCCCAGCGGCCAGGGAAGCAGAGACCCCTTTTGTTGCCAAGGCTGTAAATACATGGCCACGAGAACTCTCAGCAAAATCTGAATCAAGCTCTTGCCGCAAAATTTCAATCTGGCCAGCTACCATGACCTGATCAGCATCAGACAAGGGTCTGAGTAACTCATCATCAAGACCAAATTGCTCATAGGCAACCTGGGTCGTCTCTTCACTAGCACTACTCAAATAACTACTCCCCACCCCTTGTGATGAAGAGGATTTTTTTGAGTCCTGGTCATAATTAAGGGGCAAATACTCATCAAAGGTAAACGGCTGGCTGACAGATTCTTCCGGCTCCATATCATCATTGTTTTCTTGCCAGACCGAATCTCCAAATTGGGATTCCTGGCTGCGATCATTATCACTTACTTCCAGACCAACAATGTCGTCAGAATTTCCGTCCTCACTCACCTCAGGGGCATCAGGAAGATCAGCGCCAGGAGAGGTATCGTCACCACCATCTTCCGGCAGAGCCTCATTGAGGTCAGTGACGGCAATGGTAAAATCCATACTGGCCGTACTGCCATCAGCAGAGGTGGCCAGAGCAATGACAGTATGGCTCTGAGCATTTTCATAATCAAGGGCACCATTGACGGTAATAACCCCGCTGACACTATCAATAACAAACAACCCACCAGCATCATCAAGCAAGGAGTAGGTGATCGTACTATTGCTACTATCACCATCAACGGCATGGGCCACCACGCCTACCACTGTACCAAGGGCACTATTTTCAGAAACAGTGTTTGGACTGAGGTTACTATCACTAATTGCCGCAACATCAAATTCATCCTCATCAAGCAGATTAATGGTAAAACTCCGCGAACTTGTGCTGCTATCTGTGGAGGTGGCCTGGACAGTGATGCTGTGACTCGTAGCAGCTTCGCTGTCCAGCAGATGACCAGCTGCCACGGTGACTATGCCACTGTTTGCATCAATAACAAAGCGGCCTCCGGCATCATTGCTCAAGCTATAGGTGATGCTATCTCCGCCATCACCATCAGTGGCATGGGCAGTGAGGCCAACACTGCTGCCAGCACCACTATTTTCAAACACCGTTTCGCTGACCACAGCGTTGGTATCGACAATAGTAGTGACCGCAAACTCATTGACATCTGCAACTGAAACCGTAAAGGCTCTACTATCGGTATTACCATCCTCATCCATGCCATGCAAAATGGCGTCATAGACATTATCGCCATTGCCATCAACGGCAGCCTCAAAATTTCTGGCAATCATACTGACCACACCCGTACTTGCATCAACGCTGAACAGGCCGGCATCAGCACCGCTCAAGGTGTAGGTAACATTGCCTATGGGAGTATCACCACTCAAACTCGGCACGCTACTAGTAAAGATAACATTTTCGGCAATAATACTATCGGCAAGGGCATCGATAGTGAAATTCGCTATTTCAACAGCATCGGTCACCTCCACCGTAAAAGCCTCGCTATCACTGTTGCTATCGGCATCAGTGGCGATCAAGGTCACCTCATAGACATTATCACCATTGATATCTGCGGCTGCCTCATAATTTCGGCCAACCATACTGACCACACCCGTACCAGCATCAACAGTGAACAGACCGGCATCTACACCACCAAGGGTATAGATGATGTTGCCAATGGGAGCATCACCACTTAAACTCGGCACGCTACTAGTAAAGCTGACATTTTCGGCAATAATACTATCGGCAAGGGCATCAATAGTGAAATTCGCTATTTCAACAGCATCGGTCACCTCCACCGTAAAAGCCTCGCTATCACTGTTGCTATCGGCATCAGTGGCGATCAAGGTCACCTCATAGACATTATCACCATTGCTATCAGCAGCAGCCTCGTAATCTCTGCCAACCATACTGACCACACCGCTATTGGCATCAACGCTGAACTGAGCGGCATCACTACCAGCCAGGCTATAGCTGACTGTACCAATGGGCGCAGCACCACTTAAGTTCGGGGTAACACTGGTAAATCCGACATTCTCGCTGATAACAGTATTAGCAATGGCGTCGATATTAAAGGTGGCAGTTTCAACCACATCGCTGACGGTGACGGTAAAATCTTCACTATCCGTATTGCCATCAGCATCAGTGGCGACCAGAGTCACCTCATAGACATTATCACCATTATTATCTACAGCAGCCTCAAAGTTTCTGGCAACCATACTAACCACACCGGTACTGGTATTGACGCTGAACAGGCCCGCATCTGTGCCACCAAGACTATAGCTGATATTGCCAATGGGAGCAGCACCACTTAAGTTCGGGGTAACACTGGTAAATCCGACATTCTCATTGATAACGGTATTGCCAATGGCATCAATGCTGAAGTTAGCATCTTCAACCACATCGCTGACGGTGACGGTAAAGGCGGCTTGAGCAGTATTAGCATCAGCATCAGTGGCAACTAAGGTCACCTCATAGACATTATCACCATTGCTATCAGCAGCAGACTCATAATCTCTGCCAACCATACTCACCACACCGGTACTGGCATCAACGCTGAATAGGCCGGCATCACTACCGCTCAAGGTGTAGGTGATATTGCCAATAGGTGTGTCGCCATTCAGGTTTGGGGTAACACTGCTAAATACGACATTCTCATTGATAACGGTATTGCCAATGGTATCAATACCGAAGTTAACGACTTCAACCACGTCGCTGACGGTGGCGGTAAAGGCGGCATTAGCCGAATTAGCATCCTCGTCAATGGCGACCAGGGTCACCTCATAGACATTATCGCCATTGCTATCAGCGGCAGTCTCATAATCCCTGGCAACCATACTAACCACACCAGTACTGCTATTAACGGTGAACAGGCCGGCATCTACACCTGCCAGGCTATAGGTCACGGTGCCAATGGGAGCAGCACCACTTAAATTCGGAGTGACACTGGTAAAAACGCTATTCTCAACTACCGTTGTATTGGCAATGGTATCAATGTTGAAGGTGGCGGCTTCAATCACATCACTCACAGTGACAGTAAAGGCTTCACTGGCGCTATTACCATCATCATCAGTGGCAACCAAGGTCACCTCATAGACATTATCACCATTATTATCTACAGCAGCCTCATAATCCCTGGCAACCATACTGACCACACCAGTACTGGCATCAACGCTGAACAGGCCGACATCAGCACCTGACAGGCTATAGGTGACCGTACCAATGGGAGCAGCACCATTTAAGTTTGGTGTGACACTGCTAAAGTCCGAATTTTCATTGACCGTTGTATTGGCAATGGCATCAATGCCGAAGATGGCAGCTTCAACCACATCGCTGACAGTAACCGTGAATGATTCACTGGCAATATTCGCATCGGTATCAGTGGCAACCAGAGTCACCTCATAAACATTATCACCATTACTATCTGCAGCAGCCTCATAATCCCTGCTAACCATGCTGACCACACCTGTTCCAGCATCAACGCTGAACAGAGCAGCATCGCTACCAGCCAGACTATAGGTGACAGCACCAATGGGTGCAGCACCACTTAAAACCGGCGTAACACTGGTGAAAACACTATTCTCGTTGACCGTTATATCAGCAATGGTATTGATCGTAAAAAGCGCTGATTCAGCGACATTAGACACCGTAACGCTAAAGGCTTCACTGGCGCTATTACCATCATCATCAGTGGCAACCAAGGTCACCTCATAGACATTATCACCATTATTATCTACAGCAGCCTCAAAGTTTCTGGCAACCATACTGACCACACCGGTACTTGTATTGACGCTGAACAGGCCAGCATCTGTGCCGCCAAGACTATAGCTAACAGTGCCAATGGGAGCAGCACCACTTAAGTTCGGAGCGCCACTGGTAAAGGCAGCGTTTTCAGCTACCGTTGTATCGGCAATGGCATCAATGGTAAAGCTGGCCGTTTCCACCACATCGGTGACAGTAACGGTAAAGGCTGCACTGGCGCTGTTGCCATCATCATCAGTGGCAACCAGGGTGACATCATAGATATTATCACCATTGCTATCAGCAGCAGCCTCGTAATCTCTGCCAACCATACTCACCACGCCACTACCAGTATCAACGCTGAACAGGCCAGCATCTGTGCCGACCAGGCTATAGATAATGGTGCCAATGGGAGTATCACCGCTCAAATTTGGCGTAACGCCAGTAAAGGCGCTATTTTCAGCCACTGTTGCATTGGCAATGGTATCAATGCTGAAGTTGACGTTTTCCACTCCATCGCTGATTGTGACGCTAAAGGCTTCACTATCCGTATTGCCATCATCATCAGTAGCAACCAAGGTGACATCATAGATATTATCACCATTGCTATCAGCAGCAGCCTCGTAATCTCTGCCAACCATACTCACCACGCCGGTACTGACATCAACACTGAACAGTCCCGCATCTGTACCGGCCAGACTATAGGTAATGGTGCCAATAGGGGTATCACCACTCAGATTTGGCGTAACACTGGTAAAGACGCTATTTTCAACCAGCGTTGTATTGGCAATGGCATCAATGCTGAAGGTGGATGCTTCCACCATATCACTGACGGTGACGCTAAAATCTTCACTATCCGTATTGCCATCATCATCAGTGGCAACCAGGGTAAGCTCATAGACATTATCGCCATTGCTATCTGCAGCAGCCTCGTAATCTCTGCCAACCATGCTCACCACACCTGTACCGGCATCAACGCTGAACAGGCCCGCATCCGTGCCGGCCAGACTATAGGTAATGGTGCCAATGGGGGTATCACCACTCAGACTAGGTGTAACGCCGGTAAAGGCACTATTTTCAACCACGGTTGTATCAGCAATGGCATCGATACTGAAGGTGGCTGTTTCCACCACATCGCTGACAGTGACGGTAAAATCTTCACTATCCGTATTGCCATCATCATCAGTGGCAACCAGAATCACCTCATAGACATTATCGCCATTGCTATCCACAGCAGCCTCATAATCTCTGCCAACCATGCTCACCACACCTGTACTGACATCAACGCTAAACAAACCAGCATCCGTGCCCGCCAGGCTATAGGTAATGGTGCCAATAGGGGCATCACCACTTAGATTTGGCGTTACACTTGTAAAGACACTATTCTCAACCACCGTTGCATTGCTAATGGCATCAATGCTGAAGTTAACATTTTCCACCACATCGGTAACAGTGACGACAATACTCTGATTTATGGTATGTGTACCGGCAGAAACAGCAACATCTACACTGTACATATTGTCTGTGCCTGCATCGGAGGGCATCTCAAAATTTGGGGCTGTGATAAAACTTAGATTGCCGCTGTCGTCGATTTGAAAGAGATGGTCATCAGCGCCTGTTCCGGCGATGGCATAGCTCAAAGAGTCATTATCTGCATCTGTGGCAATAACCTGATGGACGGTGGTAGTATTCTCTGCGACACTGGCCGTGGCCGAACTGGAAATTACAGGAGGAGCATTATATTCAACACTAAGTTCTGGGCGAAACTCTTGACCTGCAACCTCTGAACTGGCAAAGGCCCAATAATCAGAACCAAAAAAGGGTGAATCTCCATCCTGATCCAGAAAGGCCCAGCCTTGGTTAGAGCCAGGGTCAACAGACCATTTCCGCAGAGAGCTTTCCAAACCATTGATGGTGATATAATCATCATCAATGATATCATTAACACCGTCACCAACTGCATTGGCATCAGCATCACCTGTATCAAAACGGACGCCATTGACCATGCTATTCCAGGTCGTCGTAGACTCATCCCAGCCCACAAGCATCTCATGCATGGTTATGGTGGTATCAGAACTGGTATTGTTGATCCATAGCTGCAGAGAGGCAGAGCTAATGGTGGAACCTACGGGTATCTGGCCTAGCCCATCACCAAAAAGATTGTCAAAGCGGAGTAACCCTTCAAAGAAATCATCCGAAGAAAACATCCCTCCTTGTTCGTAGGTTACTTGTATATTATCGGCAGTGGTGCCGTTAGTGGTGTTGTTTCTGTCATCACTATCAAGAAATGTATCCTGTGTCCCACTATAGCCATTGGCATCCCCTTGTTGAAAGGTCGCGGTGAGTAAACGGGCCTGCCAACTCTGCTGCAGGCCGACGGAGACGGCCAACTGGGATTCAATATTGCCGGTCTGATACTCAAGCTGCCAATCGCCCGCCAGGCTCCCATGACCGGTAATATCATCGGAGCCAGCCACATCAGCACCGGTGAGCATGGCGATGGAATCAAGCAGCTGCTGACCTTGCTGAGTGGCAGCAATATTACAGCCGTAGAAAAGGATGTCGGCCTCCTTGTTCAGACTATCGTTCCAATCGGTCAAGGTGGTGGCATTGGCATTAACTGATGCTGAATCAAGCCAACTATTACCAAGTTGTACCTGACCATCACTGCCATGGGATATAATATGAATACCATCAACATCTTGAAATTGTACTAAAACATCGCTTATCTGGCTTATGCCATCCTCATTGGCATTGAGAATAATCACCTCAACCTGGGCATCATCACCCAAAGTACGTACGACATCATCGATAAATTGCTGATAATCTGGGGTGCGGCTATCAATAAAGACCAGCTCCAGGCGACTTTCTGCACTCTGTTCTGCTGCCGACTCACTACTCCCCAAGGCAGGGTTCAGCTCTACCTCCAGCACCCCACCATCTCCACCCTGTTCCACAGAGAGGGAAGAAGTGGCCAGCATGGCTACGCCATCAAGATCTGCTGAAAAAAGCAGTCGAGCCTCAAGCTCTTCATAGTATAGGGCATGGAGCTGCTTTGTGTGATATTTTCTAGCCACCGTTTAGTTCTCCAGGCTACTCAAATAGGTATCTGCAAAATTGACATCATCCTGGCTCTTACTAAAAACTGAGCCATCCTGCTCTTTGTCTACTGCACCAGTCGCATCATCCAAGGGAAAACGGACTGTACATTTCAGCCCACCTGGAATGTGATAATCTGGGTTGGGCAGGGCCAGACGCACTCTGAAAGTTCCACTGGCTGAATCGATCACCCGCTCAACAATATCAACCGTGGCAATATACTCATTCTCCTGCTGTAATTCTGACTGAACTGCAACCTCCATCCCCTTTTCAATACGACCAAACATGGTGGCAGGCAGAACAACCTCTACCTTGAGAGGGTCAATACAGGCAATACGCAGCAATGGTTCCTCATCCACAAATTCACCTTTGGAGACAAAGCGTTCCATCACCACCCCAGAGATGGGGCTGCTGATTCGACGCTGATTGAGCATGGCATTGGCCCGTTGCAGATCAAGTTTGGCCAAGGTGCGATTCTCCTTGGCCTTTTGCAGACGATAGCGGGCAATGGCTACCTCTGTTTCAGCTTCATCTTTTTTCTGAGTGGAGATGGCCTTGCTGATAAACAGGTCATCAAGTCGATCATAGGCCCGCTCGGCAAAGGCCAGTTTTTCCTGCTGCAGCTTGATCTCCCCCTCAATCTTGGTCTGGGCCCCAGCCCTGGCCACCGTTGCCCTTTCAACCGAGGAATCGAGCAGGACCAACACATCTCCAGCCTTAACCTCATCACTCTTTTCAACCTTAATAGAGCGAATCACCCCACCCATGGGGGTGCCGACATTAACCATCTCACTGGGTTCAATAAGACCGTCAAACAGTGGAGATTCAGCCTGCACCGTGGCACTCAGCCCCAGGGCACAGACAAGGATCATACAAAAAACTATTTTTTTGCCATTATTCATCATTAAAAAACCTCTCTTATTCTGTAATAGTTCACCAGGACGACTAAACTTAACGAAATATAAATCTGTAAAAGTTTACCTATTCTAGGCTACCGCTAAAGGCCAACCTACGCCCCAGCTGCTTGTCAAGCTGGAGCAGATTGCGGCGCAGTCGTTTATGATGCTGCTGGGTTTTAAATTGTGCACCTCGCAAGGCAAGATGGCTTATTTTTTGGATTAATGGATATTTTCTTACGAGCAAAAGAGCAAGAACGTCAAGGGACATCCGCCCCTTTTGCTGCTGCAATAATTCATCATTGAGGGACAAGATACACTCATAACTGCCGGGATCTCCCTGGCGTCCACAGCGACCAAATAGTTGCCGATCAATACGCAGGGCCTCATTTTGTTCAGTGGCAATAACATGCAGACCACCAGCCGCTGCCACCCCGGCACCTAAAGGAATATCAGTTCCCCGTCCAGCCATATTGGTGGCCACGGTAATCTGTCCTGGCTGACCAGCTAAAGCGATAATCTCTGCCTCGTGGGCATCCTGCCTGGCATTAAGAACCTGATGCTTGATGCCAGCCAGGGTAAGCAATGCACTTACATGCTCGGAATCAGCCAAAGACCTGGTGCCAATGAGGACAGGACGACCAGCACTGCTGATGGCCACTACTTGTTTAATAACGGCCTGCCATTTGCTGGTTCGATCCGCCAAGACATGGACACCCTTATTTAGGCGACAACAGGGGCGATGGGTGGCTACCCGTTGTACCTGCAGATCATACACCGACCATAACTCACCACTCACCTCATTCACCGTGCCGCTCATACCAGCCAGACGTAAATATCTCCGAAAAAAACGTTGATAGGTCAGGCGAGCAAGTGTTTGTCGCTGGCTACTGATGGTGCATTTTTCCTTAATCTCAATCATCTGATGCAGCCCGCGCTGCCAGGAGCGATCTGCCATGGGGCGACCGGTATTCTCGTCAATAATGACCACCTTTCCCTCAGTAAGCAGATAATGACGATCACGATGATAGAGCTCACAGGCCACCAAGGCTTGACAGGCAAGTTCCTGCCGCCGTCTCTGCCCAGCCCAGACACCACCGGCCTCAGCACTTATCTCTGCCAGGCGCTGACTGCCCTTGTCACTCAGCGCAACACTACGCCCCTGCATATCTATGGTATAATCAAGACCAACCTCAAGCTGACTGGCAAAGAACATGGCCGTACGATAGAGCTTGTTTTCATCCTCAGTGGCAATTTCTTTAGAAAGCAGCAAGGGCGTCCGTGCCTCATCAATGAGCACACTGTCAGCCTCATCAATAATGGCAAAACAAAGCCCCCTGAGCAGGGGCTTTTGCTTAGAGTCATCACTCAACACAGCCAATTTACGGCGCAGATGACCCTGCTCATTATCCAGCACCATCCGATCACGTAGATAATCAAAGGCCACCTGCTTGTTGGTGCAATAGGTAATATCACAGTCATAGGCAGCACGACAGGCATCACTATCCATGGCTGCGGTAACCGTCCCCACCGTGAGGCCCAAGGCCTGGTAAAGAGGGGCCATGGTTTCAGCATCTCGACAGACCAGATATTCATTCACTGTAATGACATGGACAGGAATCCCGGCCAGGGCTGCAGTAGCAGCAGCCAGAGTGGCGGTGAGGGTCTTGCCTTCTCCGGTATCCAGCTCAGCCACCCGGCCCTGGATCATAATCCAGCCTCCCATGAGTTGGCTATCATAATGCCGCATACCTAAGGTGCGCTGGGCCATTTCCCTGATAAGAGCAAAAGCCTGGATAATCAATGCACGGTCAAGTCCCTGCTGACGGAGCTGTTGACTGACAGCAGCAAGCTGCTCCAAAATATCGCTTTCAGCTAAACCAATAAGTTCTTTGCCCTGCATGTTGATGGCTGCCACCACCTCAGCACAATGGTTATAACGAGAATTCAATGTCCGATTAAACAAACCCTGTAGTCCATGGCCACAGCTGTCCAGCCAGCCCACATCCTGCCCCTTTTTCTCAGGATAGGCACCCCTGAGTAGTCCTGGACGCAGGCAATTGCCTATTTTTTGTATTTTCAACAATTCATCAAACATTAAATTGCCTCAAGAAAAGTTGTCGAAGAGAGCGATACCACTGCTGGCCAAGGGGAATTTTAGTATGATCAAAGCGGACATAGACCCGGCCACCAATTTTCATATCCTGTAACTCAGGGGGTAAAGCAAGTTCAAGCTGGAAGACCTTAGTCAAAGTAGTAAGGCCTTGGGGATCAGTCGGATCAACCGGAATGACACCACCCCCCTTGACCCCAAGGGTGGCAACAGGCAGACTATTGGCTGCTGCAGGCACCACTCTGGCAATGTTGGTTGTCATGACATGATTAAGACGTTCAACCGACCTGATCTGCACAGCCTCGGTCTGCTCCTGTACCAAGGAAATATCCTTATGACTCACAACCAAGCGAACCATGGATGGTACATCCCCCACAACATAGCCCAGCAGAGCACCTTGGTTGACAAAACGACCTGGCAGACTTTGATCCTCTGGCAAGATGAATATACCGTTGGCCTGGCTCCTGATAATGAGCTTAGCCAGGCGCTCCTGGTGTTGGTGCAAATCAGCCTTAAGAGTGGTAATCTCATCCAGCAGAATAGTGCGACGTACTATGGCCCGCAGAGGTTCAGCGGTATATTGGGCCTCTAGCTCCTGTAGGGTAGCGCTCAAAACTTCAGTCTCTGTAGTCAGAAAAGGATCATCACACACCAACAACACATCACCCTTTTCCACCCTGCTACCAGCCGAAGTCATAACTTTGGCGACAACACCATCCACACCAACACGAACCTGCGACTGCTCTGGAACCCAAACCACCCCTTCTGCTCTGGTGTGAAAAGGAGCTGGCACCACCCCAAACAGCATGGTCAGTAATCCACTACTCAGCAAAGCAACCACACACACCCTGCTATTCTTTTGTTGGCGCCCTGAACTATTGAAAAAGCGAGACATCGCCAATCCAGCAGGTTTCAATACCTGACTAAATGCTCCCCAGGCAGCCAGCAGAACACCGACAAAGAAAAACTTAGCGCCGACAAACAACAATAAGCCAGTAATAACCAGTAGCCGATAGATAAAGGCACAAATACCATACACCAACAGCCAAAACTCTTCGCCAGATGCAGTCACCGGCGATCTGGCCTCACTGATACCAAAAAGATAGCGCTGGACAAGATAGCCAAGATAGCGGTTGGAACGCTGAGCCAAATTAGGAATTTCTAGGCCATCGGCCAGAATAAAATAGCCGTCAAAACGTAAGAGAGGGTTACCGTTAAAGAGCAAGGTAGAAACCCCACCAATAAGCATGACATTATAGGCAATGGCACTGACCAAACCCGACTCCACGCTGAGCCAAACCCCTAAGGCCAAAGCAGCTATACTCACTTCAACAACCATGCCCATGGCAGCCACAGCCATGCGGTGTCTCTTCTCTGAAAAAGCAGCAGAGGCAGAGGCCTCTACATAGGGAATGGGTGTAAATGCCAGGAGCATAATACCCATTTCATGAACCTCTCCTCCCCACACCTTCACAGCAAAGGCGTGGCCGAACTCATGGAAAAGTTTAACCACAGGATAGACCAACCAGAGGATAAGGAGATTTGGGGGGGCAAGAACTCGATCAGCGATATTTTCACTGAGTTCAGGCCAATGAGTTAACGCCCCAACCAGTCCACTGCCCACCACGGCAAAAAGAAATAGGGCCATGGGCCAGCTAAAGAGAGGCTTGACAAGAAAGAGCCATTTTTGCAAAAAACGATCAGGGTCAACCAGGGGAAAACGCATGGCAAACGGGTTGGCAATGGAATGTCGCCTATCATTTCCAGCTGCTTTTTTCTGGCGGCTGAACAGATCCAAGGTATCGGCACTCACATCGCAACGCAGCAAATCTGTACTGTGGAGCTGCCCCAGCAAGGTAATAACCTCATCCTGACTAGGGGCATCATCACCTAAAAAGTCCAGACCCGCCTGCCATATTTCAGCCAAACTCTTTGTGCCATCCATCAAGCCGATGAGATAATAGGCCGCCATATTAAAACGCTGATGACGCCCAGAGGCAGTATCTCGCAACACATACCAGGGCTGCTGCCGATAATAATGGCGAGAGACCTGAACATGGCGACGCAGGCGCGGCTCAAGGGCTGCGATACGGTACCAGTATGTGCTATAGAGTGAGGACATAATAAAGTAGTCAGTTGTCAGTTGTCAGTTGGTGGCAGTTGGTTGTTACTGATAACTGTAGTTAAGGCATCCACGTCCACATTTGCAAACGCAGCCAGTCAGTGAGGCGGTGGGTCCAGATCCAAATCAGCTTTCGCTGGTCAATTTTGATTTTTGCTACCCCTTCCATGCCAGGACGCAGCAGATCTGATTTTGAGTCAAGCAGACCCTCCACTCGGAAATAATTACGCCCATCTTCACTAACCGATACCGGGGTTATCTTGGTAATGGAAAAGGATATACTCTTTGTTACCAGCCCAGAAAGAATCAGGTCACCCTGCTGACCGGTCTTAATAAAACCGATATCTCGCTCGTCAACCTTGACAATGAGGCGATAGGCATCTAAGGGGGCAACCTCAAATAATACCTCGCCCCGTTGCACTGGCGCACCTAGGCTCTGACTGAGATCACCACTGATTACCAGACCAGAAAAAGGGGCAACAAGACGGGTGCGCAACAGCTGCTTTTCCACCAATTTCAACTGTGCATCTGCCTGTAATATTCTGGCTTTAAGAATAGTGGATTCGGACTGATTACGCCCTGCCAAGGCATTGCGGTACTCTTTGCGAATTTGTTGGCGCTGGGAAAACCATTTTTGACGCAGCAAAAGAAGCTCTTTATTTTCCAGCTGAGCCAAGAGGTCTCCGTCTTGAACAATATCACCAGCCCGCACCGCAGCACTGGCCACATAGCCATCTTGCGGAGCCACCACCACTCGCTGCACACTAGGTTCAAGGGAAGAGTTTGATGCTACCCGAAAATCACCTTGGACAAGGAAAAGAACAGCACACAATAGCAGGCTCGACAGGGTGGCAAATTTCAATTTGAAACACCGGGGCCCCACAAGCTTTAGGAGAAAGTTGGCAATAGGCTCAACGAGCTTCGAGGGCAACCAGATATCATCACGCCTTCTTGACTCAAGGGCAGGGCCAACCAAGGCACCAATCTGCTCACACTGGCTTGCAGTTTCAACATCAAAGGGCTTATCTGCCGCTCTTTCCAATAACAAGGAGCCAACAAGAGTACCATTATAGACAAGGGGAACCGTACAGACCGAGCCGACCTCAAACTCGTTACATAACCTGCTATGGGCCACAACAACCTGCAACGCACCATCCAGGGGTGGATAGAGCACTGTTTCCTGCTGATCCAAGGATTCATACATGGCATCTTTGATACCACTCATCATGCTGGTGCGACGATCAAAATTGGCGGTATTGGAGACAGCATAAATTTGTATGCCTGGCCCCTTACCAAAGCCGATACTCACCCTTTCACAATCAAGTCGCGTGGCTAGGCTGGTCACAACAGCAGTAGCTGCGTCTTGAAAATTTTCATGTTCCAGACTGGCAGCAACAAGCTCAACCAGGGTAAGTAACTGTTCCTTGGCCACTGATGCCTGCTGCTTAATCATGGCTTCAAGCCAGAAAGTACCAGTCTGCAGCTGTGCCATCACTTCTTGCTGGCGAGCAGGAGGGCGACTAGACATGGCCACGGCCACAACTCCTAAGAGTTTCCCTCCACTATATAAAGGACATGCTACAACGTCACACGGCTGCGCTGTTTCCTGCAGGGTCAAATCAAAATCCCTGACCAGGCACTGCTCTTCTTCCAGTGCTGTTTGGGCGGCGGCAACTACAGCTGGTTGGGATGAATTCTCGGGCCAGGATGTCAGCTGTGTGTAGGACCCTTTACCAGGGATACCTGTCAGGGCAACACCATAGACACAGCCCGAAACCTGCTTACACTGGAGAAGCAACCATTTCTGGATAAGTTGTTTCATACTAACACGACCATTTGCACTTTCCTTGGGGTCCTATCATACGGCAACCATTCAATTAAACTCTTAACGTCTTCCTTCATTGCATTTAGTATTAGCACTATTTGTACCGCACACCCGAATCACCACTAAATAACTTAAAATTCAGTGCTCAACAGGATTACACTGCAGCCAAACCCTATCTCAGATTAGGTTGGTAGTATTTCACTAATTTTCCTTTCAAAAAATCTTCCCCTCCAGCAGACAGAACCCAATATCACCAAACCATGTCACAATATGACATTTTTTTACACAATGCGACATTTTTTGTCGATTTTACTGAGCAGAGCGCTTATCGTATATCCCCTGAAACCTACTCGCCACAGAAAACCGACATTTTTTTGCTTTCCTTACAATAATTGGCGCATTTTTTGCTGTTATCAACAAATATGTATCAAAGATGTCGTCAAGCAGTTGTTTTGAGTAAGCACGTTACAAATTTATTTTTTTCATATTAAAATTAAATAGTTAGGCTGCAAACTCTAAAGTTGACAGCAAAAAAAAATACTCCCTGAAGTTTTCACGGTTAACCAATGAATATTGCACCATATATATTTTGCTTTTTCATAGTGATTTTGCCGCCTAAAGCGTATAGCGCTGAGCAGTCGTCCCCAGCCCACATGAACCTGGCTGACTGCATTGATCTGGCCTTGGCTCATAGCCCTGATCTCGGCATGGCCCAAGCAACATTTGCTCAGAATAAGGCCTTGCTTGACAGTGCCAAAAAGAATTTATTGCCCTCATTCTCAGCCCATTACTCCTATAAATACCAACCAAACTCCATCTATTCCCCTACAGATGAGTACGGCTATGGCCTCACAGCAGAACAACCTATCTATCAAGGTAAAGCCATTGTCACCAGCATCAAACAGGCGGAAATATCTCTCAACTCTGCCCAGAAAGGAACTGACCGTATCATCAACGAGCTCATTTTCCAGGTCTACACCAACTATTTCAAAGTACTCAGGGCAGTCAAGGTGGCCACGGAAGCTCAAAATTCCGTCAACCGACTTAAAAGCCATAGGAGTGACGCCAAGGCCTTTTTTGATGCTGGGATTATCCCTCGCAATGATTTCCTACAAAGTGATGTGGAACTTGCCCAGGGAGAGCAAGACTTTGTTGATGCCCAGATAGAAGCCTTTATTGCTCGGGCAGAGTTGAACATTTTATTGGGCCGCGACACAGACATGGCTCTGCATCTTGAAGATAATTATGCCAAAGAGCAACGAGAAAACAACTGGGATGACATCCTCCACTCAGCCCTGACCAATCGTCCTGAAATTATGCAGGCCAAACTAGGGGCTGAAATGGCCAAGAAGGAAGTGACCATTAAAAAAGCGCCTTTTCTGCCTAAAATCTCCCTATCAGCCTCCTATGACAAACGAGGAGACAGAGCCGACGGGGCGCGATCGGATGAACTAGGTTGGCCAGCAGAAGAGAAAACCGTCAGCGCGGTGGCCACATGGAAATTATGGACATGGCAAAAAAATAAAAACGAGATTACAGCGGCAAAAAAAGATGTCCGCCGCGCAAAAAAGGCAATCGCCCAGACCATTGATCGTGTCAGCCTGGAAACCAGAATTGCCTTTCAACGCCTGCAGCAGACAGAAAAGAGAATCAAGGTATCCGAACGAGCCATTACCCACGCAGAAGAAAATTATCGTATCACCCAGGCCCGCTACCAATCACAAATTGCCACGTCAACCCAGGTGCTGGATGCCCAGGCGCTGCTCACCCAGGCAAAAACAAACTACTATGACTCTTTTTATGGCCATAAAGTTGCTCTGGCCGCAGTGGAGAGAGCCTCAGGCCGTTTGGGACAAAAATATTCTCACACAACCAATGAATCAGCAGAACAAGGACAACCATGATAGCCCCATCCACAGACCCCATGCATGCCCTTATTATTGATGATGACACACTCATTTTAGATGTCATTGAGGAATTTTTAGGACAACTAGGTATCATCGCAGCCCGTGCTCTGGACGTACATAGTGCTAAAAGCAGCCTTGACCATCTTAATTTTGATCTGTGCATCACTGACCTGGGCCTGCCAGATGGCTCAGGCTTTGAGGTCGTCCACTATATTGCTGCAAATTTCCCCCATCTGCCAGTGGCAGTTGTTACCGCCGACACCAGTACAGAGTCTGCGGTGGCTGCTATGCAGGCCGGGGCCTTTGACTATCTCACCAAACCCTTGGAAAGAGATCGTCTCGCCTTACTGGTGACCAATGCCATCAACCTTAGTGCCAACACTGTCCCAGTAGACCAGGAAACACTCTTAGTTGGCCAATCTCCTGCCATCAAGGCCATTAATGCCATGGCCCAACGCTTGGCCCAAACCAATGCCCCTGTCCTAATTACTGGTGAATCAGGTTCAGGAAAAGAATTAGTTGCCCGCACCATCCACCAATGCAGTCCCCGCCGAGATGCCCCCTTTATTGCCGTCAACTGCGGAGCTATTCCTGAAAACCTGATGGAAAGTGAATTTTTCGGCCACGAAAAAGGCTCTTTTACTGGTGCTGATCGGCGTAAACCAGGTCTCTTTGTTGCTGCTGAGGGTGGAACAATTTTCCTTGATGAAATCGCTGATCTCCCTCTGGCAATGCAGGTCAAAATGTTACGAATCCTCCAGGAGCGTGCCATCCGTCCCGTGGGCAGCACCAATGAGTCACCCATTGATGTCCGTGTGCTGTCCGCCTCCCATAAAAACCTTAATACCGAGGTTTCCCTGGGACGTTTCAGAGAGGATCTCTACTACCGGGTTAATGTCATTTCCATTGCCATGCCCAGCCTTAAAGAACACCTGGAAGATATTCCCCAGCTCACCAAGACGTTTCTTCAAAAAATTGCTAGCAGGGACGGTAAGGCTTTTATTGATATCAGCGAAACAGCCCTAGCCCAGCTCAGCAAGGAGTCCTGGCCAGGAAATGTCCGCGAATTAAATAACCGCCTTGAACGGGCAGCAGCCCTCTACCAAGGGCATCGTATTGAAATAAACGATGTTATTACCCCCAGCACCCCAACCCATGACAGCCAACCGCAGCTTAGTTCAATAGAGGGAGTAACCACTGCCCTGCCAGTAGCACTCCCTGCCCTGCAACCCTACGGCAAAGACTCCCTTGACACCGTCTTGGCCGAAGTAGAAAAATTTTACGTCCTCCAGGCCATGGAGACATGCAAGTATAACAAGAATAAGGCCTCAAAATTGTTAGGAATTAACAACAGATCATTGCGCTATCGGCTGCAAAAATTTGATATTGATTATTGAGAGCTAGCCAGAAAAGCAAATTAGTGTCTGTCCAGAAATAGGTCATTTTTACTGTGACCCAGAGATCAGACAAAAGGCCATTTCTGGACAGACACAAACTAACTTGAAGCCGATGAGTAGCTACGCAACCCCAAACGCCAGGTAAAGATGAGCAGCAGGGTGAGAAAAACAGAGACAAGGCCAATATGCAGCAGGGTCAGCCAGGAAATACCGCTCAATAAGATCTGGGCCGGATAGGAGGCAATGAGCAGAAAGGGAAGCAGGGTAACGAGAAGCAGGCGAATAGGGCCATGAAAGACACGGTCAGGCCGTTCAGCAAACTGTTTAACGGCATAAAAAATCGCCTCAAAACCACGACCACTATGGGTCCAGAATACCGGCAGGATGAAGAAGAGGTGAATGACATAGTAGAGATAGGCACCATTGATAATGAGCAGGAGGTAGAGCAGGATCTGCGGGGCTGAAAAATCCCCAGGAAAACGCATGATAGCCCAGCTTAAAAGTCCAGCAGCAATAAGCAGGTTACAAAAAGAATTCGCGGCAAAATCACGGACACTGAGCATGAAGAGGGATGAAACCGGCCGCACCAGATAATAGTCAAGATCACCTTTATTGATATACAGCGGCAGATGCCAGAGATTATTGGCCACCACAGTCATATGCAGGGCATCAGCCACAAAAAAGCCGCAAACAAAGATGAGCGCCTGATCAAAGTCCCAGCCCCCCACCAGACCGGTATGTTGATAGATGATCTGAAAAAAAGCAATATGAACCAGATAAAACATCGTGTCCATGACAATGCGAAAGAAGAAATCCAGACGAAACTCCATGGCACGACTAAAGGAAAAACGCAAGAAATAGAGATAGAGCCTCACGTAACGCATAGTTAAATCCCCACCCCAGTATAACGCTTATTGCCCTGCCGCCACACCAAGCCACCCACCCCAGCCATGAGTAGCAACCAGACACTCATCACCAGCAGGCCGTGCATTATTTCAGCAGGAGCCACCTGACCCACCATTATCTTTACAGGAAAATAGTAGAGATAAATAAATGGGGTATATTCCAATACAGCCAGCACATCAGCAGGAAAGAGTTCCATGGGCAGCATTGCCCCACCTAGTAGGGCACCGATAAAATGGAGCATGACCACCAGACTCCAGACATTATCGGCCCAAAAGGCGACAAACTGTAAGGGCAGACTCAGCAGAAAATAGAGGAGATTGGCCAACATGATCACCAACAGGGCCATGGCAATATTGGTCAAACTAAGCTGAAACTCTGCCGGCAATTCCAGGAAAAAAGGAGCAACCCCGGCAAAAATCACTATCTGTACCACCACCGGCAGCAAAGAACCAAGATGCTCAGCATATTTAAAACCCAGATATGAGGTGGGATAAAGCTGATAACGCGTCAAACCGCCATCATAGATATCAGTGGCAATAGTCATGATCTGCTGGCTACCCCGCACCAGCCGACCAATGAGAATAACCAGTAAATAATAGGTAATCATGCCACTCAAGCTATAGCCAGCAATGGTCTGCCCACCCAGATCCGCATAGATTGATTGCCATAAATAATACATCACCCCCATGGCAGCCATAAAGGCAAACAGGGAGTTGACCCAAAAATCCACCCGATAGCTCATTTGCTTACGCAACTCCAGGCTGAACACCTGCCAAAAGACCAACATACCCCTCATCTTTTTTCCGCAAACATCTGTTCAATAACAGAGGCCACGTCCTCATCTTCGACACTGAGATCACTCACCCCACTGCCGCATAAAAGATGCTGGGTCACAGCAGCAACATCTTTTTCAGCCACCCGCAGACGCATATCTTCAGAACTTCTAGCAAGAACCTCAACCGGAATCGAACCAAGGCCCTGGTCAGCAAACTGCTCCGCTTTCAGGCGAATGGTCATTATCTTATGGCTGGCAAAACGGCTGACTACCTCATGGAGAGGCCCGTCAAAAATAAAGCCGCCATCACGCATGATGATAATCCTTTTACAGAGCCGTTCAATATCCTCCATATAATGACTGGTGAGGATCATGGCTGGCCTGACTTCCTGGCGGTAATGGAGAATAAAATCACGGATAGCACGCTGGGCCGCCAAATCAAGACCAATGGTAGGCTCGTCAAGAAAGACCACCTGTGGTTTATGCAGCAGGGCAGCGATGAGCTCCATCTTCATCCGTTCCCCTAAGGAAAGGCGACGGATTTGAATACCTAGTTCAGCTCGCACGTCCAATATATCCAGCAAAGAATTAAGCATTTCCTCATGTTCCTTAATAGGAACCTGATAAATCTCCCGCAACAACAAGAAGCAATCAGCAGCAGGCAAATCCCACCAAAGTTGGGCCTTCTGACCCATGATAAGGGCAATGCGACGGCGAAAATCATTATGGCGCTGCCAGGGATCATGGCCAAGAACCTGTACGCTACCAGCACTGGGATGAATGATACCAGCCAACATCTTGATAATGGTGGTCTTGCCAGCACCATTAGCACCCACCAGACCAAGAATTTCCCCTTCAACCACCTGGAAGGAGACATGATCCACCGCTATCTTGGTCACCGTGTCACGACTGAAGAGGGATTTCAAGGAGGCCTTCAAACCAGCGGCCTTGCGATGTACCTGAAACTCCTTATGGAGATTTTCTACCTTGATCATGATTTTTTCTTTATATCCTGCCCATCCTGTTAATCCTGTCTTAATTTTTTGTCTTTTTCTGCCGGTCAGCAGACGGCCGCTGTAAATCCATGGCCATGCCCTGGGTGGAGAGGATGAGCAGACGTGGTTCATCATCAATACGAACCGGCTGGGGCAAAATACGCTGCTGCAGCAAAGTCTGAACCTGTCTGGCCGTGAGCGCTACACCTTTACATTCTGGCTCAAAAACAAAGGGACACCCCTCCTTCCAGCCCGTGCAACCATAGGCTCTATGCCCTTTCATGACCTCTTTACCACAGAGCGGACAACTCCCCCAGCGTCCACTATCCAGACGTGAAGCAGAGCTGTTCTCTATCAAGCCACGAATGTGATTATTGATGCCAGCCATAAAATCATCCGGGTCAAGCTGGCTGCGCTCAATTTTTTTAAGTTTTTCCTCCCATTCACCAGTCATCTCAGGGGATTTCAGTAACGGATCATGGATAAGGGCAATGAGGCAACGCCCCATGTCAGTGCATCGCAACTGTTTTTTCTGGCGGCTAATATAGTTGCGCCGCAGCAGGGTCTCAATGATGGCTGCCCGGGTAGCTGGCGTACCAATGCCACGCTCTTTAAGTGCTTCGCGCAGGCTATCGTCCTCAACAAATTTACCAGCCGCCTCCATAGCCCCAAGCAATGAATTCTCGCTAAAATGTTTGGGAGGTATGGTTTTACCTTCGCGCAAGAACGGCTCATGGGAACCGCTTTCCCCTTCTGTAAAGGCAGGCAAGGTCTGGTCGCCACTGGCTTTTTTTGTCTTTTTCGGAAAAAGAACGGTCCAGCCAGGCTCAACAACATGGGTGCCTTTGGCCTTAAATTTGACACCATTGCTGGCTCCATCCACCGTGGTGATATTTTTCAGGCAAACAGGATAAAAGGCAGCGATGAACTGGGTGGTAATGGTCTCATACACCAGCTGTTCATTGACCCCAAGACTGCGCGGCATGACGCCGGTGGGAATAATGGCGTGATGGTCGGTAACTTTTTTATCATCAATAATACGCTTAGTGAACGGCAATTTGGCCAGATTAAGTGGGGCAATCTGTTCTGAACGCAGTGATGTAAGCTTTTGCAGAATCTCTGGAATACGTGGCTTCATATCCTTGCTGAGATAGCGCGAATCTGTACGCGGGTAGGTGACGAGTTTTTTCTCGTAGAGATTCTGGGTGGCAGCCAGGGTATCAGCAGCCGACAGCCCGTGCAGCTTGTTGATTTCGCGCTGTAAGGTGGTGAGATCAAAGAGTTGGGGCGGCTGCTCCCTTTTCTTTTTAGCGACAATAGCGCTCACCTCAAAGGGCTGCCCCGTGACTTTTTCCAGCTTAACCTGAGCCTTCTCTTGTTTTTCAAAACGCTTGCCGCTGTATTTAAATAGCACCTGCCGGTACGTGGTACTGAGTTCCCAAAAGGGCTGGGGACGAAACTGCAGGATGGTATCATCACGCTCAACAATCATGGCCAGAACCGGCGTCTGCACCCGGCCAATACTCCACAACACGCGATCGCTACCACCACCAATACGACCATGGCGCACTGTATAATAGCGGGTGGAGTTAAGGCCAACAATCCAATCAGATTCACTACGGCAACGGGCGGCAGCATAGAGCGCATCGTAATCATGGCCATCCTTGAGATCCTTAAACGCTTCGCTAATGGCATCAGGAGTCAAGGAGTTAAGCCAGAGGCGACGAATGGGCTTATCTTCGCAGTTACAATGGGCAAGAATATAGCGGAAAATCAACTCCCCTTCCCGGCCAGCATCAGTGGCGCAGACAATTTCATCGGCCTGCTGACATAATTTTTCAATGATCCTGAACTGCTCATCCACGCCACGATTTTTAATCAGGGTGAGCTTAAATTCGTCCGGCACGAACGGCAGGGTATCCAGGGACCAACGCTTGAGGGCCGGATCATATTCTCCCGGCTCTTGCAGGGTCACCAAATGACCAAAGGCCCAGGTAATGGCACAGCCCCGCCCCTCGATATAGCCCTTTTTTTTACCCTTAATATCGAGAACATCGGCAATATCACGGGCCACGGATGGCTTTTCAGCAATAACAACTTTCATCAAACGAATTTCTCGCAGTCTTTATTTTATCGTAGGGCAGAATTTTAAATTTTTTGAACCCTAAACCTTTTTAATAATGCAATCAAAGGAAAAACCTCTTAACAAGAAAAGACGCTTTTTTTATTCACCATTTTGCCATCTACAGAATCACTCTATCAGCAAGGATATATCACCATGAGTAATACCGACAAAAATAAAGAATTTTATGATATGGCTGACGCTTTTATCGCCGTAGCCAATAAGCAATGCAAGAAAAGAGATCCCGGTACGGTCAGCGCCACATTCCTCTATGCGGCGGCACGCTATAATACATTCATTGCTGCCTCAGGATCGGAATCAGCAGATAAATTTTCTGCACACAAAGAAGATTTTTTGAAATACTTCTTGGATGAGTACAAAAAAATGCTTGAAGAACATTTCGAGGATTATAGTACTCATTTTGAAAAATATCTGGGCCAGAAAAACTAGCCTTTACCAAAATATGGAGCAATACCATGCTACGAGCCGTTGCTTTTTGTGTAGGACTGATTTCCGTGACTGCCGGACTAGTTAATTATGATAGCGAATTAGCCGCTGCACCTTTACCGATAGTTACGGGTGGTTTGGTCTTATTCTTAGCGATATTTAACCTGATCCCTCAATTCAAACATTGCCCATCCTGTAATAAAAAGCTGCTCAAAAAGGCAGACACCTGCCGTTTCTGCGGGGCAAAACAGCCACCCCTTGATCCATAAGGGTGCCGTGGTATTCTGCGAAGCCCAGCTCAGGGTTGCCTTTTATCATCACTGCTCAGCACCAGCGACTCAGTTTCTTTGAGACGGAGCAAAATGACCAGGGGAATGGTCAACACGACCAGGAGGGCCAGTTTGATGGAGAGGGTGTCAAAACTATAAAGAGAAAAAAAGGCACCGCAAACCAGGGAGGCAATGCCGATCAGCTTGGCGCGGCGGGGAATGGATCTAGTTTCTTCCCAGTTTTTGATCATGGGGCCACAAAATTTATTGGCCAAAAGCCAGCGATGCAGGCGGGGGGATGATCTGGCAAAACAGGCTGCAGCCAGAAGCAGAAAGGGTGTGGTTGGCAAACCGGGCAGGGCAACACCAAAGCCGGCCAGAATCAGACATAACAGGCCAGAGCAAAGAAAGAAAATGCGCAGCAAGGGGTTCTGATTTTGGGCAGGCACGTTGCAATCCACTTAAAATTTCTTCATTTTTTCGCCGATCCGCATGGCATTATCGCACTTGGCACCTTCACGCGGATTGCAGTCAAGGAGGATACTCATTACCCTGTCGGCCATTCTATCACAGCCAGCGTCTTCCAACCTGGCTAAGATCTCAGACATCAGCTTGTTAAACTCCAGACATTTTTTATAATCCGAAGAGGCTCGTTGGTGTAAAATCACCGCCTTCTCAAAGTCTTTTTTGATATCGTCACTTATTTCAGCCATGGTCAGATCCTTTTTATACGGATAACGAAAATTAAAGGGCAGTCTCTAAATTAATCAGTTACCTGTTTACTGCTATATTTTTTTGGGACACTTTGCATAATAATCAGCCGTGCAGCATGACAACAAACCAGATTAGCACCCAGGGACTTCCAGGATGAGAACACTCGCCTTTGGCTACTCAACACGATGCAATATCAAATGTGAACACTGTGTTGCCGCCGATGCCATTCCCAAAAACATAAAAATGGCGCTGAACCAGGCAAAAAAGATTATTGGCCAACTGGCCGCTGCCCAGGTACAGGGTATCAGCTTTACTGCTGGTGAACCGCTGATCTACCTGAACGACATTGCCGAATTGGTCGGCCTCTGTCGAGACTATGATATGTATACGCGGGTGGTTACCAATAGTTTCTGGGCTAAATCTCCAGAGCTTGCCGATAGCGTCGTTGTCCAGCTTAAAGAACAGGGTCTAGCACAACTCCGCCTGAGCTATAGCCGCTGGCACCAAAAAAATATTCCCCAGCAGAACATCTTAAATGCCGCCAGGAGTTGCCATAAAAATGGCCTGGATTATTTCATTTCATTTGTCACTGATTTTTCAGAGCAGGATGACAACTTTGAGCATTTTTTACGGCAGCATAATCTTAAATTTTTCCCTGAGCCAGTAATCTTTGCCGGGCGAGCCCACGATTTTACGCGCCTCCCCCTGCACACCGATTACCAAGCAAACTGCTGCCCAATGAACCCGTATCTGGCACCCAGCCTTGATATGTATGCCTGCTGCGATGCCGGTAGCCATTTTACCGCTACCAACTTCTTTCATCTTGGCAATATTAAGGACACTCCTCCTGCGCAACTTTTCGCGGAAAGTGAAAGCAATAGGTTGTATAACCATATTAGAAATATGGGCATAAGCACTCTGGCCTCCTTTGCTGGCTTTGCAGCACGAGAAATAATCCAGTACAGAAAATGCGAATTATGCGAAAAATTATTCAACTCACCTGAACGACTAAGGGGCCTTCGGCAAGAGGAAAATACAGGTTTAAACTCCTGGTATCGCTAAAGGTGCCTTGAAGTAGCTCCGGAAACAACTATGAAAATACGCAAACTCACCCCTGAAAATTATCCTAAGGCCTCTGCCTTGTTGCGCGAGGCATTCCCTGGCAGCAGCTATGAAGTGGAATTAGTTGAAAACTTCCACAAAAATGGCACGCCTGTGCATGAATGGGTATGCATCCATGTCAATAGAATCATTGCCTATATTGCTTTTTCAAGGGCCTATAATGGCGACAAGGAGTGTGGTTTACATTTGGCACCGTTAGCGGTGCGGCCCAAATTTCAACGGCAGGGGGTTGGCTCGGAGTTACTGCGCTTTGCCTTGCGGCAGGATGTTATCAAGGAAAACACTCTCTTTGTTTTAGGCGATTCTGGCTTCTATCAAAATTTTGGCTTTGCACCGTGTGCCCAGCCTATCTGCCCCTTTGATACAAATAATGACCATTTTTTAAGCATTGGCGATTGCAGCTCAAGCCCTTTCACCGTAGGATACGAAGCAGAATTTGGGACTTAAGTTTTCCACATTGGCGCACCATACCTGATACAATCTGAAGAAATTCCAAGGAAAGAAAATGGCAGAGATTGGCAAAACACAAAAACTAACCATCAAAAGAACACGAAACTACGGGGCTCACCTTGATGGTGGCAAGTCTGGTGACATTCTCCTGCCCAGCCGCTATGTTCCGCAAAAATGCCAGCCAGGCGATAAAATTGAGGTCTTTGTCTATGCGGATAGGGAAGATCGTCTGCGGGCAACCACCAAGAGACCGTTTGCCGAGGTGGGCCAATTCAGCAAATTACGGGTAAAGGCAAATACTGCAGCAGGCACCTACCTGGACTGGGGACTGGAAAAAGATCTCCTTGTGCCCAAGAGTGAACAAAAAGACAGAATGGTGGAAGGCAAGGCATACCTTGTCTTTGTCTTCCTGGATGAAAAGAGCAAACGCATCACCGCCTCTGCCCTACTGGATAATTTTTTAAGTACCCAGCCTCCAAGCTATAAAGAGGGAGAGGAGGTGGATCTGTTTATTCATGAAAAAATAGATCGAGGCTACAAGGTCATTATTAACCATAGCCATGGCGGTATGATCTATAAAAACGAGATATTCAAAAAAATTGTCATCGGCCAAAGGCTCAAAGGCTACATCAAAAAAATACGTGATGATCTCAAAATAGATGTGAGTTTGCAAAAACCAGGTCATCAAGGGTTTGATGACATTTCTCAGGCCATTCTCAAGATACTAAAAGAGCATGGTGGCAAGATGCGCGTAACAGATAAAAGCCCACCGGAAGAAATCTACGCCCTGTTCGGAGTAAGCAAAAAAAGCTTCAAAAAAGCAATCGGTGGCCTCTACAAAAAAAGACGTATCACCATCGACAGCAATGGTATCAGGCTTAGCAAGTAATACACACAGCGGTGAAGAACATGTCTCAAAAAATCGATAAGGGAAAAGGCGCATTGACCGAAGCCTTGCGCGACAAGGCTCAGCGTGACAAAGGCTATCGAGAGCAGGCCCTGAAACTATTCCCATGGGTCTGCGGTATCTGCTGCCGTGAGTTTAGTGGAAAAAAGCTCAAGGAACTCACCGTCCATCACCGGGACCATAATCACGACAACAACCCGTCCGATGGCAGTAATTGGGAGTTATTATGCATCTACTGCCATGATAATGTTCATTCACGTACCCTTGAGGATAACCGTGACGGGGGAGACAAAGATGACGAAAAAGATGATGCCACCCATAATCCCTTTGGTGATCTTGCTGCCCTGCTAAAAAAATAGTCGCTGTTTTTTTCAATATGGGGTGCTTTTTCGGTGGTCAAGCCAGGATGGGAGCATCTGTCTTTCCGGCTAGGGACACCAATTGCCTTGTTCTTCTAAGTTCACGACATAAAAACAACGATCACGCGCTTCGCTGCTGATATTCGGTACTTTTTTTCTGACCCTCACTAAGAACAACTACGGGAACTGCTGAATACGCCGGAGAGAACCAAGCCTCACTCCGGCGATTTGGCACAGAACAATAACAAAGTGGCGACCAACTCGTTGATAAACAAAAATACAGTTTCCCCACGTTAAGAGAATAGCCCCCAAATAACCCTGTGCAGCAAGACAAGAAAACCACACATCGCGCCATCATCCACCTCGACATGGATGCCTTCTACGCCTCGGTGGAAGTTCTTGACTTCCCTGAACTGGCAGGTCTACCAGTTATTGTTGGTGGCCAGTCAGACAGAGGTGTGGTATCAGCCGCCTCCTATGCCGCCCGAGAATGTGGTGTGTACTCAGCCATGTCTGTAGTGGTGGCTCGCCGCCTCTGCCCTGAGGGTATTTTCCGTCCTGGCCGCCTGGAACGCTACCAGGAAATATCAGGCCAGATCATGGCCATCTTCCGTGATTTCACCCCCCTGGTAGAACAGATATCAGTGGACGAGGCCTTTCTTGATGTGACAGGCTGTGAACGCCTACTTGGTACAACTAAAGATATTGCTGAAGCTATCCGTAAACGTGTACGTGAGGAGATTGGTCTTACAGTCTCTGCCGGCTTGGCCAGCACCAAGTTGGTGGCTAAGATTGCCTCGGATCAAAACAAACCAGATGGCATTACTGTGGTACCGTTAGGTGGTGAAGCCGCCTTCCTGGCCCCCTTACCCATCAAACGCTTATGGGGGGTGGGTAAAAAAACCCTGCCCCATCTTGAGTTACTCGGGGTTCATACCATCGGTGATCTCTGCCGTTTCCCGCTGGAATTTCTCGAAAAGAAATTTGGCAAACAAGGTCGCCACATGTATTTTTGCGCCAGGGGCGAGGACAGGCGTGACGTGGAGGTGGTGGTCTCAGAAAAATCCATCGGCAACGAATCAACCTTCAGCTATGATCTCAGCGATCTCAACAGCATCAAACAGGAGCTCCTCTTTCTCACCACCAAGGTAGGCGAACGGCTGCGACGCAAGGGGTATCGTGGTTCCACTGTCACCTTAAAAATCAAATATTATGATTTCAAATCCATAACCCGCTCTTGCACCCTGCCCCAGGCCAGTAATGACAGCGCAGAAATTTATGCCGCCATTCTACGACTACTGCCCAAAACCGAAGCAGGTAAAAAAGCCGTACGTCTGGCAGGGTTAAGCATGGGCAAGTTGAGAACAGAAGACACCCCTTGCCAACTTGACCTCTTTGGCGGGGCAGAGAAACAGCAACGTCAACATCTCACCCATGCCATGGATGAAATTAACCAGCGTTATGGCTCATTGACTATCAAGCCAGGCCGCTTAACAGCGAAAACCAGAAACTAATCGCCTCCACCAAAAAAACTTCCCCTACCCCATAGCACTGATTGCAACCTTGTGAAATTTGTCGTAAAGTTATTTTTTTTAACCGCTAACCACTACCTACCCTACATTTCCACTTATACGAATCAGGTATCACCATACATGAGTAGACTTGAACGTTTATTAGGCCAATTTGTCACCCGCTATCGTTGGCTGGTGGTCTTGGCCTCGCTACTTATCGCCGGGGTCATTGCCACAGGTATGGGCAGACTGACCTTTGTCAATGATTCCCGCATGTACTTCAGTAAAGAAAACCCCCAACTCATCGCCTTGGAGGCCTTGGAGAATACCTACACCAAAGATGACAATATTATTTTCATTCTGGCTCCAGACAATGGCAAGGTCTTCACTAAGCCGACCCTGGCCGCCATTAGTGAACTTACGGAAAAATCATGGCTGTTACCATATTCAAGCCGGGTCGACTCCTTAACCAACTTCCAACACACCACCGCCCTTGATGATGACCTTATTGTTGAAGATATGGTCATTGACCTTGAGAACTACACAGATGATGACCTGGAACGGGTTAAAAAAATTGCCTTAGCCGAACCCCTGCTGGTTAAACGCCTGATTTCATCATCAGCCCATGTCACTGGTGTAGTAATCAACACCATAAAACCAGGTAGGAGTCAGCACGAGACGCAAGAAATCGCCCTGGCCGCCACAAAGCTCAAAAAAGAGATTGAGGCAAAATACCCACACCTTAAACTCTACCTCACCGGCGGCGTGATGATTGATGATGCCTTTGGAGTCGCTTCCAAGGATGACATGTCACTGCTTATACCCCTGATGTTTGGCATCCTGCTAATAGTTATGGCCATTGCCCTACGTTCCTTCAGCGGAACCATGGCAACCCTGACTGTCATTATATTATCCATGATAACCGGCTTAGGTATGGCGGGCTGGCTTGGTATCGCTCTTACCCCAGCCTCAGCCAATGCGCCCATTATTATCATGACCTTGGCGGTGGCCGATTCTATCCATATTCTCGTGAGCATATTCCATCACTACCATGGCAAGGCGACACGCCATGAGTGTATAGCCGAATCTTTACGCATTAATCTCCAACCTGTCTTTGTAACCTCTGTCACCACTGCCATTGGCTTTCTCACCATGAATTTCTCTGATGCACCGCCATTTAGAGATCTTGGTAATATTGTTGCCATGGGTGTCCTTGGGGCCTTGTTTTACTCCATCTTTTTTCTGCCTGCCCTCATGGCCATTCTGCCTATCAAGGCACAGCAAGAAAAACCCCATAATCGCTATGAAAAATTTGGCAAATTCGTCGTGCGCAAACGTGGCCCTATTTTCATTACTATGCTTTTCATGATTGTCATGTGTGTCAGCGGCATAAGTAAGATCGTTTTAGATGATGATTTTATTGATTATTTCGACCATCGTTACGATTTCAGGGTGGCCTCTGATTTTGCCGCCGATAATCTCACCGGCCTTTATGTTATTGAGTATAACCTGCAATCAGGGGAGAGTGGTGGCATCAACAACCCTGAATATCAACAAACCCTGGAAGATTTTGCCAACTGGTTTCGCTTACAAGACCATGTCAACCATGTCTACTCCATCACCGATATCATGAAGCAACTCAATAAATCCATGCATGGTGATGACCAGCAGTGGTACCGGCTGCCTGGTAACCGTGAATTAGCCGCCCAATATTTTCTGCTCTATGAAATGAGCCTGCCCTTTGGCCTTGATCTTAATGACCGCATTAATGTTGATAAATCATCAAGCCGGCTGACCATCAACCTGGTCAACATAACCACAAAAGAGCTGAGGGATCTTGAGGAACTGGGGCGCCAGTGGCTGCGAGCCAATGCTCCTGAATCAATGTTTACCTATGGTTCTGGCCTTTCCATCGTTTTTTCGTACATCTCTGAGCGCAATATTAACTCCATGCTCTTTGCCTCAGTGCTGGCATTAGTCCTTATTTCCATGATTATGATCATAGTTTTACGCAGCTTCAAACTTGGCCTGTTGAGTCTATTGCCCAACCTCATGCCAGCCTTCATGGCCTTTGGCCTCTGGGGTTTTGTGGTGGGCCAGGTTGGTTTGGCTGTATCGGTGATGATTGCCATGACCTTAGGCATCGTGGTTGATGATTCGGTTCATTTCCTCTCCAAGTATCAACGGGCCAGAAATGAACATGATTTTGGTGCTGAGGATGCGGTAATGTATGCCTTCCAGACTGTGGGTTCCCCAATCATGACCACCTCAATCATCCTGGTCTGTGGCTTTACGGTGCTTGCCTTTTCTGGCTTTCAGATAAATTCTCACATGGGCTCCATGACCGCAATCACGATTGTCCTGGCTCTGATTCTTGATTTTTTCTTTTTGCCAACACTGCTTATTAAACTTGAGGGACAAAAATGAGATTTATTTTAGTACAAATCCTTATTGCTGCTGTAACCATAAGCAGTGTCTTTGCCCAAACGGCAGAAGAAAAAGGCTTAGCCATTGCCGTGGAGGCAGACCAGCGAGATATTGGCTTTATTGATTCCACCGCCAACATGAGAATGGTCTTACGCAATAGACATGGTCAGGAATCAGAACGCAAAATCAGGGTAAGAACTCTGGAGCAGGAGGATGACGGCGATAAGAGTTTATCCATCTTTGATACTCCCAGGGATGTCAAGGGTACCGCCTTTCTTACCTATACTCACAAATCAGGCGATGATGACCAATGGCTCTATTTACCCGCGTTAAAGAGGGTAAAACGCATCAGTTCACGCAATAAATCCGGCTCTTTTATGGGCAGTGAATTTTCCTACGAGGATATTGCCAGCCAGGAGGTGGAAAAATACACCTATAAATTCATCAAGGAAGAGCGTTTTGCTGGCCTTGATTGTTACGTGGCAGAGTCCTATCCGGTTGACCAGAAAAACTCAGGTTATACCCGTATGGTCTCCTGGCGTGACAAGGCAGAGTACCGCTTGTGGAAGGTTGAGTATTATGACCGCAAGAAGAGTCATCTCAAGACCTTGCTCTTTACGGAGTATGGGCAATACCTGGAGAAATACTGGCGAGCAGGAACCTTGAAGATGGTTAACCATCAAAATGGCAAGTCAACAGATCTCTTCTTTGCTGAGTATGCGTTTCAGACAGGTCTTAAGGATAAGGATTTTAATAAGAATAGTTTGAAGCGGGCGAAATAGAATTGTTTCGTGGCTGAAATACGGAGGGTGGGGGATGAGCCCATAACCTCGAAACCAATGTACCCTAACATTAAAAAAATACTTACCATCTCTCTGCTAACCCTAGGACTGGCCAACTTACTAACCGGCCAGCCCATGGCAGCAGAAATCACCAGTAAACTTGGCATAGAGGCTCGTCTCTTTCCCAAGAGCCCAGCCTATGAAGGCCAAGAGCATCATGATGGTTCTGCAATGGCTGAGGTGGAGATGTACCATGGCTTTGATTCTGGTTCTAGTATCACCATAACCCCCTTTGCCCGTGTAGATTATGCAGATTCAGAAAGAACCCATTTTGATCTGCGCGAGTTTAATTACCTCCATGTGGCTGATTCATTTGAAATTACAGCTGGCATCAGCAAGGTCTTTTGGGGCAGTACGGAGATCCATCTCGTTGATATCATCAATCAAACCGATATGGTTGAATCCCTCAAGGGTGAGGATAAGCTTGGTCAACCAATGGTGCGGACATCATGGTCGCGCGACTGGGGCACGGTGGATACCTTTATCCTTCCCTATTTTCGGGAACGAACAGGGCCAGGTACGGATGGCCGTTTACGACTCCCTCTGCCGGTTGACTATGGTGAGGCAGAATATGAAAGCAGTGCCGAGCAATACCATATCGATCTAGCCCTGCGCTATGCCCACACCTTAGGTGATGTTGATTTTGGCATCTATCACTTTGCCGGCACATCTCGTGAACCGATCTATAGGCTGAACCTGAGTAACCCTAACGCACCAGAATTTACCCCCTACTATGAACTGATACAGCAAACAGGGGTTGATTTTTCTTATGTGGCCGGACGATGGCTGTGGAAGGGAGAGGCGCTGTATCGAATAGATAGCCTCTATGGTGATTTTGCTGCCGCAGTGGCAGGCTTTGAATATACCCTGGTAGGTATCCTGGAAAGTGACGTGGATCTTGGTCTGATAGCTGAATTCAGCAGAGATGGTCGGGACAAACGGCTTGTACCATTATATCAAAAAGACATTATGACCGGGCTGCGCTTTGCCTTTAATAATGCCGCCTCAACAGATCTACTCTGTGGCCTGGCCTATGACATAGATCATTACTCGCAGATATACTCCCTGGAGTTTAACCATCGCCTGGGTGAAGATTGGAAAATCACCATCACCTCATGGCTGTTCAGCCATATTGGTGATGCTGACCCAGCCCAGACACTGTCCGAAGACGACATGATCCGCATTGAACTCTTTTATTACTTTTAATGTCCGAAAGACAGAGCTTACTCCAACCCCAATTTTTTAATCTTGCGCCATAAAGAAACACGATCAATACCCAGGGCCTTAGCTGCCTCTGTTTTATTAAAACCTGTCTCCTTTAAGATCCATTCGATATACGATTTCTCGACCTCCTCCATGCTGGCGTATTTGCCATCGCTCTTTCTGAAGGTCTGGATATCCAGGCTGCGCAGGTCGTCGGGGATATGGCTCAGATCAAGAGTATCGCCATTAGCCAGGGCAACCCCACGCTCGATAATATTTTCCAACTCGCGGACATTGCCTGGAAAATCATAATGGCGCAGGGTTGTAAGAACCTCCGGGTCAATCTCCATGACCTCTTTTCCCATGCTGCTATTATACTTGCCCAGGAAATACTGGGCTAGCAAGGGAATATCATCCTTGCGTTCAGAAAGCGGCGGGATTTTTAACGCCACCACATTGATCCGAAAGAAAAGATCTTGACGAAACCGGCCAGCATCCACCTCGGCCTTGAGATCCCGGTTGGTAGCAGCCACAAAACGGACATTAACCTTAAGGGGTTGGGTCCCCCCCACCCGAACCACCTCTTTTTCTTGGAGTACCCGCAGAAATTTCACCTGCATGGATGGGGTCATCTCCGTTACCTCATCTAAGAAAAGAGTGCCACCATCAGCCATCTCTACTAAACCTTTTTTTTCACCGTCAGCTCCGGTGAAGGCCCCTTTTTCATGGCCAAAAAGCTCGTTGGTAAGCAACTCCTCGCTAAAGGCCCCGCAATTTATCGACAGCATACCCTTATCATGACGCGGACTCTGCTGATGGATGTATTGGGCCAGTAACTCCTTGCCAGTACCTGATTCACCACTAACAACCACGTTGGTATCTGAAGAGGCTATCTGGCCTGCCATTTCCAGTAGGCCCTTCATCTCATGATTATGGGTAATGATCTGTGATGGCCGATCTTTACCATCTATCTCCTGACGTAATTGTTCAACTTCAACCTTTAGTTGAAATTTCTGGGTGGCCTCGGCCACTAATTTACGCACCTCTGTCAGCTTAAAAGGTTTGGTGATATAATGATATGCCCCGGCCTTCAAGGCCTCTACTGCTGATTCCACCGTGGAGAAACCGGTTATCATAATTACTTCGGTCTGGGGAGATACTATTTTTACTCGCCGCAAGACCTGCATGCCATCCACCTGGGGCATCTTGAGATCAGTAAGGACCAAGGCAAATTGCTGCTTCTCTAAACAGGCACAGGCCCGTTTACCACTTTTTGCCGCAGTAACATTATAGCCCTCCTTTTTAAGGACATGGCAAAGATTTTTTAAGGCCACCGCCTCATCATCAACGACTAAAATATCACTATTTATCATTACTTCTCCCCAACAGGTAAGTGGATGGTAAATTTCACACCCTGACCATTGTTCGCGTCAACACTGATAGAACCACCGTGCTGGACCAAAATATCATGAATAATAAAAAGGCCTAAGCCGGAACCATGGCCAGTATCCTTGGTGGTAAAAAATGGATCAAATATCTTCTCCCTTATCTGGGGTGGAATACCTGGGCCGTTATCACTAAAAACAATCTTTAACTCCGCAATAGAGGAGTAGGCCATAACCGTTATTATGCCTTGGCCCGCCAAGGCATCCAGGCTATTTTTTAAAAGATTAATAAAGAGCTGTTGAATTTTCTGTTTATCGGCAAAGATCATCACCCCTTGGTCAACAACAAGTCTAATCTCCACATCTTTGCCAATCTGACCATGGAACAGATCAATAATTTCTTGGAGCAGGGGGGACAGTAAATAATGGGCCCGATGAAATTTTTCTTCCCTGGCCAAGGAAAGCAAGGTGCGCACAATAGCGGAGGCACGCATGGTCTCCATGTTTATCTGACTGAGCAAATCAGCAGCAACCTCTCCCTCCTTTTCGCCCAGCTCCTCAGCAAGAATCTGGGCCGAACTGGATATATTTGAGAGGGGATTATTAAACTCATGGGCCACCCCTGCCAGCATGGTGCCAAGGCAGGCCAATTTTTCAGAGCGAACCAATTGCTGTTGACGCCGTTTCAATTCACGACTCATCTGATTAAAGGCTGAAATAAGGCTATTTATTTCCCGATTATCACTGCGAAACGAAGCCTCTACAAAATTACCAGTGGCAATGCTAGAGGCATGATTTTCCAACTGCTTTAACGACGAAACAATACCATGGCCCAAGATGGCGGCAATTGCCCCAAAAAAAAGCACCATCAGGGGCAATAAAAACAAGAGGGTATGGCGAATAAGACGTAATAGCCGATGAATAAATTGGTGCTGCTGGACAACAAGATTTTCAGCAAGTTCGGTTAACTGCCGACCCTGCACCCTCAGTTGTACTGCCAAGGCATCATTATTGCGATCCTGCTGAAAGGCACTGAAAATCGTCTCATACTCCCGGAGGATCTCGTCAATCTTGGCGATTTGAGCCGGTGAACCTTCCCCCTTAAGCACCTCTTTATTGGCATTAAATTGTTGACGGGTTTTTATAAGGTAGGCCCGCCATTGACTCATGGAACCATGATCGTGATAGAGGAGATAATTTTTCTCCATCCGCCGCATCTCCAAGGTGTTTTCCAAGACAACATCAACATTTTCAATATTAAGATGCTTCTCTTCCACCACATTGACGACCAAATAGGTAACAACTGAACAGCCTATCATAAAGAACAGGGCCAAGAAAAACCAAAAGGTTATCTTACTACGAATACCACCAGGTTGACGCATATTTACTCCTGCCCCTGTTAAGCTAAACCACATTACCCCAAAAATTATCCATTTCCACCCTACCTCTTCGCGTTTCATTTTGCAACACGATGTTCGCCACTGCAACATATCCAGCAAACCCTTTGTTCTCAGGAGATGAAAGCATCGCCCTCACCACCCAGTTGCATTTTGCAACACATCCCACTCCTCAGCTAGCCCCAAAAAACCTGCCTGTATCTACATTTCATTATTTTCTTAACCATGGCACGGGACATGCAAAACATGGGGAACGACGGCTACTTCTCTCTTTGAGACCCTTAACTATTACAGGAACATGAGTGCAACAAAATAGCATCAGCAGCAAAAAGGTTCTCTTAGTGACCAACATCCCGATTTTACGGGAAGACATTCTCCACCACGGTACCAATCTCAGCAAGAGAATGGATGCCTCCTTAGAGGTGTTGCACCTTGTCCCGGAGGGTTCAACAGAAGATGCCACTATGAGCTTTAAAACGGTTTGCAGCACGCAGAACTATGACGAGCCCATAGGCTATATCCAGCTCGTCAATGATCGGGGATTTACCAAAGAAACCGTTGAATATGCCAAGAACAGACGAAACATTCTCTGCATTGTTTTATGCCTGCTTGACACAGGGAAATCATACAAGAAGGGCAGTCGCCAGAAGAGACTCAATGAGGTGACCAGCTCCTTAAACTACCCGGTGGTTTTAGCCACCGACGGCGCCTAAGAAACATCAGCACAACATTAAAGTGAGGAACGAAATGAAAGTTATTATTACTATCACCCAAAATGTGACTTCCGTCAAAAATCAACTCTCCAGCAAATTTAACGGGACTGGAAGCATTACCGAGGCTGGCCCTTTTAAGACTGAGGCCGAGGCCCAGAACTGGAAGGAATTTATGATGAACCGGCGGGATAATTATGAAGAGATGCAGTTCCAATCATCGGTGGCCAGTGAGGCCTATTGGTTTGGCATCACCATGGAAGGCCAAACGATCCAGTAAAACAACATCCCCGGCATTAATTTAAGGTTCCCCCAATGAATACCTCATATACGCAGTCACATATCATCCGCAAACTGGCACCATTTAAGATTGATGGCATGGCCATACCTTATCCAGAGTTTGTCCCTAAACTATACAACCTCTGCATGACCTTGGGCTTTCGCAAGGGTCTTATCATGCCGTCCCGCGCTTTTTGCTCTGATGAGAACCAGGGCTGGCCCATCATCCTGCTCACCAAACATTTTGGCACCTTCCCCTTTAACCACGGGCGGGTTGGCGGTATTGTTGCCACGGATCGCCATGGACCCCATGCCAACCATGGTGAAGATTCGGTCATCGTCCAGGCCAGTCATGTGGGTTATGACCCGGAATCAGGCAGTTACGGCAGCTGCACCCGCCCCAAGATGGCTGGCACCTGCATGTCAGTGTCCTGTGGCAAGATCACCCATGTCATCACCCCCTACTTGGAGCAATATCAATTTGCCACTGATCGCATCTTTCTCCATCGGGATAAGGCTGGAAACCACCTGATAACGGTTAAGAATTCATTTATTGATTTTGACACCCATCCGGTCAAAGACGGCCTAGTACTGAGCCTAGAGAGTATTGTCAAACTCAACAATGATGGCAAGGTTGTTCCTATTGGTGCCATCAGTACCAGCCAGACCTACGAGGTCTCGGATGATTTCCGTAAAAAAATCAATGACACCGGCTATGTCTGGCAGAGTGGTGAAGGCGAAAAAATCGGCGCCCTGCTCAGCAGTGATCTCTTTCACTTCCGGGAAGACTTCCATGAAACTGATGAGTCGATCCTCTTAGAGAGAAACCTGATTGAATTTATGCCCACCATTGTTACCTCGCGCAACCCTCCCTTAAGGGCCGCCAAGATAAACATCCAGCTTGAATTTGCCAGGACAATGGAGTCAATCCGCCGAGGGCCTGAGTATGCTGGCAAGAACCTGCTCTATATCGCCGGCCTTAATATCGATATCTCCGAGAACGAGGATTACCCGGCCACCACCTATTTTGTCCCCTGGGCCGCCCATATCCAACTCCAGAATAATAAGGCCGCTGAATATATCCATCCGGTGGAACAGGATCAACTCTATAAACTGATCATGGAGCAGGACAGCATTAACCCGGATCAGGCCGACCTTAAAGAACAGATCGGCAGGATGCTGGAGGCACCACGGCTGGATATCCACTCACCAAAATAAAAACCATTAAGCATATATTTATAAACTTTGCCGTCTTGTCAGAGAAGATGGCCATAGAATTGTTATGCCAACGAAAGTCGGTATAATTAACAACATATTGGGAGGAGAATTAATGGACACTTTGTTTGTGTCAATAGCTGTAATTTTTGCCGGAGGAGTCGTAGGACTGCTGCTCTATCGGCAATTTACCCTGATGAAACTGGTGGCCATTGCCACCAGTTCAGTGGGTTGCGGCATTGGTTTCATCTTTACTTTGTCGAAGCTCTTTGGTCAGGCATCAGGCTTAGATGTGAGCTATAACTGGCTTCATCTCTTCACCCTGGCCTTTAAGATTGATAGCGTTTCACTTTTTTTTCTCATCCCCATTTTCCTCATTCCGCCCCTGGCTCTGCTCTACAGCTTTCATTATCTGGAGAACAAGGAAAAACAGGCCAGGGCCGGAGTTAATTATTTCTTCTTCAGCATGCTCATTTGCGCTATGGCCCTGGTGGTCATATCTGCCAATATGATTACCTTTTTGCTGGCCTGGGAATTGATGAGTCTCTCATCCTTTTTTCTGGTCATGTATGATTATGAGGTCAAGAGTAACCGCAAGGCAGGTTATGTCTATTTCATCTTTGCCCAGGGCGGTGCCATGATGCTCTTTGCCGCCTTTGCCTTGATCTATAGCTATAATGGCAGCTTTGCCTTCGAGAGCATTGCCGCTATCCCAGATTCAGCCAAACTGCTGGTCTTTGTCCTGGCCTTTTTAGGCTTTGGCTCCAAGGCGGGTATCTTTCCGCTGCATATCTGGCTGCCCAAGGCCCATCCCGCCGCCCCAAGTCATGTCTCGGCCATTATGTCCGGGGTGATGATTAAGATGGGCATCTACGGTATCTTTCGTATCTATCTCCTCCTTGATTCCCCCAGCCCCATGATCGGCCAGATTGTCCTTATTACTGGCATGATTACTGGCATTCTAGGGGTGGTTTATGCCCTGGCTAAACAGGATATAAAGGAATTGCTGGCCTATAGTTCGGTGGAAAATATTGGTATCATCCTCATCGGTCTTGGCATCGGCATGGTTGGTGTCTCCCAGCAGATTCAGGCCATGGCCTTTTTCGGCTTTGCCGGGGCCTTCATGCATGTCTTTAACCATTCCATCTTTAAATCCTTGCTCTTTATGGGGGCAGGCTCTGTCCTCCATCAGACCAAGACCAAGAATATTGAAGAGCTTGGTGGCCTGATGAAACGGATGCCTGTTACTGGCCGTACCTTTCTGGCCGGATCAGTGGCCATCTCCGGCCTGCCACCCTTTAGTGGTTTTATTGGTGAGTTTCTTATTTATTATGGGGCCTTCAACGGTCTTACCGCCACCAAGTTACCCTATATTTTGGCCATCCTGGCCATTATTTCCTTAGCCGTTATCGGTGGCCTGGCCACAGCCTGTTTTACTAAAGTGGTTGGACTGGCCTTTCTAGGTGAGCCTCGTACGGAAAAGGCGGCCAACGCCAAGGAATCAGGCTTCACCATGGGTGCGGTAATGAGCATCATGGCCGTTGCCTGTTTGGTCATTGGCGTTCTGCCCCAGCCCTTTATCAGCCTGGCCTTTCAGGGCGTTGCTGATATTCCAGTTCTGGCTGGATTTAATACCGATGCCTTCATGGTCATTATCCGCCAGATCTCCTGCACCGCAGGTCTATTCATCGCCATCTTCATTGTGGTGAGTATCTTCAGAAAGATGCTCTACAGTGGCAAAGAGATTGGCAGCGGCGGCACTTGGGGCTGTGGTTTTACCCAACCCACCGTGCGCATGCAATATACTGGCACTTCCTATGCCGCAGAGATGGTGGATTTTTTCCGGCCCTTTGTCCCTTTCAAGGATATCTACAGCGGGATCAAAAAGATCTTTCCTGGCACAACCACCTGGGATACCAAGACCTTTGATATTGCCGACAAAAATTACCAAGAGCGCCTTATTGGGCCCATGATGACCTTGATGGCCAAATTACGCTGGATCCAACACGGTAATATCCAGCTCTATATCGGCTATATCATTGTGGCAATTATCGTCCTGCTTCTCTTTTTATAAGTTACAACCAGAATATAACTAGGAATTAACAATGGAATCAATACTATCATTTTGTTTCGCGGTTTTGATAGCGCCCCTCCTGCCTGCAGTTATCCAGAAGGTAAAGGCCTATTTTGCCGGCAAGCAGGGACCACCCCTGCTCATCAATTATTACACCATGATCAAGCTCTTTAAAAAGGGTTCGGTCTATTCAACCAGCACCAGCTTTGTCTTTAAATTAGGGCCAGTGGTGGGCTTTACCACCAGCATAATGATGCTGCTCTTCTTCCCCATGGCTGAGATCGCCCCCCTCTTCTCCTTCCATGGCGATGTGCTGATGCTCTTCTATCTCATGGGACTCGGTCGTTTCTTTACCATCATTGCCGCCCTTGATACTGCCTCGCCCTTTGAGGGCATGGGAGCAGCCCGAGAGGCGTTCTTCTCCACCCTGGCGGAGATGACAGTCTTTGGCATCTTGATCATCTTCTTTAAGCTCACTGGATCTTTAAGCTTTCAGGAGTTCTTTTCCGGTGACCATGTTATCAGCCTCATGGGCGAGTATGGCGCATTACTTCTCTTGGTAGTGGCTGGTCTCTATGTGGTTATGCTCACCGAGAACTCCCGGGTTCCGGTGGATGACCCGGCCACTCACCTGGAGCTTACCATGATCCATGAGGTTATGATCCTCGATCATAGTGGCCCTGATCTGGCCCTTATTGAGCTTGGCGCTTATTTCAAGCTCCTTTTTTATTCAGGTTTTCTGGCTCGCCTCATTGACCCGTTCCATTCCGCCAATGTCTGGATCAACAGCCTGCTCTTCTACAGTGTAGTAGCCTTTATTTACATCACCATCGGTGTGGTTGAGTCCATCACGGCCCGTTACAAGATGGATCTAGTCCCTAAATTCATCCTGACCCCATTTATATTTGTCTTCTTTGTAACCATCTTAACCATGGGGGTTATGCAATGATTCAACTTACAGACGCTCTCTTCTCCATTAACCATTTAGCAGATGCCCTGCTCTCTTTAACCATCCTTTCAGTATTGCTATCTCTGGGCTCCAATAGGCTGCTGACCCTGGTAAAGATCATGGCCTTTCAGGGTATTGTGGTTTCCCTTATCCCTTTTTTCCTGGAACATCATGGCGAGATGCATACCGGCTCCATTGTCCTGCTGCAGATAATGCTGCTCATCAAGGGCCTACTCATCCCCGGCTTTATGTACACTGCGGTGCAAAAAATCAAGATCCAGCGAGAGGTTGAACCGGTAATTGGTTATAACGCCTCGCTCTTTGCCGGACTATTTTTTATCCTGGCAGCAGCCTTTATCACCGACCGCCTCCATATCTCCCTACCAGTGGAAAATGACCTATTACTGATTACCGCCATTACCACTCTGGCCGCTGGCCTCTTCCTGCTCATGAGTCGGAAAAAGGCCATCACCCAGGTCATCGGTTATCTGATGATGGAGAATGGTATCTATCTCATCGGCACAGCCCTGGCCAAAGAGACCCACACCATGTATGTCGTTGAATTTGGGGTATTACTCGATCTGCTGGTCGGCATCATGATCATGGGTATCATCGTCCACAACATCAACTCATCATATGATGATGTGGATACAGCCCTGCTTGGACAATTAAAGGATAATTAGTGAAAGCGCATAGACCTAAAAGTTGAATACTTCAACCTTTAAGCCTACACAGCTTACACAAACGAAAAAGGTTTAAAACATGTTAGAACTTCTAATACTCATCCCCCTCCATGTCGGGATTATAGCCATGTTCCTGCCAGCTCGGCTGGGACGGGGGCTTTTGGTGGTGACGGCCCTCTTGCATCTGCAGCTGTCGGTCTTTGCCTGGATGGGCAAACTCACCCCACAACTTCCTGATTATTTTGCCGTGACCAATGAAGGCATCCTTGTCCTGCTGGTCACCTCCTTTGTTTTTCTCTTTATCTCACTCTATGCCGTCTCTTATATGAATGAGACCGAGATATCCAGTGAGCCCATTTATAATGGCTGCACCCTGCTCTTTTTAGCCACCATGTCTATGGTGGCCATGGCCGATCATCTCATTGTCCTGTGGATTGCCATTGAGGCCACCACCCTTATGAGTGCGCCGCTGATCTTTTTGCATCGTTCCAAGACCGCCTTGGAGGCCACCTGGAAATATGTAATGATCTGCTCGGTGGGCATTGCCCTGGCCCTGCTCGGTTGCTTCTTTGTGGTCCTGTCCATGGATCTTGGTGGCGTCCACACCCCCATTACCTTCAGCTCCTTAAAAGAGATTGCCCCTCAGCTTGATCCTGTCTGGTTAAAAGCTGGCTTTATCTTCCTGGTAATCGGCTATGGCACCAAGATGGGCCTGGCTCCCATGCATACCTGGCTGCCCGATGCCCATAGTGAGGCACCCAGCCCAGCCTCGGCCCTATTATCAGGAGCACTGCTTAACTGTGCCTTTCTTGGGGTCTATCGTGGCCATCAACTGATGTACCAGGCAGGTCTTGGTGATTTTTCCAGCGCTGTACTGGTTGGCTTTGGTCTGTTGTCCATGCTCATTGCCGCCATCTTCATCTTTAATCAGACCGGTTATAAACGGATGCTGGCCTATTCCAGTATTGAGAATATGGGTATCATCGCCTTTGGCGTTGGTATTGGTGGCCTTGCCACCTACGGGGCCATGCTCCACCTCATCCATCATTCCCTGATTAAATCATCACTGTTTCTCTCCTCCGGCAATGTTTTGCTGGGCTATGGCAGTAAGTTGATTGATAAAACCGGCAATATGGCCAAGCTTTTTCCCAAGACATTTACCGCCTTTTTTGCCGGATTTGCCGGTATCTCCGGCTTTCCGCCCTTTGGTATCTTTGTCTCGGAATTGCTCATCATTATCGGTGCCTTTCAACAGGGTAAAACCTGGAGCATCAGCATCTTTATCCTGGCTCTCACCCTCATCTTTGCCGGGGCATCCCGCCTGGTGACCAAGATGTGTTTTGCCGCCTGTGATGACCCTGAGGTCCTGGTCAAAGAAAATTGGGCCCGCACCCTGCCTTCTTTTGCCCTGCTGCTGGCCTCAATTACCCTCTGTATATGGTTGCCAGACCCTCTGTATCAAACCATTCTTTCAGCCATTGCGACAATTGGAGGTAACATCTAATGGAGTCATTTTTACAGATCCAAAATAACGAACGCCTTGCCCGGGCCGACATTCCCCATCTGCCATTTTTCCAGTTCCGCAATGAAATGCTGGCCTTTGCCAAAGATGGTGCCCAGGTCGTCCAATTCTTCGCCTACGAAGAGGAGGGCAGCATGAAAATGCTGGCCGTCATGCGCACTGACAAGCTCTATGTGGCAGGCTGTGATGCCCCGGAAGATGACAAATTCCCAGCCCTCACCGCTGAATCAGAAAAATTCCACATGTTTGAGCGGGAGATTGGCGAGCAGTATGGTCTCAAGGCCGAAGGTCACCCGTGGCTGAAGATGGTACGCTATCACAAAAACTATACTGGCAAGAAAGATGTCTTTGACAATGATTATAGTCAAGATATCCCCGGTAACTATCCCTATTTCACGGTGGATGGTGAGACCGTCCATGAGGTTGCTGTAGGGCCGGTTCATGCCGGAATAATCGAGCCTGGTCATTTTCGTTTTCAGTGTTGCGGTGAGCGGGTCTTTCACTTAGAAATCCAGCTTGGCTACCAGCATCGGGGAGTTGAAAAACTCTTTGAATCCGTACCATTTAAACGGCTGCCCATCATTGCCGAGACCATTGCCGGGGATACTACCATCGGCCATAATCTCTGCCAGGCCCAGGCCATTGAGTCTCTGGCCGATCTCAAGGTGGATGAAGGGGCAAGCATTGTCCGCACCATTGCCTTAGAGATGGAACGGATTGCCAACCATATCGGTGATCTTGGAGCCTTGAGTCTGGATGTGGCCTTTAACCCACCAGCGGCCTATTTTGGCCGGATCAGGGGTGAGTATCTCAACTTAAGCCAGATCTTAGGCGGAAATCGTTTTGGTCGTGGCCTGGTTCGCCCAGGAGGAGTTACCCATATCATGGGAGATGAGCAACGGCAATTATTAAGCGAAAAGCTGGCCGAACTCACCCCTGAGGTAGAGCATGTTAATGATCTCATTTTCTCTGCCCCCAGTGTCATGGCTCGTTTTGATGATACCGGCACGGTACCCTATGAAAACGCTGAAAAGATCGGCCTCGTCGGTTATGCCGGGCGAGCCTGTGGTTTATCGTATGATGCCAGGGTCAGCTTCCCCACGGAGTGTTACGCCGACCTGCCCGCCAACAGCAATGCCCGAACCGATGGTGATGTCTGTTCCCGGGCCACCGTGCGCCGTGAGGAGATCATGCACTCCACTGCCATCATCAACACCCTGCTGGAGAAAAAAGTGGATGCGGCCAGCTATATCCCGCCCGAGGTCAATTTAGCCCCGGACTCCTTTGTGGTGTCGGTTAATGAGGCCTGGCGTGGCGAGGTATCCCACTGCATTCTGACGGATGGCAATGGTGATATCCTGCGCTATAAGGTCAAGGACCCCTCCTTCCATAACTGGACTGGTCTGGCCCTGTCCCTGCGCGACACCGGGATTTCAGATTTCCCCCTCTGCAATAAGAGCTTTAATCTCTCTTACTGCGGATTCGACATATAACCAAAGGCCTACCTGCACCCCATCTTTGCCCATTTAGTCCTGCTTGCGTAGCATGAGTACGCTTCGCAGGCCTAAATGAAAAAATATGGCGCACTGGTAAGCCTTTGCCGAGACTGAATTCACTTTGCCTTTAATGACTCTGCTGAACTTACATATATAATAGGTGCAAAAATGTTAAAAGTTATCAAAAACAGGATAGAACAGGGGCATCGAACCTCTAAATATCCCAAGGAACCCATTGATCTCTACAAGAGATTTCGTGGTATGCCCAAGGTGGAGCAAAATTGTCCGCCAGAATTGGTGCAACGCTGTGCTGATGCCTGTCCCCAGGAATGTATTGATGTTGACAGCAGGCAGATTGATCTAGGCCGCTGCGTCTTCTGCGGCCTCTGCGAAACATTATCCGAGGGCCAGTTTGTCAAATTCAGCACCAATTTTGAGATGGGTACGGCCAATAGGGATGATCTCTTCACCCATGGTGATCTCCCGGCCCTGGCCGAGCATTCCAAAAAGCATTTCAAGAAACTCTTTGGCCGCTCTCTGCAATTACGACAGATCTCTGCAGCAGGCTGTAACGCCTGTGAGGCAGACACCAATGTCTTGAATACCCCATTTTTTGACTTGCAACGCTTTGGTATCCAGTTTGTAGCCTCACCCAGGCACGCCGATGGCATCCATGTTACCGGGCCAATCTCAGAGAATATGCGCCAGGCAACTATTACCACCTGGGAGTCTGTCCCTGCCCCCAAGGTAGTTATTGCCAGTGGGGCCTGCGCCATCTCAGGAGGGCCATTCCATGGCAGCCCTGAGATTGTCGGTGATCTTAACAAGTTAATTCCGGTGGATCTCTATATCCCCGGTTGCCCACCCCATCCACTAACCACCCTACACGCCCTGCTTAACTATTTTAAATAAGCGTAAACAGTCCGCTGGAACTCATCTTTTGCTATTCAGGTCTGCTCGCGTAACACTTTTTACGCTTCGCAGCCCTGAATAACAAGGTATGCGAACCTGAGAGACTCCGAACTAAGTCCCTGCGGACTGTTTAGGTATCCTCCCTTTTGAAGTCGGTCGGGTCATTTTCCGTGATGCCTGTCATGCCTGACCCTGGTCGGCTTCATTTTTTCTTTACCCCACCTCATTCTCAGTTTCCCAATTTCCCTAAGTTGTAATTTCCGCAAAACGTCATTAATCACCCTAATACAAGAAGATGAGCACGACTCATCCCCTCGGGTAAAATTAAAACTCCTTGACTTTCTCAACCAGAGAGCTATGAATGGTTGCTGTTGCAAATTGTAACAGAAGTACAATTTTTGATACTTATGTTATTACCTATATATTGTTAAGGAGAAAATTATGACTGACTCAATCATGCCCAGCCCAGACCTGGCCTTACAGCAACTTTTAGATGGCAATAAACGCTTTGTCAGCACCTCCCTCACCCACCCCAATCAGGATGGTGATCGTCGGATTGCCCTGGGTAATGGTCAGGCCCCCTTTGCTGCTGTTCTGGCCTGTGCAGATTCTCGTGTCCCACCGGAGGTGCTTTTCGATCAAGGCCTAGGTGATCTATTTGTAGTACGGGTAGCCGGAAATATCCTCAACGACCAAATCTTAGGCAGCCTGGAATATACCGCCCTTCATTTAAATACCCCATTAATTGTGGTCTTAGGCCATACCAGCTGTGGTGCCATTGGCGCTGTAGCCCAAGGGGCTGAACTAGAAGGACATATTGCCTCTTTGGCACCTGCCATCCAACCTGCCGTTGATAAGGTTCGCGACATGGAAGGTGATCTAACCGATAATGCCGCTAAAGAAGTGGCACGGATGACAGCTGAAGAATTAATAAACTCTGAGCCAATCATGGCTAAGCTGGTTAAAGAGGGTAAGCTAAAGATTGTACCAGCCTTCTATGAGTTGGAATCAGGTGAGATAACTATGCTGTAAACAGTTAGTTCCAGCAAAATATGCAGGAAATTAAGGCAGCTGCAGCTTAATTTCCTGCATTTTTTTAGCATCTGCCTTAAAGACTGTCTCACTCCTAGTAAATACCAAACCCCTACTCTCAAACCGTTTCAGCGTACGCCACAGAGAGCCATAGAGTATTCAACAATATTCTCCAACTCCCTGGCACTGGCCGGCACTTTCTCCGCTTCGCTGTTATTCGCCTCAAGGCAACAGTAAATGGATCTCCTGCCACTTCTTTTTTAAGCGCTTTGCAGATATAGGAAAACGGGTCTTAAGCTCCTGGGCAAAGAGGGATATTTTAAACTCCTCAATCATACTGGCAAAAATAAGTAATTGCTCTTGCAATTCAGGTGAGAGGCCCTGCTGATGTTGAATATCAGCCAGCTGCTCTAGAAACGGTTGTACCTTAACCTGGCGACCACTATCCTTACCAGGATCTTGCACCTTACGCTCAAGACGTATCTTTAAACCTTTGAGGTAGCGCGGAATTTCGCGCAGCACCTCTGGGGTCATTTCTTGCAGAAAACCAGGGGGTAAATACCGCCCCACCGCTTGCCGAAAAAGATCACACTCCTCAGCTTGTACGCCAAAAAACTTTTTTCCCCTGCCCTGCTCCTCCAGCCCACTGATAAAATCAAGGGTTGCCCGGCGCTCCAACAAGACTGTCTCCACATCAGCTAAAATCTTTGTACCCAAGGCAAAAACACCATGCTGGCGTACCTCTGCTAAGGTTGTATCAAACTCGTCTCTGCTGGGAATAATGCCGTCATGACAATGAAAAACACCACGAAGGATGAAGTAGAAAAAGTCCTGATTAAACTCTTCGTGACTTCCCAGCCCTTCATACAAGGCCCAATGACGGCGGGATAGTTGAAAATCAGAACGCAAGGGCCGGCATTTCTTGGCAAACTGCAGGCGATAGAGATAGAGCAGACCATCACGACTCTGCCGACGCTGCTCCTGCTGGTCACGAAAGAGACGAATGGCGACACCACCCTGCCCATCACGCACAAGACCAGGGAAGACAAACCCCACCAACTGCCCCCCCTTACCATGCAATGGAAAACGGGGTTTAAGATCAGCAAAATCCCATCCTGTCACTCCTTGCCGCTCAAGATGCTTGAGAGAGGTAAGATCAGCAGTACCCTTGTTATCCTGGCTCTCAGTATACAATGTCTGGGGATCACGGGAGACTGCCACAGCCTTAGCCTCATCATCCACCAATTCAAAACGCATCTGCAGATGGGTGGGCAGGTTCGAGGTCACCCACATGGAAGGTTCAACCCGTAACTGGAATTTTTGTAATATGGCCACCTCTAGCTGACGAAAGAGATTCCCCTGATATGGTACTAATTCGGCACGTAACAAGGCTGCACTGCGTGGAATTGGCACCAATTTACGCCGTACTGACTTGGGCAGGCCTTTAAGCAGCCCCACCAGCTTCTCCTCCAGTAAGCCTGGCACCAACCACTCAAAATATTCCTGCTTGGCATAGCTGGCTAATTTACGGGGGATAACTACCGAGATACCATCACGGTCACCACCTGGATCAAAACAATAGTTAAGCTTAAAAGTAAGCTCACCACAGTTCAACTGCTGGGGAAAATGTTCAAGCCCCTCATCTGTTTCCTGGCGCAAGAGATCCTCTCGCACCATAAGCAACATCTCGTCACCCTGGGCCTTAATAAACGCAGTCAAACTCTGACGACAGACAACCTCTGTGGGCAGGCGGTCATCATAAAATTTATGAATATCAAGCTCATCAACCAATCGCTGGCGGGTACGTTCTTCTAGCTCCTCCAATGTGGCCTGAAGATCTTGGTTCTTATGTAGAAAGGCAAAATGGCCACCAAGCTCCCCCTCCACCAAGGCGGTCTGGATAAAGATCTCGCGCGTCTCCTCTGGGTTAATGGTGGCAAAATTCACCCGTCGCCCAGCGACAATTATCAGACCAAAGAGGCTCACCTGTTCCCTGGCCACCACCTGACCCCGTTTCTTCTGCCAGTGCGGATCACTATGGCTCTTCTTGCACAATTCCCCAGCCAGAGGTTCCAACCACTGGGGCTGGATAGTGGCCACATTGCGGGCAAAGAGACGGGAGGTCTCCACCAACTCCCCGGCCATGATCCATTGTCCAGCCTTGCCAAAGAGGCTGGAACCAGGAAAGATCATCAGCTCCTTATTTCGCGCACCCTGATAAAAATTCTTTGTCTTCTTCAGACCAATATGGCGCAAGTTTCCGGCCAGAATGGCACGATGCACCTGATCATAGCTTGCCTCTGCATCCAGCAAGACAAAACGAATCCCCCGTTTGCCTTGACGCCCCTGTTCAGCCAAGATGGTGCTGATCTGGTCATGAATATCACGCCATTCACGCATACGTTGATAGGAGAGAAAGTTCTTCTTACAAAATTTACGTGCCTGACTGGCACTTTTTGCCACTGCCCCATGATACTTTTCCCACAGCACCAAAAAGGAAGAAAAATCAGAACCCTTACCGCTGAAACTGGCGTGAGCAGCATCAGCCTGCTTTTCTTGACCCAAAGGACGAATACGTGGGTCCTGCACCGACAAGGCAGCGGCAATAATGACCACTTCTCGCACACAATTTTCAGAACGTGCCGCAATAATCATCCGTGACAGGCGTGGATCAAGGGGCAATCGTGCCATGAGCCGACCATTTTTGGTCAATTTTCGCGCCTTGCTCAAAGCACCAAGCTCGGTGAGCAGACCATAGCCATCATTAATTGCTCTACCTCCGGGTGGATCAACAAAGGCAAAGCGGGCCGGATCTCCGAGGCGCAGATGGATCATGCGCAAAATGACCTCGGCCAGGCTGGAACGCAGAATCTCAGGTCTGGTAAACTCCTCACGGTTGCTATAATCATCTTCAGAAAAGAGACGAACACATATACCAGGGCCTACCCGCCCACACCGTCCCGCCCGTTGATCACAGCTGGCCTGGGAGATCTTAGTGACCGGCAGCTTAGTGGTACGGGCCCGAGGATTATAGGACAAAATACGAGCAAGTCCAGTATCCACCACGTAGCGGATACCAGGCACGGTAAGGGATGTCTCTGCTACATTGGTTGCCACCACCACCTTGCAGCGCTTCTGTTGGGCAAAGATACGTCCCTGGTCAGCACCAGCTAACCGGCCATACAGGGGCAATACTAAAGGTGTATTTTGGCTAAACAGGCTGGCTAGACGTTTTTGCAAGACCTCTACGGTCTCACGGATATCGCGCTCCGTGGGCATGAAGAGAAGTAGATCAGCCAACCCTTCCGCTGTGAGCAAATTCACTGCTGCGGTAACGGCATTATCCACATAGGCGGCCTCATCAAGACTACCTTCATCTTCATAACGCATTTCAACCGGGAAGGTGCGACCCGTCACCTCAATGATTGGCGCATTGCCAAAGGCCTTGGCAAACTTGGCGGTATCAATGGTGGCTGAGGTGATGATAAGTTTAAGATCCGGCCGTTTCTGGAGCAGTGGTTTACAAATGCCGAGCAAAAAATCGATATTAAGGGAGCGCTCATGGGCCTCATCAATGATGATGGTATCATAACGAGAGAGGAGACGATCACCATTGGCCTCGGCCAGGAGAATACCATCGGTCATAAACTTTATGCGGGTGGCCTTGGAGGTATGATCACGAAAGCGAATCTTATAGCCAACCATGCTCCCCTGCTCTCCAAGCTCAAAGGAGACCCGCTTAGCAATGGTGGTGGCAGCAATACGACGGGGTTGGGTGCAGCCGATAATGCCCTGCTGCCCCCGCCCTGCCTCCAGGCACATTTTGGGCAACTGGGTGGTTTTACCTGAACCAGTATCTCCAGCGACAATCAGCACCTGGTGATTGCTGATAGCCTCCACTATGGAGGCACGTGCCTGACTGATGGGTAATTCTGGGGGATAGGATAGTGCTGAAACAAATGAATGCATAGATGATGAGCTACAGGTAAATAATTTTCAATATTAAGGCGTAAAGTTAATGAGTTACGAATACCAGCTACCGTTTACAGGTGGACAGGAACCATTTTAAGCAGTGCTTTTACCCCATAAATATGAACAGAAACCATTAGAATGTTTTAAAAAAAATTGAAATCAACGAAACTTTCTGCCTATAATCAATGGTAATGTAAACAGTTGGTTACATGGGGCAAGTACAGGTGCCATAAAAAAGGCTACTAACCTACCATCTCCAGCGGGAAACTCCAAGACCGTTCATACTATAACAAGCAGGTGAAAAATGGCGAAGTTAAAGAAATCTCATAAAGGCAGGCCACAGGGCAGCTACTCCAACCCCAACCAGACGAAGGCAACCAGTCATACTGAGGAAGGAGGAGAGGAAACCCTGGAAGATCTGGAAACCATCGAGACTGCCATGGAAGCATCCCAAAAAACTATTGTTTCCAGAGATAAAGAAATCGGTGAAGGGGCAGAACGTCCCAACGGCCCTGTTGGCCTGGATATCGGTACCAGCCATATCGTTATTGCCCAAAATGTTGGTCGTCATATCAGTACTGTCAACCAGCTCAATGCTTTTTTCACCATTCCTTATTCTAAATTTACCAAGAAAATTCTCATTGAAAACGAGATCACCTTCTTTGAGAAAAACGATCTGTTTTACATCCTGGGCTATTCAGCAGAAAATTTTGCCAACATGTTCAACACCAATACCCGCCGCACCATGGAACGTGGATTGTTGACCAATAAGGAAGATGAGGGCATTAATGTCCTGCAATCTATCATCAAGACCCTGATCGCCAAGCCAGACAAGCCCAACGAAATAATCTGCTTCTCCTTACCCGGTAACCCGGCCGATAACTCCAGTTCTGTGGTCTACCATGAATCTATCTTGAAGATGTTCCTGGCCAGCCTCGGGTATCGTCCTATCTCCATCAATGAGGGATTAGCCACAGTCATGGCAGAGTTGGCCAATGACAACTTTACCGGCCTTGGTATCTCCATGGGTGGTGGCATGTGTAATATCTGCCTATCCTACCTCTCTGTACCAGTACTCACCTTCAGCATCCAACGCGGTGGTGATTATGTCGACAATATGGTCAGTGCCTCTGTAGGCGAGCCTGCCACCAGGATTAAGTTGATCAAAGAAAATTCCCTGGATTTAAGCCGTGCCCCCCAAGACCGGATAGAGACGGCTCTGGCCATCTACTACGTGGATCTCATCTCCCACCTGCTGGAGACCCTGGAACATGAGCTGAAGTCTTCAGATAAGATGCCAAACATCAATAACCCCATCCCCATTGCCTTGAGTGGCGGCACAGTGCTGCCTGCTGGTTTTAAAGAACTCTTTGAAAAGAGCTTAAAGAAAGTCAACCTGCCAGTGGAAATCTCAGATATCCGCATCTCCGACGACCCGCTGAACACCACAGCCAAAGGTGCCATGGTCATGGCGTTGTCTGAAGAAATCTAAATCACTAACACCAGAAGTTAGGCGCGAGTAAACAAAAAAAAAGCGACTGGAATTTTTCCAGTCGCTTTTTTTATGCCATGTCCTGAAACCTGACACCTCAAGTTATGGCATCAAATAAAACCCTAAGGCCTTATCATAAGCTGGCGAATCAGCCTCAGCAAACTGACAGCCTACAAAGCCTTGACCAATGGAACGCACGGTGGCCCGTCGCTTGATATTGGTGCCTGCTTGGTCATCCAAGATAAATTGCACCATGACATCATCTCCCTCACGCAGGTCGTGGGCCCCTGAGATGGACAAGGCCAGTCCGCTGAGGGAGAGATCAGCAATCTTACATTTAAGATTAGGCTCCTGCATCTCCACCCGCCGTAAATCCATATCTAGTTTGGCATATTTCCCATCGATATTGGTTGATTTCCTGTACCGCTCCCGGAAATCAAGGGAGGCAGAAAAGCTATCGCCACAGGTACACTTCACCTTGAGGGAATGCTTATGACCCTTAAATTTGACTACCGATATCAGCTTCATAATGCCGCAGTGTGGGCATTTTATCGCTGCCAAATTTTCTTTATTTACATGAACTCGCTTAGCAATCATCCTACTCCCCCAAAAAAATATCTTGATCAACCACTGTCACCCGTAAAACAACAAAAAAAATGGTTGAAATTTTCCCCGTGAAATATACAGTGTGATGCCTTCTCCCCCCAACTTGCCGACTTAACAGACCGCAATTGGGAGGTGCAAAAAGACAATCACTCTTTCTCATCTATAGAATAGATGCGTTTAACATTTTATCATTATAACAAATTTTCAAAGGAGAAAAGAGATTTTTTCCACCCAATTGCTGAGCAAGCACCTGTTTTATTTAATTTATCAAACCAGTGCTGACCAGAAAAAGCAAAAAGCAAATGAGCGCGCCGCCATAATATCAATAGGTTACAATGATTTAAGCCTCGATCCACGCTTAAACAACCGCCAAACAAACCTTCCCAGACACCTAGACAACTGTACAGAAAAATATTATCATGATTTCAATAAATTAACCTTCATTCCCTGACTTATCCCCTTTCTAGAGATTACCATGGCAACATCTCCCCACCCAGAATACGATGCCCAGTTGTTCCCGGAAATTCTCCAGAATATCCATCTCGGCCTTATTCTTCTCGATATCGAGCATGAAGAGATTGCCTTTTGCAATACCCAGGCATCCGAAATACTGGCCTTAAGCAAGCTAGACTGTGATTACCACGCGTTCTATGGACTGCTGCAGACAGCCATTGAACAATTACTTGAATCTCCTGAAGACCATGAAGAAAAAACGGTGGAAAACCATGGTGAACGCTTTATTGGCTACAGTCTGACCAAACCTGCCAATGGCCAATATATTTCGGTGCTTATGCAGGATATCACTGACCAAAAACGCATGGACTCTATTGCCGAAGCAGCAGTGAGTATGAATAATATTGGCTATATATTCTCAGGAATTCGCCACGAAATCGGCAACCCCCTGAACTCCATCAAAATGGCCATCACTGTCTTGCATAAAAATATGGACCGCTATTCTCCCAAGGAGATCAAAGTCTACTTTGATCGCATTTTTGAAGATATTGGTCGCGTTGAACATCTGCTCAAATCATTCAAAAATTTCAATATGTATGAAAGTCCTAAGAACGAGGTCATGGATCTCTCTGACTTTATCATGCATAATACCCAACTAATTGCCGCTTATTCTGGTGTGAAGGATAAAATGATAGGAATCAGTGTTGACGTTGAGCCAGGATCTGAATGGGTTCTTGTAGACCGGCGTGCTTTGCAACAGGTAACCATGAATTTACTGGCCAATGCCATGGATGCTATGCAAGAAAACCCAGAGGCACGGTTACTGATTAGTTCGCGAGCTCTTAGCAGTAATATCCTCTTAGAAATTAAGGATAATGGCTGCGGAATCCCGCCTGAGACCCTGCAAGACATCTTTAAACCTTTCTTTACCACCAAGGAAAAAGGCACAGGACTTGGCCTAGCCCTATCCAAAAAAATGCTTTCCCAGATGAACTGTGACATTGATGTTACCAGTATCCCTGATATGGGTACCACCTTTACCATTTCAATCCCCAAGGCACGCTCGTATGAGATTAATGCCTTCCAAAACACAAAACAGGAACCTTGACCTGATAGAGAAAAATTGTCCACTTTTTGTTGACCAGGTCACCTTCACCTTAAAATTACCTTGTCGCAACTCGGCAGATCTCGCACAATTTAATAGATGCTCCTTTTTCACTGCAAAACTGTACTACGACACTCTGCAAGCAGCTTGTTTTAGTACCATTACTTGACAGTCTGCATCTTGTTTTCTACAATATCAATTGGTTGTGTAATTTCATTGAGCAAAATATTTTTTCACTAATAACAGGGTAAGGATACATGGGAATTAGGGTACGTTTTTTGATCATGATGGGAATTTTGAGCCTGTTGGCCCTCATTGCCTTGGGCTGGTCCAGCTATGAATTCAGTCGCCGGGCTGCCATGGATGAGGCAAAGAATAAAGCTGAGATTATTTTCAAATATCTCATGGCTCAACGGCAATTCTATAAAAAAGATCAGTCCCCCCTCATCTCTGAGCTTGTTGAAAAAGATCGCTTTTATCCAAGTCTCATGTCTGGCTTTGTGGCAACGCGCAAGACCTTTGATTATTTCACCAACACCATGCCAGGCTTTGTACTCAAATATGCCTCCACCAATCCCCTCTTGGAGTCAAACCGTGCAGACAATAATGAACTGAAGATGATTAAAAGCTTCAAAACCACTCCATCAATGAAGGAGATGCAAGGCACCATGACCAAGAATGGCATTGATTTTTTCTACCATGCCATTCCCATGAAGGTTGATAATAAAAAATGCCTGAACTGCCATGGTGACCCGGCTGATGCTCCCAAGGATCAGGTAGAGATTTATGGTTCTACCCAAGGGTATAACTGGAAGATGGGAGAAATAGCCTCCACCTTGGTTATCTATATACCTATCTCTGGTGCCATTGCCCAGGCAAAGCAATCTGCTCTCATACTCCTTGGTATCGGTGCTGGTGGTCTGCTTTTCACCATGTTTTTTATTGGTATCTGGCTGGAGAAAGGGGTTGTTGAACCACTGGAGAAACTCAATGAAAGGACTGGTGAGATCAGTTTAGGTAAAAACCTTGATCAACCAGTCCCCATTAAGAGTAAAGATGAAATTGGCTCCCTCGCCCGAGCCATTGATCGGCTCCGCATTAGTGTCGCCAGAATGTTGACTAGAAGATAAACATTACCAAGGAACCACAGAATATCGAAGGGCGGCACTTTATCTAATTGGATAACTTCCATCCTTCGACATTCATTATTAGATATTAGCATTATGAAAAATACTGTACTTACCCTTTTGATTGTAGCTATACTCGCTCCCCAGGCCTGGGGAGCAGATTGCCTTGCTGTGCGTAAAAAAATTAGTCAGGAACGGGACATGCTTCGTAAGCGTGAACTGACCAAACAGGGCTTGAAAGATTGTCCTAATGATCCAGTGATCAATTTTACCTATGCCTACTCAATGGAACGATTTCGTAAATATAAAGACGCCTTGAAGCATTATAAAATTGCTACAAAGCTCGACCCTAAATACGCCAAGGGTTATTTTGGAATGGCAGATATGTATGTCCAACTTAACCAACCGGCCAAGGCTATCCCAGCCTACGAAAAAGGGTTATCCCTTGAGCCAAAAAACAAGCGGGCTAGTAAGTCTTTGGCTGCGGCAAAAGCTGAGGCAAAAAAAGCAGGAATCAGCATTGCTGCCCCAGCTGCTGCTGTGGTTCCGGTGGTGGCTCAAAATACGCCATCCAAAACCAAGCCTGCTGCCCCTGCAGCGAAGACTCCTCCTAAGAAATCAACTCCTGCAGCCAAAGTTGCCAGTAAAACACCAGGCCAGCCGTATGCCCCGCAACAAATGGTTGTCTTCCAACAAAGCCTGAATCAACTTCCAGTCATTGCCCTTCCCCTGCAGGGCGAAAAGATCCAGAGTATCAAATTCCAAATATCACAAAAAAAGGATAATACCGGTCTCAACGCAGACAAAAAAATACTGGCTAATTGATCGATCTCTCCCCCCTGTCTAGTCTTGAACTAAACTGGACATGTCACGGGCTCTATCCTCTTAATCCCCTGACAATCCAAGACAATCCTGAAATGGCGAAATGATTCTCCCTCGTCATTATGATAATGCTGCACCATATTAATATGGTATACACGCTCGCCCATTACTTGGCGTGGCTTACCTTTGTCCAGCAAATATACTGGTTTTAAGGGTGCATCCATACAGTGCAAGAAACGTTCGATGTTTAAGCGGGTAACAAGCTAAACCTCATAAATATCTATAAAATATCAGCATATGTCTTAAAGTTGAATGATATTGAGTTTGGTAGCCATTTTTCATTATAATGCCACACATGCCTCCTTCCAGTAGAATTTCCATGTCACCAGATTTAAGGCCCCAAAGAATGTGAGACTTTCTCTTTTGTAGCTGGTCTCTATTTTGTGGTGGCCACCTTTTTTTAACCAACCTCTAACCAGATAAGGTTCGGTTGAAAAGTGTGATTCGTCAAGGGCATAAATTTCAGTATCTCCCTTGAAAAGGATAGCCCTAACCTCTTCAATCATAGCTTGAACCCTTGCTGCTTTTTCTTTCTTGTTCGGAGCTCTAGCTGGAATGGTTTTGCTTGGCCTTTTGTAGGTGTAACCCATGGCATTAAGGGCACGAGTAACAGTATCTCCGCTGACAGATAAGCTAAGTTTCACTTCTGCGTCATAAACAATAAGGGGTACCGACATTGTCCTCATGGGTGAGACCTATTATCGCTTCCTGGTGTACACCCCAAACGGCGTTTTTGGACTGTTTTAAATTCAGAGCGTCTTGAATATCATGAACTACTCAACAGCACTTCATACTTCCACCCACCACTGGTTTTCCTTCCTGGATACGGTTTTTAATTTTCTTGCCGACCTGGAAATGGCCGCAAAGCAAGCCCGACTTGCCTTACTATACTAACAAGATAGAAAACAAATATGAGCACCCCATCCTTCCAAACATATCTTGCCTCCTGCCGTGACCTTTTAGCCGATTCTTCCGCCAAAACCATAGTTATTGGTAATGAGGCAGCTGATCTAGATTCCATGGCATCATCTCTGGCCTATGCCTATTTCCTGGCCTCTGAGAACCAGCAGAGTGATCAGCACTATATCCCGGTCATGCCCATCCCTCGCGCCGACTTTAAACTGCGCACCGAGGCGGTCTATGTCTTTAATAAGGCAGGCATTAACCTTAAAGAGGTTATCTTCTTTGATGAAATAGATCTAGCAGCGATTATGGCTGCCAATGGCAAACTGGTACTGGTGGATCATAACAAACTGGCAGTAAACCTTGATTTCAGCGAAAAGGTAGTGGCTATTCTTGACCATCATGTGGATGAAAATCTCTATCAAACAGCCCAACCACGTATCATTGAAATGGTGGGCTCCACTGCCACCCTGGTGAGCCAGGAGATCAACAAAAACGACTCGGCATTATTAGATAAAAAAATAGCCACCTTGCTCCTGGGCACCATTTTGCTGGATACGGTAAACCTGGTCCCAGAGGCTGGACGCGTGACACCTGCTGATAATGAGGCAGCCCAACTCCTTCTCCCCATATTTGCTGCTGATCAGCACCATTTTTTCAACACGGTACAGGAAGAAAAATTTAATGTGGAATCCCTTTCCACCACTGATCTCCTACGCAAAGATTACAAGCAGTGGCAATTAGGTGAAGCAGCCTGCGGTATTGGTTCGGTATTAATGCCTGTTAAAAAATGGACCAAGCGTGACCCTGATCTTGCCAAGGCCTTTGTTGATTTTGCTATTGAGAGGGGGCTAGAGGTGCTGCTAGCCATGAATGCCTATACTGACCCTGATTTCAAAAGAGACTTGGTGATCTACGCCACCAACCAGGAGATGCATGATACATTGCTGAATGAGATGCAGGCCAAAGGATTAGAACTCAACACCATTGTCACTGCTGAAATTAACGAACCAAGTTTTGGGATTATTTCCTATTATAGCCAAGGAAATTTAGCTATTTCCCGCAAAAAATTACACCCGATCCTAAGTGATTTATTGGGATAAGAGGGGCTGACTTGGTCAACTAAAAGAGGCCCAACATTTCTGCTGTTTCCTCGTTATACTCCCCGTCCTTCTGCTGATAAATAAAGAGAGGGGGTAACACCTCCAGCTCCTCACCACCATTTTTTACCGCCTCCACCAAGAGCAATTTAGCCACACTGCCAGGGTAGGAGTGCACCAGGCGTAATCGTTTAGGTTGCAGACGAAACTGCTGTAGGGTGGAGAGCAAAAATGGTAACCGGCGGGCAGGATAGACAAAGGCTACCCGACTTTTGTTCTTAACGCTGAAGGCTGCGCATTGCACAAAATCAACCAGCGTGCCTTGCAACTCATGACGGGCAATAGCCTGTTCAGAACCAGGGTTAAGACGCCCTGAATGCAATTTGCCGTAAGGAGGATTACACACCACCAAATCCATAGATTCAGGCTGTAGTCCCTGGCGCTGCCGGACATCGCCAGGCACCACTATACAACGCGACATAAGATTATTTTCAGTGATATTGCGGCGAATGAGTGCAACCAGGGAAGGCTGCAACTCATAGAAAGTAAGGGAAATGGAAGGCTGCAAAAAAGCAGCCAGAATACCAACAACACCACTACCTGCCCCGAGATCAAGAACAGAGGTATCAGGGCGCAGCAGAGAAAAACGAGCCAGCAGAATAGCATCAATGGAGAAGCGGTAGCCCTGGCGGTGCTGGCAGCAGATGAGCCTGCCACCAAGCAGGGTATCGTGCGTTATGTCCCCAAAGTCATCAGCCAAGTTGTTCTTCGGAGACTATCTTCTGCATAAGCAGGCCGGTAAGAACCTTAGGATAAAAATAGGTGGACTTATGAGGCATAAAGAGATCTTTATCAGCTACCTGTTTCACCTGCTCCACCGGGGTATGGTTCATAAGAAAAAGGATGGGGCAAATCTCGCTATTTCTGGCCGACTCTTTGACAGCCTCATCCAAGGCAGCATCTGGATCACTAAAATAAAAAATGAGATCCTCATCATCACACTTGTCATGGCACAACCCCAATAGATGCTCAATAATGAGATCCGAAAGCACCACCACATCCAGGCACCGCAGGGCCTCGTGTTGCCCTAATCCCAAGGCTTTTTCTAAAGCTCCCTCATTGAGGCCCAACAGAAAACAACGGTCTGAGGATGGCAAATACATACCAAAGCTGGTCTGCCTACCAGACTCATCATCCATGCTGGCCAATACTGCAGCTATCTGTTCCTCTCGACTGCCACTGTCAAGCTCCTTCACCGCGAAATATGGTCCAAGTTTGTCAACCAAATCAGCAGCGGAGATCTCGCCCGGGTAATGCACCAACCTGTGGGTAGGCAACACTGACAAGCCCTCATCCTCCATGGGACAGAGGTACATCATAATATGATTATATGGGCTATCCAAAGCCACTGAGCCATGGCGTTCGATCATGGTTTCACGTAGACGCAGGGAGGTGGTATAGCGATGATGACCGTCAGCAATATAGACTGACCGATCCTTGAAAAAATTCTGCACATTACAGATAACATCTTTATTGGTCACAGCCCAGATGGAATGGACACAGCCATCCTGATCCGCCACCTGATAGAGAGGATCGGCGGGACATGCACCCTCAAGTAGAGCCATCACCTCACCTTGGCTATCTGGGTACAAGGAAAAAATCTGGCTAAACTGGGCCTGACAGGTATCAATGAGACGCAAACGATCATCGGTTACCCCACGGAAGGTCTTTTCATGGGGCTTAACCACCCCTTCATTAAACTCGTGGAGCCCCACCATGGCAGTGAACCCCTTACGCCGGCACTTCTTACCATTGGGCAAGGTATAGTCGGTGGTATAGAGATAAATGGCCAGCTCCTCATCGCGAATAAGAACCTGCTCCTGCTGCCAGGCAGCAAAGGTGTCTTTGGCACCCTCATAGCGGCTATCACTGATCTCAGTACCACCAAATTTGGTGAGATCAAGATGGATCATATTATACTTGTTTCTTGACTCCAAGGCAGCCTGGGCCTCTGGACCGACTACATCGTAGGGCGGTGAAACCACATCTTCCATCTTATCAATCTTGGTGGGATTAAAACGAACTGCGCGGAACGGCGCTATTTCAGCCATGGGGAGACTCCTTTAAAAGCAGAAAAAAGGAAGTAAAGAAAGAGAGGAATAGAGACTGGCAGAAACGCTGTATTATCCATTCCCAACCTTCTTTATTTCTTTAAATTCTTTAATTCTCTGTTTCTTTATTTTTAGTGACGATTGCCAGGGAAATAATTATACTACTGGCAATCGCCACAACATGACAAAAACTTTCTTAATCGACAAGATAAAAAAAGAAAAATATGGAGCCTTTATGTTTGATATCTTTATCCAAACCCATTTTTCCGCCGGTCATCATCTCCGTGACTACCCAGGTGACTGCGAAAAACCCCACGGTCATAACTGGAATATTGAAGTAACCGTGCGTGCCACAGAGCTTGACCCCCTTGGCATGGGTGTTGATTTTCGCACCGTCAAAAATGCCGTGGCAAAAGTGATGGACACCTTGGATCACCGTGATCTCAACACACATCCTGCCTTTCTTGATATAAATCCGTCCTCAGAAAACATTGCTGTCTATATCTTTGATAAACTTCAGGATCCACTTTCAGATAAGCGCTACGCCCTCTATTCAGTCATGGTTGGAGAGACCCCTACTTCGGGTGTAATCTATCGTGGTGCCTGAGTCCAACACAAATTTACTGATCTCTGAGCTCTTCCACTCCATCCAGGGGGAGTCATCCTATGCTGGCTACCCCTGCGTATTCATCCGTCTTTCCGGGTGTAACCTACGCTGCAGTTACTGTGATGCCCAATATACCTATAAGGAAAAGGGACGCTCGGTGGATCTGCAGGAGATCTTGCATTTTACTAGCACCTACCCAGCCAGCCTGGTGCAAATTACTGGCGGTGAACCGCTGCTCCAGGAAGCGGTCTATCCCCTAATGAACCTACTGCTGGCTGAAAACCGCTTGGTTCTTCTGGAGACCAATGGCAGTGTCAGTCTGAAAAAAGTCCCCACCGGGGTGATCAAAATCATGGATATAAAATGTCCTGATTCTGGTATGGCAGAAGAAATGCGGCTACGCAACCTGGAAATGCTGAGTCCCCAAGATGAACTCAAATTTGTCTTGAGCTCCCGGAGTGACTATGACTGGGCCGTGGATTTCCTAAAGACCCATGTCCTGTTCTGCGAGATCCAAGGAGAACAACAGAGACGACCAGCACTACTCTTTTCGCCGGTGGCAGGCCGCCTGGCCCCCAATGAGCTGGCGGAATGGATATTATCAGACCAGATCCCTGTTCGCCTGCAGTTACAATTACATACTATACTTTGGCCCAATGAGACGCGCGGTTTTTGACTGCCGGGGTCAGGGAATGATATTATTATTGGGAGAAAATAATGGAAGAAACATTTGAAGAATTATTAGAAAGATCTACTAAAATACATGGTCATATCTGTGCCGGACAGGTCATTGGTGTTCGTATGTCCATCATTGGTCTACGTGAAATTGACATTAACGAACCCCGGGGTGTTGACCGGAAAAAATTTTATGTCCTGGTGGAAATTGACAGGTGCGCCACTGACGCTATCCAATCAGTGACAGGATGTTCCCTTGGCAAGCGTTCCTTAAAATGGCTCGACTACGGCATCATGGCCGCCACCTTTGTGAATCTAGAAACAGGTAAGGCCGTGCGTATCACAGCCTTAGAAGAATCGCGAGAACTGGCCAAAAAATACATGCCTGATATAGTAGGCAACAAATACCAGCAGCAGCTGGAAGCCTACCGTATCATGCCGGAAGAGGAATTATTTAAGATCGAACAGGTTAAAATTACCATCCCCGAAGAGGATATGCCGGGCCGCCCCTTAGGCCGTGTGCAATGCGATGGTTGTGGGGATTGGGTGCAAGATATGCGCGCCATCGAAAAAGGCGGTAAAAATTTATGTAAAAGCTGCGCCTATGGCCGCTATTATAAGGTCATTAGCGCGTGATAGATTCCTTTTCCAGCACAGACACATCCTTTAGTGATCTACAACCGCATCAAGTTCTGGAGGCCGTGGAGCAGGGCCTTGGCCTGCCGAGCACGGCTATCTGCCGTCCCCTTAATTCATATATTAATCGAGTCTATGAGATTGTCTTGGAAAATGGTGATACGGTCATTGCCAAATTCTATCGTCCTGGCCGTTGGCTACCGGCAGCCCTGGAGGAAGAGCATGAGTTTACCAGAGAACTGCTAGACCTTGACCTTCCAGTCATTGCCCCTTTTCGTCTCACCAACGATCATACCCTGGCCCAAAGTAATGGTATCACCTTTGCCATCTTCCCCAAAAAAGGTGGCCGTTTTTTAGACGAGTTAACGGAAGATCAGTGGGTTGAATTTGGCCATCTCTTAGGCCGACTGCACCGTGCTGGAGCCCGTAAACCATGCTCAACTAGGGTTACCTTGAAACCAGATGATATCACCACCCAACAGGTAGCAAACCTACTCAAAGGTAACTTCATCCCGGCAGAGATTCGAGATGCCTATGCCCAAGAGACATCCAGCCTCTTGACCCTGATTACCCCTTTCTTTAGCAATACCCCTCTCTGCCGTATCCATGGAGACTGCCATTTTGGCAACATCATCTATCGCCCTGGAGAATCCTTTTTTCTATTTGACTTTGATGACATGGCCAATGGCCCGGCAGTACAAGATTTTTGGATGATGCTGCCTGGGTATCACCATGAATGTCTTTACGAAATTGAACTTTTTTTGGAAGGCTATGAGACGTTTCAAGCCTTTGATCGACGCCAACTGGCCCTCATAGAACCGCTGCGCGCCATGCGCTACATCCATTTTTGTGCCTGGTGTGCCCACCAGGCAGCCCAGGGAGGAGTTGACCCTGCAGTTGTCAACAACTGGGGAACTGGTGATTATTGGTTACAGGAGATAAGGGATCTGCGTCAGCAGCGAGAAAGGATAGAGCTAAGCCTGGAACAGGTCAGCTAAGCATCTACCTTTGCCGTAGAGAGTGGAGCGGTGTATGACTGACTGGTCAACCAGATGCACGCATCAATAAGGGAGTCAAAAACCGCGACCTCGATATCTTCATTCCAGCCACCACTGAGTAATTCATACAACCGGGCCATACCATACTCCATGGTGCCGCTCACCAGCACGGCACTCTTACCCACCGGTCGCTTTGGCCTGTTGCGCAAACCAATGGCAATATTATTTTAAAAATCCTCAACGGTTATGTTACCCACTGAGGCCTGGGTAACATCAAATAAAACCAGCGGGATAGGGTTGTTAGCGAAAAATCGCTCAGTAAGGGTAAGGAGTTTAGCACCCAGTAACTCCCCTGAAATTTTATAGACCGTCACGTCACTATCAAGATCAGAAAGCTTTTCAATTTCCGCCATAGCTACCTCGCCATTAAAAGAGTAGATCTTTAAAAATGGTACTTAAAAATCCTAGCGAATATTTTGATTCTCTGTCATTTTTTATACCGCCCATTTTCTGTAATTTTCATCTTTTGTCTCCATTCTTTTTCTGCTAAATTAAAAGGATGGTAAAAGAAATCTCCCACAAGAAGCTCCAAGCCTTCTTAACAAAACAGTCCTTCCCCAGCATCCCAGGGTGGAACTCCCTCTTCCACTGCCTCTTTGGCAAGCAAAACTGCCCAGACCTCAATAGTGAACAGCAGCAGCAAATGCAGGAGCTTCTGTATGGAGCCATATCCAGCAAGACCTATACTCCTGCCTCCTTTGTAAAAATAACAAAGGGTATGGATCGCATCATCAATGCCCCCTACATCAAAGAGCTTCAAAAAGCCATTGAGGAAACCAGCGCCCTCATAACCCATTTTCAGTCCGTCTCCGGGAAACAATTAGGTGAAGTAGACAGGTTGGAAAAACTGACGATTAATACTATCGAGTCAAATAAAACACCAAAGGAGATGGTGCATGAATTAAAAGCGGCCTTTGCCTCCCTGGTCAACTTAATGGAAGAGGATGCCAAAATACTTGATGATTTAAGTAAAACTGACCAACTCACCAACCTGGGCAACCGCCGTGCCTTTGACGATTACCTGCAGGACTTTTGCGAACCCGCCAGGGCGGAAGGACTTTTCCTGCTGATGATTGATATTGATCATTTCAAGATGTTCAATGATAATTACGGTCATCTGGTGGGGGATGAAGTTCTGTCCTTAGTGGGAGCAATCATCAAAAAGGCAACCAGCGGCGGCAATGTTCGCGGCAGTGATACCAATTTTGCCACCCGCTATGGTGGTGAAGAGTTTGCTATTATCATGCCCTTTTATAACGATGAAAGCAGCATGAAACTGGCTGAATTTATCCGTAGCCGTATCCAGCGATATCCAGTGGTGATCAGAAATTCCAGAGGTGACATCATCAAAAGGGATGTCCACATTACTGCAAGTATTGGCATTGCCGAGATGCATCCGGCCTGGCTCAAAACATCGCATTCTTCATCTGAGCTGCTGATCAAGGCAGCAGACAAGGCTCTGTATGCTGCAAAGAAACGAGGTCGTAACATGATCTGCCAGCATAAAGCGTATAAAGGATCAAACGGCAAACTTACTTCAGTTATTCTTTAGGGAACAGGAGCGCTATATCAGATGCTCCGCATCATAGATAACAATACGGTTTCGTCCACCCCGTTTGGCAGAGCGCATGGAGTTTTCAGCAAAGAAAAAGAAATCATCCATACTGCCCGCTTCATGGTCTTTCAAAGAGGCCAAACCAATACTCACCGTAACTTGGCGACAGCTGGAATCTTCATAGATATGACTTTCGGCCATGGCATGGATATTACGGGCTATCATCTCCCCCTCCTGTAAATTGGCATCAGGCAACAAGACAGCAAACCGTTCGCCGCCAAGACGAGCGCAGACATCTGTGTGGCGTACCCGCTCCTGCAACTCATGGGCAAACTCCTTGATGATAAAATCTCCAAACTGCAGACCACACTGCTCATTCACCTTTTTCAACTCATCAAGCTCTATAACCAGCAAAACAAGGTCTGAGTAACGGCGACTGGCCAGCTCAAATTCACGATGAAATATCTCATTGAAGTGGCGCATATTGAGCAGAGATGTGTGGGCATCACGGGTCTCAAGTTGGCTGAGACGCTCAGTCAACTCACGCTCACGCGACAAATCACGAAAGATATGTAAGCTCTGCCAAACAAAGCCGCCTGCATCTTTAATAGGATAGGCAGAAACCTCGTACCAGTTGCCATCAAGGGCCATTTCCTGGCGTTCCACCGAAACCTTTCGACCAGTATGAAAAACCTTACACCCAGGACAACCTGACAAAGGATGCTCATCGTTATGAAAGATGCGGAAACATTTCTGGCCAATAATATCGAGATGGGGAAAAGCGTCCCGTGCCTGCTGATTAGCAAGGATAACGGTAAATTCGCGATCAATAACAAACAGGACATCCTGTACCGCATCAAAGGTGGCCTGCCAGAGACGATTCTCGTCCAAACGCAGCCCTGCAACGGGCATAGTAGCAGCATCTAACTCTGCCACTCGCGCCCGAAGAACAGCCAGTTCTTGCCCTTGCTCTTTTTCATTACTCACAACTGTACCTGCCATTCTGA
>JAOZSN010000008.1:0-1482 GCA_029939635.1 Deltaproteobacteria bacterium
GAAGGGGGGGCCGGTCCCCCACGCGCGACGCGCCAGCGGCCACGGGGGGGAGGTTGCCTTCCAGGGAGAAGACTGTCAAGATGTAGTCGCCACTATCCCAGCCGTCTGGGCGTTCTAGCCAGATGTAATTATGATTGGTGCTGGTGTTGATGGCATATTTGTCGTAGATGAGTACCTCGGGGGAGTCTACGCGGCTCCATTTGACCATGACGCTATTCTTGTCATAATTTGAGGTGTCGAAACTGGCGTAGATACGCTGGGTGTCATTGCTGAAACTTTCTTGTGGTTCCTTTACCATATTGTTGGTTGCTACCTGGCTGTCAAATTCGACGAATTCGCTTACCTCTGCGCTGTCCACCTCCTCATCCTGGGGGCTGCGGTAGTAGAGTTCTCCCAGGCGTTTGGCAAAGTCACGCACATCCACACCCGGCGGGTAGTCGTGGGGTGCTAACTTGGTGTAACTTCTGATGATATTCTCCAGTTCATCAGTGCTAAGATGGTCTATGGCATTGCGGCCCATAGCTATTTCGTCAATATCCATAGAATCACCTGCCAACTTGTGCTGTACCAGAGCCATGGCCTGCCAGAAGAGTGATTCTGGTTGGGATGGGCTCTCTTCTGACATGCTTTGACTGAAGATACGTGTCCGTTGGTCTGGTGAAAGGGTCGGTTGGTGTGGGGTCTTGGGGTCTTGGTGTGCCTTGGCTACTGGTGGTTGTAAGGTTGCAACAGGAGTTGGCGTGGGTTGTTGTCTGACTACCATGGTCAATAGGCCACTTCCGTAGCCGAGGGAGAAGATAAGCAGGGCAGCGAGTATTTTGTTTTGCATGGGATTCGTGAGTAAACAAATAATAATAAAGGCAAAAGACGATAGTGTATCAATATACTAAAATTTAAAGTTCTGCAAATATCTGCTGGGAAATGATCCGGGTCAGTAGTCAGATGATAATGCGTAAATGATGGGCAAAATAGGGTGGGACGGGTATAGTGTCTGTCCTATTGTGCCCTAATTTTTTTGCGGAATTTATTTCTGCGTCTGGTGAGGGGAAACTGATGACCATGCAACGGTTGGCCAAGGGTAAGCAGGGAGAAGAGTTGGCCGCTACCTTTTTGAAAAATAAGGGTCTAAAGATTATTGCTCGCAATGTTCGCCTGAAAAGTGGGGAAATTGATATCATTGCCCGTGCTGATGATACCCTGGTCTTTGTTGAGGTGAAAACGCGTAGTTCTACGGCTTTCGGTTCACCCCTTGAGGCGGTGGATGCTCGGAAGATGCGGCAGGTAAGTCGTGCTGCCCAGGAATATCTCATCCGAAATGGCGGTCATGACCAGGCCATGCGTTTTGATGTGGTTGGCATCCTCCTCGGAGCTGATATCGACATTGAACATATTGAAAATGCCTTTGACCTTTTGTGAAGATTCATGTTGTAGATTGCCCACTAGCTGGGATATCTTTTTCGTAAACCGTAAACCGTAAACCGT
>JAOZSN010000008.1:1582-9939 GCA_029939635.1 Deltaproteobacteria bacterium
GTAGATTGCCCACTAGCTGGGATATCTTTTTCGTAAACCGTAAACCGTAAACCGTCGTTTCTATGTATAAAAAAACAACCTTCAGTAACGGTGTACGCGTGGTCAGCGAGACCATTCCCCATGTCCACACCGCCTCCTTAGGTGTCTGGATCGATGTTGGCTCCCGCGATGAGGATGCTTCCTGTAACGGTATCTCTCATTTTTTGGAGCATATGTTCTTCAAGGGTACCCGGACTCGTTCGGCCAGGTTACTGGCCACAGATCTTGATCGCCTTGGTGGCATGGCAAATGCCTTTACCTCCAAGGATACCACCTGTCTCTATTCCACTGTGTTGCATAGTCAGCTTACCGATTTGGTGGAGGTGCTGGGTGAGATGTTTCGTTATTCCTCCTTTGCGCCAGAGGAGATCAACCGGGAGCAGCAGGTGATCTTGCAGGAGATCGCCATGGCTGAGGATACACCTGAAGATATGGTGGGAGAGATCTTTGAGGCTGGTTTTTGGGGGGAGCATTCCTTACATCGTAGCATCCTTGGCCCGGCAGACATTGTCGCCAATACGGATCGTGCCATGCTTACCGAATATCTCAGTGAGCGCTACCGGGCAGATAAGGTGTTAATCAGCTGTGCCGGGCGTGCTGATCATGATGAGGTGTGTGAGTTGTTGGCCCCCTATTTTGCCGATGGCCTGGCAACTGGCCTCGGCCCCCAACGACAGGCACCGCGAGGTGATCGCCCTGGCCATAAGCAGGTGGTGACCAAACCTCTGGAACAGGTGCAGCTCATCATTGGCGTTGATGGTATGGAGGTGACCTCTGAGGAGCGTTTTAAGCTGGTGCTGCTCAATATTTTGCTGGGCGGTAATATGAGCTCACGTCTCTTTCAGCAGATACGTGAACAACGGGGGCTGGCCTATTCCATCAGTACTTTTATTGAGTCATATATTGATTGTGGAATGTTTGGCATCAGCTGTGGGGTAGCGCCGGAAAATGTTATGGAATCCTTGGCTGTGATTGGCGCTGAACTGGCCAGTTGTGGCGATATAGCCAGTTATTCCAAAGATGAGTTTGCCCGCACCCTTGATTATGCCCGGGCCAGTCTCTATCTGTCAGCCGAAAATCTTGAGGCCCGCATGACTCGCAATGCCCGAAACGAGTTGTATTTTGGGCGCAAGGTGGGCCTTGACGAGGTAATGGCAGAGTTTAATAAGGTTACTATGGCAGAGGTGGCCGAACTTGGTCACACTCTCTTCAGTCGCCCCCTCCATGCTACCCTCTTTGGGCCCATTGCTGGAAATGAGGTTGATTGGTCGGTATTGGGTTAATTTACTCAGTAAATTGCTACTAACAGGAGTGATAGATGAAATGTGTGCAATTGCCCATAAAGTGGCTTGATGCAGAGACTGGGGTGGATCTTGAGTTACCTGTCTATCAGTCGGCAAAGGCGGCAGGTATGGATGTACATGCTGCCATTAGCGCCCCTATGACCCTGGCACCAGGAGAGATTGCCTTGCTCCCTAGTGGCTTTGCCGTGGCCATTCCGGACGGCTATGAGATGCAGGTTCGCCCCCGCTCCGGCCTGGCTGTCAAGCATGGTGTCACTGTGGTTAACAGTCCTGGCACCATTGATGCTGATTATCGAGGTGAGGTGAAGATCGGCCTTATCAATCTCAGTCATGTTCCCTTCACCATCCAACGTGGTGACCGCATCGCCCAACTTATCCTGGCACCGGTCTGCCAAGCTGATTTACAGCTGGTTGCTGAATTAGACGATACCCAACGCAGCAGCGGCGGTTTTGGTCATACTGGGGTATAACTACAGTTATCAGTTGTCAGTGGGGAAATGTTCCGTTGTGAAATTTCGTAAACTGGTAACTGGTAACTGGTAACTGGTAACGAGCAACTGTAGTTATCAAAACACCGGTTTATGGTCAAAGAAGTGCCTGGTTTCAATATTACGGTAGGTTCTTGTTGCCGCTCGAGCCACAAAGGAGCGGGTGATGGCACCGTTGGGGGTGAAACGAACTCCTTCAAGGAATTCGCCGTCTGTGATGCCGGTGGCCGCAAAGGATACTTGTCGAGGGCGGACAAGATCCTCGAGACGAAAGACCTTATCCTTCTCCATGAAACCATATCCTTTTGCTTCCTGGCGTTCCTGGTTATTGCTGTAAAATATTTTTCCCTCAAAATAGCCACCCAGACAGCTGATGGCTGCTGCCACCAATACTCCTTCCGGGGCATAGCCTTCACCAATATAGATGTCGGCTTTTTCGCCAGTGATGGCGGCCAGGCATCCGGATATCTCCCCCTCTTCAATGAGCTTGATGCGGGCCCCACTTAGCCGAACCTCACGGATGAGGCGTTGGTGCCAGGCCTGGTTAAGGATGCACACCGTGACATTTTCGGTGTATTTGCCTAAGGCTCGCGCTACCCGTTTAATATTCACCGTAGGTGATTGGTTAATATCAATAACCTCGCCAACCTGGGGGCCAACGACGATTTTATGCATATTGAGATTGGGTACCGATTGGATGGATCCCGGTGGGCCAATAACCGCATATGAGGTGGCGTTATTACGTCCCTCTGCGGCGGCATGATGACCTTCTAATGCTACAGCCATAAGATCCATATCAGGGCCACCCTTGCCCAGTTTCTCTGGCAATAGGGACGTTTCCTGGCGATTGCGAAAGCGGTCATTGATGACCGTGCCATTAATCTGCAAGCGATTTAAGGCCTTACTGATTGCCTCTCTGGCCTGATTGAGGATCTCATCCTGATCTCCCAAGCCTTGCTGGCGGGCAGTGGTCAGGGCGGTGATCTCCGTGGCACGGACAATCTCCATGCCGTAGTTTATTTCCATGGTGCTTTCGTGTTTCATCGTTAACTCTCGGCTTTGATGGGTTTATAAAAACTGTTTTTTGAACCGCCAAGACGCTAAGGCGCAAAGTTTTGTGTTTTGAATCTAGGTAGTGAAACCTTTGCGTCTTGGCGCCCTGGCGGTGGGTATTGAAGTTTTTACGAGTTCATCAGCTTCGCTGGCAAAGTATTATAAAATTCCTGATTGTTTTCTGACTACTGATTACTGCCACCTGTCTGCCCTAAATCCCGTATTTGTTGCATGAGTTGCTGACATTTTTCTTGCAGGAAGGCTCCTTCTGCTGTGTCCTTTACCTTCATTGGTTGGCGGAATTCATCAATATGCTCAATATCCAGGGGGGCGGATTCTAGTTTTTCCTCTGCCTCCTTCATCTCGTCCGGGGTGGGCAGAATGATGCCATATAGTTGGTGGGGGGTCTGCACTAGGGCATGGCCTCGTTCGTAATAGGCCTCAGCAAAACCGCCATCAACATTAATGGCCACTCCGTCTGGCGAGGCCATTTGTTTGCCTTTACTGTAATCTACTGGTGTATGTCCGAAAATGACCCTTTTAACCCCAAACTCGTTTTTCAGCTTTTGTTTAAAGGCCTCGGTCTGCAGGTTTGATTTCCAATAGAGGGTGCGCTCTGCGTGACTTTTTTTGTCGCACAGGAAGTAGCGCTCAAATGTCTTCATGGCATGTTTGCCAAAAAAAGGTGAGCGTGGCCCACACCAGAGATAGAAAAAGAGATCCTGATCATCCTTTTGTTGCGGTTTGCCAGCCAGATATTTTTCTCCCACCCGACGGATCACCCCTTGGATGTAATCAAGGAGAATTTTACCCTTACGACCATTAAATTCTTCAAACTCGCCATCAGCAGTGGCTGGAACCAGGGCATGGATGTTAAGGGCATTATTATGGGCATGGTAGGTTTTTCCCTGCTTGAACAAATAGGAGAGCAGGCGTTGTAGCCGGCGGTTGGAGATGAATTGTTGCTCCAGGTCGTCGATGACCTCCTGCTCCTCAGCACTGAGCTGACCAGGACTGGTCGGGTTCAGGGTGGGGAAGTGGTGGTCGTTGAGGTTGGTTGATTTTTCCTCGAGCAGGACAACTAAGCGCTCCAGCCAGAGACGTGACGTCATGTCATACTCTGGGTGGTCATTAATAGTTTGTTCTTCAAGCTTGAACTGGATAAGGGTCAGCGCTTTTTCCATGCTCAAGCCCTTATCGGTCTTGGCCTTGAATGTGCCGCTGATTTTGCCGACCGGGTAGGTCTTTTCCGCAAAATCTGCCAGCTTGCTAGTGTCAAAACCCAGCCGTTCCATGAGATCAAAATTGTCATAGCGACAGGTGATGCGGATGGCCTCGGCAATGAGGGAACGATTTCCTGCAGCAGCCCCCAGCCACAAGATGTCATGGTTGCCCAGGACATAATCTACCAGAGGTGCATAGGCTGGCGATGAGAGGATGCGCAGGATTTTGTCTGGTTGAGAACCACGATCAAAGACATCACCCAGGACAAGAATATGATCAAGCAACACCTGTCGTACAGAGTGGGCAAGGTGGGCAATGAGGCGATCTGTGAGGATCTCCTCTTCAAAGACTGAGTCGGGTACTGGTAGGCCGTTGATTAGCCGTTCAATGGTATTTTGAAATTCAGGCAGAAAGATGCTTCGTACTGGCGACCGGATATTGGCCAGTTTATATTTAAGGATCTGCACCATGCAGAAGATGACATCCTGCCTGTCCATACGGATGGTTTCGTCTTCCAGGAAGCTTCGTTTACGAATGACCCTGGTGAGGTATTGGATCTTGTCGTGGCTAAAGGTCTTGGGCAGGGCTTCACGGCAGGTCTGATACAACATACCAAAGCGGCCACGGAGAATCGACTTGAAGCGGTCACCGGCACCGTGGAGATCACTGATCCATATGGTGGCAGGAATATTAGAGTTGAGTTCATCCTCAAGATCAAGGAGTTGGCTGGCAAGACGGTCAATTTTTCTGGTCTGAACCGATGTTGGTGCTGATGTTTTCATGAAAATAATCCTTCTTAAACAAGTGACAGGAACTGTCAAAAAAGGTGGCAGTTTGCTGAAGGGTAAACTATAAAAAAAGTTAAAGATATCTTTGAGGTCTATACTGAAAATAGACTATATGTTGAGAATCTATCATGAAATGGAACATTTCAGTACAACTTGTCGCTATTTTGCTTCTTTTTTTGAGTACACCTACTCATGCTGAAGAAGGTGAACTACAGATTCTTTCTCTTTGATGAGAAATCAGGCAAGACCTTTACTTCAGCTCATTGTATTATTGCTGCAGCAGGCGGAGAGTTTGGTTGGACTGAAATGAAAAGGGATCTTGTGCTGGCTCATTTCCCCTTATTGGCGCTACTGGAGATCTTGTTGGTGTCAGTGGTTCCAGTGATTTGTTTGTTCATACAGCTTTGGGGGAGATGGCTATTGATTCTGTTTGTGCCTGCCTTGAAGTATTCAATTCCTGAAACAAAGATGTAAAAAAGGGCGTTTGTCGTGAAATTTTGCGTGTTGGGCAGTGGCAGCAAGGGCAACGCCACCTACGTTGAGGCCGGTGGTAGTGCTCTGCTCATTGATGCTGGTTTTTCAGGTAAGGAGATGGCTCGGCGTTGTCAGGAGCTTTCTCTTTCTCTGGAGAGGGTTGTGGCAATACTCATCACCCACGAACATAATGATCATATCAAGGGCGCTGGCATTTTGGCGCGCCGGTATGGTATTCCGCTCCTCCTCAACCGTCCCACCTATGAGGCTGCCGTTGCCCGGCTTGGTAAGGTGGATGACCTTGTTTATTTTAGCACAGGTGAGAGTTTTGCTTTTGCTGGCTTTAGCATCCACCCCTTTTCTGTCTCCCACGATACGGTTGATCCTGTTGGTTTTGTGGTAGAGCATGATGGTTGCCGTCTCGGTTATTGTACTGATACCGGTATGGTCAGTCGCCTTCTCCAGCATCGTTTGGCAGGGTGCCATGGGTTGGTTATGGAGTGCAACCATGATCCTCAACTTCTTAAGGATGGCCCCTATCCACCCCAGCTGCAGCAGCGGGTGCGTTCCAAGGTTGGTCATCTCGCCAATGGGGATGCCGCCGGGTTTATTCAGCAGCTTCTCCACCAGGGTTTACTCCATGTGGTGTTAGCCCATCTCAGTGATACCAATAATCGACCTGAACTGGCCTATGCTGAGGTGACAGACTTTTTGGCTGCCCATAAAAATGGCTGTGCCCTGCCAGAAATCTCACTGGCTTGGCAGGATCGTGTCGGCCATGTTGTTGATTTGAGCATCTCTTCCCGTGTCTAAGCCTGTCTATCCCTGGCGTCTGGGTGCCACCTCCTTTGTTTTGCCTGCCACTGTGGAAGAAAATGTTCGCTTTCTGGCACCGTTGGTGGATGATATCCAACTTCTTTTTTTTGAATCACAGCAGCGCTCCAGGCTTCCACACGAGGTTGACGTGGCCCTTCTTGCTGCCTTGGCAGCAGATCATGACTTGAGCTATACGGTGCATCTGCCTTTAGATCTGCGGCTGGGATGTGCTGAAGAGAAGAGGCGTCAGCAGGATGTGGCGGAGATATATCGTCTGGTTGTCGAGTTGGGGGCTTTGGCACCCCTGGCCTTTGATCTTCATCTTAATGAAGAGCCTGGGTTGGAAAGGGAGGAGTGGTTGGCAATTTTGGAGCGTTCCTTGGGGGAGTTGGCTGCGGAATTAGGGGAGTGGCAACAGCGGCTTTGTCTTGAAAATGTCGACTATGATTTTCGCCCCTTGGCCTCCCTGGTACGACGTTGTGGTAGCTCCTTCTGCCTTGATTTCGGCCATCTGCTCAGGTATGGTCATGGGCCTGGAGATATTGCTGCGGATTGTAAGCATATTCATCTCCATGGCGTCATTGATGGCAAAGATCATCAGGCATTGCGTGCCAATGCCTGGCTGGCAGAGGTGGTGGAAAATGTATTGACCAGTGGTTTTTGTCAGGTGATGACCTTGGAGGTCTATAAAGAAGAAATGTTACGTCAGTCCCTAGCGGCACTGGCGCAGGTATATACAGAGGTGTGTTAAGGATGGTAATGGAATTTAGCAGCAATGATTTAGATGATCTGCTGGCCGGAATTACGCCGGTGGATGTGGATATTATGGCCCAGTCCCAGCATAAGCTGGATAATCTCACCAAACCATTGGGGGCCCTGGGTAAGCTCGAATACGTGGCCAAGCAGCTCTGTGGTATCCAGCAGAGTTTGGCACCATCGGTGGCCGTAAAGAAGATTCTTACCTTTGCTGGTGATCATGGTGTGGTGGCCGAAGGGGTCAGCGCCGTGCCTGCTGAGGTTACACCGCAGATGGTCTATAATTTTCTCTCTGGTGGGGCTGGGGTTAATGTGCTGGCTGCCCATGTGGGGGCTGAGGTGCGAGTTGTTGATGTGGGGGTGGCCGTGCCCCTTGATAATGACGGGCTCATTTGCCGCAAGGTGAAGGCAGGTACTGATAATATCAGGCTTGGTGCTGCCATGAGTGAAGAAGAAGCCTTGCGTGCCATAGGTGTCGGGGTGGAGGTTGCCCGGCAGGCCATGGATGATGGAGCAGGAATTCTTGGTACAGGTGAGATGGGTATTGGTAATACCACATCCTCTGCCGCCCTTTTTGCCGCTTTCCTCGGACTTCCTGCGGCTGAGATAACTGGCAGGGGAACAGGTATCGATGATGCCATGTTGGCCCATAAAATTGAGGTCATTGATGATGCCTTGCTGGTCAACAAGGCCAGGTTGACCTCGCCTTTGGCCATTCTGGCGGCCCTTGGTGGCTTGGAAATTGCCGCTCTCACCGGTATGATTTTGGCTGCAGCACAACAAAGGGTGGCGGTGGTGGTTGATGGCTTTATCTCCAGTGCGGCTGCCTTGGTTGCCATACGTATGGAGCCAAAGGTGGTAGATTTTCTTTTTTTCAGTCATATGTCTGCTGAACAGGGCCACCGGTTTTTCTTTCATGAAGTTGGCTTGCAACCCCTGCTCCATCTTGATCTGCGCCTGGGAGAGGGAACAGGTGCGGCCCTGGCCATGAATATTATTGAGGCCAGTGTGAAAATCCTCACCGAGATGGCCACCTTTGCCGAGGCTGGTGTTGCTGGCGCTGAGGAGCTGGGAGTGGAGCAGGCGTGATACGGCAAATCATCTGTGCCATTTCTTTTTTGACTATTTTGCCCGTGAGTACAGGCCAGGTTGAGGAGAAGGATCTGCTTGGCAGTTGCCGATTTTTTCCTTTGGCAGGATGGGTTCTCGGGGGGATTCTGGCTGCTATCGCCTGGCTTGGTGCGCTGGCTGCTGTTCCCCCGCTGCTGTTGGCACCTGTGCTTGTTGGTCTTTCTGCCTGGTTGAGCCGAGGGCTGCATCTTGATGGGGTGGCAGATCTCTGTGACGGTTTGGGAGGCAGCTTTTCCCTGGAACGACGTTTAGAGATTATGAAGGATTCAGCCATTGGCGCCTTT
>JAOZSN010000008.1:9949-33169 GCA_029939635.1 Deltaproteobacteria bacterium
AGGTTGCTGGCCTGGCTGTACTCCTTGCTGAAGATGTTCAGCTCCAGAACTTGTTGCTTTTGGCCCTTGTTCCAGCCATGGCACGGTTGGTATATTGACTCTGGCCTTGAAAAGTAGCTATCCCCGTGCTGCAGGTACCGGACATTTTATGGTGGGTAAGGTTGGGTTGGCTATTTTACTGCCAGCTGCTCTGTTTCTTCTGCCAGGTTGGTGGTGTGGTCTGCCGGCGCTGGGTGTCTTGGTGGCAATGGTGCTGGTGGTGTTCTATCTGCGCATCAAGGCACAAAAGAGTTTTGGTGGGATTACCGGCGATGTGCTGGGTGCTGCTATTGAATGGAGTGAGGCGGTTGGCTGGTTGGTGGCAGCCGGGCTGGCTGGACACCAGTGAAAAATTGGCTCAACAAGTCATTTTGAAAGCTGAAAACTGGTAACTGGAAACTGTTTTTGTTATGAAAGATTATTTCCACATACTGGGCGTTGAAAAAGATGCCTCGGATGATGAAATTCGCAAGGCTTATCGTGGCCTGGCCATGCAATTTCATCCAGATCGAAACCCGGATGATCCTCAGACCGAGGAGCGTTTCAAGGAGGTTGCTGAGGCCTTTGGTGTGTTGTCAGAGCCCAAGAAGCGGGGTGAGTATGAGCGCTTTTGCTTCAGCGGTGCGGGGCAGGCAGGGGGGGCTGGGTTTAACTACTCCCAGGAGGAGATTCTACGCGATCTTTTTAAAGATCCTCGTTTCCAACAGATGCTGCAGAGACTATTGGCTGATTTCGCCCGTTCTGGTTTTCGGATGGGGCCTCATTTTCTTAAAAAGGCCTTTTTTGGCGGTGGTAAGGGCATGATTATGGGTGGCATCTTTTTCTTGGGCTCCATGGCCGGTCCCTCCCTCCTTGGTTCCAAGGGCAAGGGAGCTAAATTGGGCGGTTCAGCCATCCTCAAAGGTATTGGTCGAGCAGTACATGGTTTTCTGGGAGGTGCGGAAAAGTCTGCAGTAGTGGACAAGCAGGGGAATGAGAATGATGTCACCTATCATCTTTGCCTGTCTGCTGCCGAACTCCAAGACGGGAAGTGGGTACAGGTTCAGGTTCCCGAAGGCCACGATCATAAGTCCCTCCGCATTCACATCCCGCCCCATAGCCGAGGGGGGCAACGTCTTCGGGTAAAGGGAAAGGGAGAATTCTCCTCTCATGGTCCAGGAGATCTTTTTTTGCATCTGGTAGAGGAGTAGGGTTTGTTGGTATTGGGATTAGGGTCAGTATCAGCCCATACATAAGAAACGCCCCAGCTTGCGCTGGGGCGTTTTAGGTTCTAGGTCGTTTGCTAGATGTTATTTGTGAGCTTTGGCCTCCTCTTTGTAGCCTTTGTCTACATACTTGAAGAAGTAAGTGAAGGCGACAAAGAAGGCACCAGCGATGAGGTACTCAACACCTTTTATGTGGGTGTAATAATCCACCAATGTTTCGTATTCGTGCAAGTTGTTGGTTGCCACAAGAAACTGTCTGGTCATCTCAACAGCGTCCCAGCCTACTGACCGTAAACCAGCAACCATGGTTGCTAAGGCCCAGGCACCGATGAGGGCGCCAATTGCAAAAGTTACACCTGTAAAAACGGTCATTCCCTTTGTGTTTTGTTGTTCGCTAGTCATTGTCTTATCTCCTAAGTATTCTAAATTTTGTTGTTGTTTGTTTTGTATTGCGTTTTGTATCTCAACCGCCCACTGCTGTGAGCCATCCTTGGGCCATGGCCAGCACACCGTTCTGAGCCAGGGCACCGACAAAACAGCTAACACCCCAGAGACCAATAACTCCAGCTGCTGCTAAGGTGACTCCCATTCCTACCTGGGCTATACCCTCAGAAGTATCCTGTGTTGCAGTAGTTGTATTTGTTTTGACTTGTTCCATGATCGTGCCCTCCGTTCTATTTTCGAATGTATTTATTTAACCAGCTATTGAGGAAAACCAGCCGCTTACTACGCCGGTGATTCCGTACTGAAACAAAGCGCTTGCCATGCATGTTGCACCCCAGGCGCCAATGATTGCAGCGGCACTGATGATAACGCCGGTTCCTACCTGGGCAGCACTTTCATTAATATCTACGCTTTGGTCTGCCTGACTCGTTGTTTTGGTTGCTGTTTGTATCATGACCTTTCTCCTCTGAGTATGTGAATGTTCTGTGTTTGCTGTTTGTTTAGTTTTGTAATGTTGCAGAGGCTGTGCCATTGCTTTAATAAAACCAAAATCATACATTAACTTCTTGTTGTTCCGTATTTTTTAATTTTCATGCTACATATCTATTGCACGACAGCACTGTGGCACAAGCCGGCAATGCAACACTATCTGTGGCAGGGAAACCTGCATAAGTGTTGCATAGAAAAGCCCCCACTGTTTCCAGAGGAGGCTTTTCTATGCGCAGACAAACCAATTAGGGGTCTGTTTTAGTTGTTAATGATAGTTCTGAGGCATTGGCCTCTCTATCATGGATAGGGATTACTGGACATTCTCAGCTGCATTTGGGTGGTTGAGCAGATCATTGGAAATCTGTACTATTATATATCGGTGCCTGGGGGGAAAATAGCCGCTGCTTCTTTTAAACGGCCGTTGAGACGGTGGTCGATGTAGTCAGCTGCTTTAGGAAGGATCTCGTCAAGGTAGGCAGCGATCTCCTTCTCTCCTGCCGTGGTCAGGGTCTGGGAGAAGAGGCATTTGCGTTCACCACCGTCGGTGGATGGTAGGCCTAGGTCCTCTAAGACATGACGGGTGTTCCTCTGCTCATCAAAATCATTATAGACCGGAAAGCTGCTATTGATGCCAAATTGGCAGGAAAATTCAGCAATTTTATCCATAAAAACTGGTGTTTGCTCTGGATGCCGAGTCTGTTTCTTGGTGTAGCCCACCGCCAGATTAGTTATAAGGTGTTCGGTACAGTAGATAATGGCGCGGATGTGCATGGCCACCTTGCAGGCCACGCATACTAAGTTTTTATGGCCAAAACGGGGCATGAGCTCCTCGTAACGATCCAGCCATAATCCTTGGAAGAGACGGCCCATGTCTAACTCTATTAAAAGAGCCTCTGGCATGGCGTCAGAATCTGGGAGCTGGGCGGCCAGGATATTGCGGCTCACCTCAAAGCGGCTGCGGGTAAAGGTGGGGAAACGACCCATACCATTCAACATGTTGAGTAGATGGATGCGCTGGGGGCGGCCCAGACTGGGTAGGTGGCCATTGCTGGCCAGGCCGTACAGAGCCAAGGAATCAGTATCGCCAGAGAAAAGAATTGCCAGGTCCGGGTGGGTGATCATATGTTTACCTTATAATGGGTGAAGATTTCGTTGCTGTAGAGCGAGAAAGTTGAGGCACCCCCTACTTTGAAGGGTAGAGAAAGAGCTTCCCGACAGGCAAGATAGGCTATGGCAGCAGGCTGGTCAAGGGTAGATTCCTCTCAGGGGATAGGATTATAGGGTGAAGTGGTTCTATGCAAAAAGCAGTTATTCAAGATACCCTAAAGTTTGAATAAAGCACGTAGCTTCAGTTTAGGACATTTTTTGTGGCTCCGTGACCTAAGTCAAGGACGTGAGCAGGTAGGACGGGTAGGGTATGTGAAAACATTAACGGAGGTGTGTGATGAAAAAGATATCCTTGAGTGAGAGCAGAGAGTTTAACCCCAAACATTTTAGTCGTTTCTTGTTGCATGATTCACCCTGGTTTCGGGTGCTAAATTTTAACTTGGCGGCAGGGCAGATCTTTCCGGTTCATTCCCATCCTAGTGAGGGACAGCTCACCATCCATGTCGTAGAGGGTGAAGGTGCCTTTTTGGCAGAAAATGATGCGGAGATACCTGCTGTGACCGGTGATATTCTTGTCTCAGAGATCAATGAGCCCCATGGTGTCAAGGCCAGCACGGATATGCGTGTTGTGGTGACTATTGCTCCACCATTCTGATTACCCTGTAAAGAGCAAGCCTTTGGCTACCTGGTTGGCAGTGTCATCATCGGCAAATTCTGCCACCAGAGCCAGGGCAAAACTCATGGCCGTGCCAGGTCCTTTGCTGGTGATGATTTTGTCGTCTTTGATCACCTCAGCAGGGGTGGTGGCAGAGGTGGAGATCAATTTGTCCTCCAGGCCGGGGTAGATGGTGGCCTTTTTGCCCTCCAGCAGATTTGCCTTTTCCAGCACCCAGGGGGCTGCGCAGATAGCGGCGGTCACTTTGCCCGCAGCAGCATGACGTTGCAGCAGGGCAATAAGCTCGGTTGAATTCAGCATGTTTTTAGTGCCGCCCATGCCACCGGGCAGAATAACACCATTAAAGAGTTGATCTGTCAGGGCCATAAGGGTGGTATCTGCCTGTATGGTAATCCCATGGGCACCCGTGATGAGAGAGCTGGTCAATCCAGCCGCTGTAACGGTGATATTTCCTCGGCGCAACACATCAATGATGGTCACGGCCTCGGTCTCTTCAAAACCTTCTGCCAGAATTACAAGTATGTTACTCATGGTTGTCCCAGATACGTTTAAATTTTGAAAAATATAAAATCGAATTCTGTCATAAAAAAAGGGGCATGGACAACGAAATATTGTTGTCCATGCCCCTTTTGCATTGGAAAGCAGTTTTCTTAGTGCTTGAAGGAACGCTGTCCAGTGAATTTCATTGCCACCTTGGGGTCGGCCTCGTTACATGCCTGGATTGTTTCGAAATCCCGCATGGAACCACCGGCCTGGAGGATGGCGGAGACACCCTGGCTGATACCCACATCCGCACCGTCCCGGTAGGGGAAGAATGCATCGGATACCATGACTGAGCCAGGCAGGCCAGCGCGGTCTTCCTGGGTCTGGGTGTCAATGGCCTCTTTGTCTGCTGCGTCACGTTTGCCCATGCTGACTTCCATGGCTAGATCGGCGTAGGGGATGCCAAATTTATCAAAGCAGAGGATATCGGCATACTTGACGTACGCCTTGTGGACGGCAATTTCAGCCACGCCGACACGATCCTGCTCGCCAGTGCCAATGCCAACGGTACAACCATCTTTCACATAGATTACAGAGTTGGAGGTAACACCATGCTCCACGGCCCAGCCAAAGAGCATATCGTCAATCTCCTGCTGGGTGGGCTGGCGATCGCAGCGGTATTCGGTGCCCTTGGAGGTGGTAACTGCGTCCATGAGTTGCTCTGCGGTGCGGATGGAGTTTACTGCTGATTGTTGGGCAATGAGGCCACCATCAATGAGGCTCTTGAAGTCAACGAAACGGTAGTTTTCAAAATCAGCCAAGCGATCAATGCGACCCATCTTGATAACGCGTAGGTTCTTGCGCTGCGCCAGTACTTCCAGGGTGCCATCTTCAAAATCAGGGGCGCAGACAACTTCCAGGTAGTTCTCGCTGAGCATCTTGGCCGTGTCCATGTCAACGGTGCGGCTCATGATGACAGCTCCACCAAAGGCGGCGATACGATCACAGCGGTTGGCCTTGTTGTAGGCATCGGCCAGGCTGGTGCCTAGGGCAGCGCCACAGGGGTTATTATGCTTGAGGATAACGGCCGCAGGTTTGTCGGTGAGGTATTTGAGGATGTTGAGGCCATTATCAATATCAGTGAGATTGATTTTGCCAGGATGCTTTCCTACTTGCAGCATATCTTCAACGGCAATGGAGCTTACCAAGCCATTACCTGGCTCGATAAATTGGCAGTCACCAAGAGTAAGGTTACCATTTACCAGTTCATAAAGGGCTGCTTCTTGGTCAGGGTTTTCACCATACCGTATGCCGCGCTCATCCACTGAGCCATCCTCCATGGCGATCTTCCAGGTTCTTTTTTTATAGACCAGGGTCTGGTCGCCAAAGGAAATTTTCATCTCCATGGGAAAGGAATCACCCAGGATTGTGGTGTACATTTTTTTAATGTCTTTTGACATGGCGTGCCTCGTTTATTTTAGGGGGTCAGAAGTCAGAAACCAGCAGAATGTCTGGAATTCACGGGGACCAATTTTGCAAATTGAAGAATTAATTATGTACCATTAATTTGTAAAAAATTAAAGGCTATCCCGCTGAAGAAATTTGATAAATATCTACGTAATAATACCTATATGATGGGCTGTCCGGCCTGGAATACAGCGTCCCAGTCCTTGTGGACAGGGTCATGGCCTTTGCTGCGGATGGCATCGCACACCTCTGGGAGGGAGCGGTGGTCACCCACTGAAAATTGCTCAAGGGCTGAATCTGGTTCAGTATAGCCACCTGGAGCAGTACAGCTGCCGGCAGAATAGCGGGTGGGGCCAAGGCCGATCATGCCGTTGCGGTAGCGTTCCTCCTCGCGGGTGGAGAGAACAAGCCCTACATCATGATCAAAGATACGTAGGGCAAAAAGGAGTTGGCTCAGCTGTTTTTCACTGGTTTCCTCTAAGGGGTGGAAGTCTCCCTCGGCTGGGCGCATGCGTGGGAAGGAGACCGTGAAGTTGGTACGCCAGAAATGTTTGCGCAACCAAGCAAGATGCAGGCCCAAAGCCAGGCCTTCAGCCCGCCAGTTGGCCAGTCCCATAAGGGTGCCGATTCCTACCTCGCGCATGCCTGCCTCTGCCACCCGGGCTGGGCTTTTCAAGCGATAGTCATAGTCCGCCTTTTTACCGGAAAGATGCACCTGTTTATAAATTATCGGGTCATAGGTTTCCTGATAGACAGCCACACCGGTGATACCAGCCTTGAAGAGTGTGGCATAATCAGCGGTGCTTAGGGGTTGAACCTCAATGGTAATGGCCGCAAAACGATCGCGGGTACGCCTGGCCAACTCGGCTAGATAGTCGACCCCAACCTTGGCTGGTGCCTCTCCTGCAACCAGGAGGATATGGTTAAAGCCACGGCGGTGGAGGATGTCCATCTCAGCCTCGGCTTCATCCAGGCTGAGTACACGTCGTTCAATCTTATTCTCTGCGGAAAATCCGCAATAGGCACATTTATTGGTACAGAAGCTTGAGACATATACCGGGGCATAGAGCTGAATGGTGCGGCCAAAACGAGCTGCGGTGATTTCTGCTGAACGGGCTGCCAGTTGTGGTAGCATTTCTTCGGCTCGTGGTGATAGCAGGGCCGCAAGGCCATCAATACCCGCATGGGATGCCACCAAGGCCTGTTTAACATCGGCTTTAGTGCTGGCAGCGATCTGCTTCTGAAGGGACTTGAAGGGGGGGAGGATGAACATAAAGGAGAACCGCAGAATAACGAACAAGAAATATCGAATAATGAAGGGTGGAAGATGTCTTAATTAATAAAGAAAACTCCTTCCTTCGTCATTCGATATTTCTTATTCGTTCTTCGATATTCGTAGTTAACGTAAAAAGTCGAGCCCTGTCTCGGGCGACGACGCTGATGCCTCTGGTCCTTGGCGACCCAGGCCTGATTCAAAGGCTGCCCGGCCAGCATCAACCGCTGCCGCAAAGGCACGGGCCATGCGCACGGGGTCCCCGGCCACGGCAATGGCAGTGTTGACCAGCACAGCGTCAGCCCCCATTTCCATGGCAGCAGCAGCATGGGAAGGTGCTCCAAGACCGGCATCCACTACTACGGGTACGCGGGCCTGGTCAATAATGATTTTCACCTGAAATTTAGTAAGGACTCCCTGGTTGGTACCAATGGGGGAACCCAAGGGCATGACTGCGGCGGCACCAACATCTTGCAGTTTTAAAGCCAGGATGGGGTCGGCATTCATATAGGGCAGGACAACAAAGCCATCTTTAACCAGTAGCTCGGTGGCGCGTAAGGTCTCAATCGGGTCGGGTAGCAGGGTGCGTGGGTCAGGGGTGACCTCTAGTTTGAGCCAGTTGGTGTTGCCCACGGCCCGGGCCAGATTGGCTAGACGGATGGCCTCTTCAGCATCCCTGGCCCCGGAGGTATTGGGTAGAAACCAGAAATGATCACGATCCAAATTGGCCATGATATCATCTTCAGGATCATTCAGATCTACCCGGCGCAGGGCCACAGTGATCATCTCAGAGCCAGATGCCATAAGGGCTTCTTTCATTACCTTAGCTGAGGCAAATTTACCAGTGCCGCCAAAGAGGCGGGAACGAAAGGTTTTTCCTGCAATTTCAAGCATTGTGTGTGATCCAGTTACTAGGGAAATAGAGAAATAAAGAAGGGAAAGGAATAAAGAAGGTAGAGAAGGTAGAGAAGGTATCTAGTTTTTAAGATAAGTACCTCCTTCTATATTTCTTTACATTCTCTACATTCTTTAACTTCTGCTTTTGCTGTTCAAAAAATCATCCTCCTCCCACAAAGCGGATTAGCTCTAACACTGCGCCGTCTTGGAGGATGGTGGTGGCATATTCTTCTTGTTTGATGATGGTGTTGTCACATTCTACCACCACTGTTTGGGCATTGATTTCCAGTTCATTGAGCAGGTTGAGGATGGAATTGTTCGGACTGGTCTCCTTGGGTTCACCATTTACCGTGATGTTCATTATAATGCGTTCTCGCTATCTTTCAGAAGTATTCGTACAACCTGGTTGGCCTGCTGATGGGCGGCGATACCTACCCGCGCAGCCATGAGGCTAAGGCCCTGTTTGGGGTCTGAGTGGCCATCACCAACAAGGTAGATGCCAGGGTAGGGCGATTGAGTTCTGATATCGTTATTGCTTCCATAACCAGCTACACCAGAGGCACCTACATACCTGATTGGCTTCATATCAGTCAAGGCTAACCTGAAGGCATCGGCCTTCATCACCGGGTCATCAAAGCACTCCACCAGTACATCTACCTTGCTGAAATGTTTTTTTATGGCTGCGGCATCAAGACGCTGTTGCAATAACTCTAGCTCAACAAAAGGGTTGATGCGTGCCAGATTAGCTGCCATGGCCTTGGTCTTGGGGGAGCCGACCTGATCCAGGAAGAAATATTGGCGGTTTAAATTGGTGGGTTCAACCACATCAAAATCAGCCAGTAGCAGCCGGCCGATACCCATGCGGGCCAAGGCCACCGCCACCATTGAACCAAGGCCTCCCAGACCCATGATGCCTACAGTGCTCGTCTGGATAATGCGCTGTATTTCAGGGGTATGGCGCAGGGCGAGAAGATCCTCCATCTCCTGTTTGCTGGAGGTGCCTCCACGGCTGAGGCACCAGCATTCGTCGCCGGGTTGGAGCTTGTAGTCGTGTTTTACATGGTGGCCGTTGACCAGCAGGATGTCGGCACCAGGAAAATTTGCCGCTACCTCAGTCATGGTGGTAGTAGCTGGCCACTCCTCCTCTCTTTCATGGATACAAATTTTCATTATTCATTCAGACCTTTTTTTTAACGTGGCATTGCTATTCGTATTACTCCTGGTACTATTAAATTTTTATAATTTCAGCATGTACTCGAAAATCACAAAAATCACCAAATGTATCTGTTTCGATATGCCCCATAGATAGAAACTGTTTCTTAATGATTTTTTGGTGAGGGTTGTTTTGCCGACAACCGTAACATGATTTTGTTCTCCATTATCAAATGCGCATCAAAAACTTTTTTATGTATAACATGCCAATTTTACGAGCCTTTTTGCTGACCTGCCTTGTTGTTTTTAGTTCCTCCCCAGCACAGGGCAAGGTGGTGGAGATTGTTCCCGGTCAGGAGGAATATGAACTTGGCCTTTATATTGATTTGCTGGAGGATCCCGCAACTGAACTCAGCATCACGGATGTTCTGCAGCCGCAGCAGCAAAAAAGTTTTACTCCCTCCCAGGAGGAAAAACCTTCCTTAGGGTTTTCCTCCTCGGCCCATTGGGCCCGGATTACTATCAAAAATAATCTAACAGAAGATGTGCATTATTATCTGGTGGTGGATTATCCTCCCTTGGATTATCTCGATTTCTTCTATCCCACCGAGCAGGGCTATGGGCACTACCGGGCAGGTGATCTCCGCACCCTTGATGCACGACCATTACCATGTCGGGAGTTTGTTTTTCCGGTGACCCTGCAGGCTGGTGAACAGGCAGTTTTTTATTTGCGGTGTCTGACCGAAGGTTCCATTACCTTGCCCCTGACCTTGCAGTCCCATTTTGAATATGCCCATGATTCTGCCCTGACCCAGCTGCTTCTTGGTGCCTATTACGGCATCCTGCTGGTGATGATTGTCTATATATCTTTTCTTTTTATCACCTTGCGGGATGCAGTCTATTTCTATTATGTGGCCTTTATATGCAGTTTCCTTTTCTTTCAACTGGGGTTGAATGGCACAGGATCGCAATATTTTTGGCCCCAGTCAAGTTGGGTCAATGAAATACTGATTCCTGTGTTTATTTTTGCCTCTTATTTTTGGGCCATCCTTTTCACCAGGGCAATTTTAAATACTGCCAAACATGTCCCCCGCTTCCATAAGGTGTTGACTTGTATGCTGCCGTTGGCTGGTGGGGGGATGATCCTCTCTCTGGTCGTGAATTACTCGCTGGCCCTTAAATTAGCCATGCTCATGGTGCTGGCGCTCCCTGTGCTGATTTATGCCGGGGTGCGGGTATTGATGCTGGGCTATCGTCCTGCTTATTATTACTGTGTTGCCTGGGGAGTGTCTCTCCTTTTCATTGTAGTCTTAGCGCTGAAGACTTTTGGTTTATTGGATAATTCCCTGCTGGTGAGTTGGTCTACCCAGATTGGTACCTCCTGGGAGGTTTTAGTATTGGCCCTGGCCTTGGCTGATCGTTTCCACCTTATTGAGCAGGAGAAGAAGCAGGTGCAGGTGGAGTATGCTGGTAAGCTGGAGGAGGCCAACCAGAAGCTGGCTGATGTCAATCTGGAGCTGGAAGTACTTAACGATGAGCTAGAGCAGCGCATCGTGGCGCGCACCCATGAGTTAAAGAATTCAAACGAACAACTCACTATTGAGGCCAGAGAACGTCAGCAGGCCCAGGAGGATGCCCAGGCCGCCAGTCGGGCCAAGTCTGATTTCTTGGCCAATATGAGCCATGAGATCAGAACACCAATGAATGCCATTATTGGTATGAGTGTGCTCTCCTTGCAATTGCCACTGTCGCGTAAGCTCCATGACTATATCCAGTCTATTAATTTGGCGGGCAATTCCCTCATGCGTATCATTAATGATATTCTTGATTTTTCCAAAATTGAGGCAGGGAAGTTGGATTTTGAGGAGGTTGATTTTTCCCTGCGCACCCCATTAGATAATCTTTCTACTATGTTCGCGGATCAGGTACGGGAAAATGGTATTGAGTTGGTGGTCTATCATGATACTGATGTGCCTCTCTGCCTGCGTGGTGACCCGCTGCGTCTTGAGCAGGTGCTCATGAATCTGGTCAGTAACGGCATTAAATTCACCGATCTTGGCGAGGTGGCAGTGCATGTCGGCTGTGTGGAGCAGACAGAAGATGAGGTAAATCTTCTTTTTGCTGTTTCTGATTCCGGTATCGGTCTGAGCCCGGAGCAGCAGTCTAATCTCTTTGTGGCCTTTCATCAGGCAGACAACTCAATTACCAGGAAATATGGTGGTACTGGTCTTGGTCTGGCCATTTGTAAGCAATTAGCCGAGATGATGGGTGGTACCATCAAGGTGGCGAGTCAAGTTGGTCAGGGGGCTACTTTCTTTTTTACAGCCCGTTTTAAGCTACAGGATAAACAGGGCTGCTTTGCCCTACCAGTAACTACTTCATGTCAGGACAAAACGGTGCTGGTGGCCCATGGTAATCGGGTGACTAGGGCTGCCTGGGAGTATATTCTGCTGGGTCAGGGGTTTACGGTACGTACGGTGCCTTCTGTCTATGATATTCCTGACCCATGGCCGGTGGCTGAAATTGATCTGTTACTGGTAGATCTTGGTAGTGATCCAGACCAAGGTGTGACCATGTTGGCCCGTTTACGTGAACAATGCGCAACGCCGATCCTTCTAGTTATGGGTAAGGGCAGTGCTCGGTTGTGGGAGCAGGTACGGTCATTTTCCAGCACCACTCTGCTTGAAAAACCTTTGAAGCAGGGCGTTTTGCAGGAGAATGCCTGCCTGGCCCTTGGACTCATCGTCAAATCCGCGGAACATCGGCGCCAGGATGATCTGTTGCTGCCTGATTTTCACGGGGCACGTATCTTGGTGGTGGAGGACAATAGGATTAATCAGCAGGTCGTCTCTGAGATATTGGCTAACTGCGGTTGTGAGGTGGTGGTGGCTGATAATGGCCAGGAGGCCCTTGATGTTTTGGCTGTCCAGCAGGTAGAGGGGGTTCTCATGGACCTGCAGATGCCGGTGATGGATGGTCTGCAGGCCACCCGTATTTTACGTGCTGAGCCGCGCCATAAGGATCTTCTCATTATTGCCCTGACTGCCCACTCCATTGCTGATGACCGTAAGGAGTGTTACGAGGCCGGCATGAATGAGTTTATCTCAAAGCCCATTGATCAGTTTGAATTATATCAGGTGTTGGGGCGGTATCTTGAAAGTACGGAAAAGGTCTTTGTGCCTCCAAGTGCTGAGGATGAGCCCCTTGATCCTGAAAAAGGTGGTGATGGTGTATTTGCCATTAATCCACCTGGTCTGAATGCGGCCCGTGCCTTGAAACGCTTTAATCAGAACAGCGATTTTTACAGGCGGCTGTTGCGTGATTTTGCCGACCAATACCATGGGGCGGATCTGCAACTTCGCCAAGCTGTGCAGGATGATGCTGCTGCTGCCCGTTTGTTGGCTCACTCCATTAAAGGGATGGCGGCTAATCTAGCCGCCGATGATCTCCATGATGCGGCGCAGGCTGTTGAGCGAGCTATAAAGGTGGATAGTAAGGTGACAGATGAGTTGCTGGACAAATTTACCTATGCCTTGGCCACTGTGGTGCAGTCCATTGCTGATTTAGGGGATATTGTTGAGAAGGATTTTTCCCATGAACCGCGCCGACAGGTGGATTGTGCTGCTGTCATGATGCAGATCGAGGAATTGCTCGGCATGGTGCAGGCCAATGATTTGGATGCCGAGGCGGCTACCCATATTTTGCAGCAGCAATTAGTTGGGCGTCCCTCCATGGAGGCAGTGTTGGCTCAAATAAGGAAGAATATTGATGTGTTGAATTTTTCTGCTGCCCAGCCCCAGGTAGAGAAGCTGGCGGAATTGGTCAAAGATTTGCTGGATTAGTTGTGCTTTCTTCTTGCGGTGGGTGAGTGGTGGCTGTCTTGAAATTTGTCCCCAATCATGGTATGTAACCCTGCTATCTTTACCTATGAGCCCTGCTGTTTGCTGGTTTTGCGGCAGGAGAGTTTGTTTAGTTTGCAGGATTAAAGGAGAATTGTTTTTTTCTTAGGTAGTTCTGCGCAGCGAAAAATTTATTTAATAATGAAGGAGAATGATGGTGGCCAAGGCCGGTTCAGACGATAAATTGTGGTTGTCAGGAAATGAGGCGATTGCCAGGGGGGCGTGGGAGGCAGGTGTAACCGTGGCCTCTGGCTATCCAGGGACTCCCTCCACGGAGATCCTGGAGAACCTTGTTAAATATGATGATGTGTACACCGAATGGGCACCCAATGAAAAGGTGGCCCTTGAAGTAGGAGTTGGCGCTTCTTTTGGTGGGGCACGGACATTGGTGACCATGAAGCATGTGGGTCTTAATGTTGCTGCTGATCCCCTCTTCACCGCATCGTACACCGGTGTACGTGGTGGCTTGGTGATTATCTGCGCTGATGATCCCGAGATGCATAGTTCTCAGAATGAGCAAGATAATCGTAATTACGCCTTTGCTGCCAAACTGCCCATGCTGGAGCCGTCCGACCCGGCCGAGGCGTTGGTCATGCTTAAGGAGGCCTTCGAGCTTTCTGAAAAGTTTGATACCCCAGTTCTCTTTCGCACCACCACCCGACTGGCCCACGTGAAAAGCGTGGTAGCCGTGGGTGAGCGGGCCTTGGGTTCAGTGGAACTCAAGTTCGAGAAAAACCCGCAGAAATTTGTCATGCTACCGGGCCATGCCCGTATGCGTCGGCGCGTAGTCGAGGAACGTCAACAGCAGCTCCGTGATTTTGCTGAAGGCTATAGCGCCAATGAGAGCCATCTGGCTGATACCAAAATGGGTATCATCACTGGTGGTGTAGCGTATCTCCATGCCAAAGAGGCCTTTCCTGAGGCTTCTTTCCTTAAGCTTGGTATGAGTTGGCCCCTGCCGGAAAAAGCGATCAAGGAGTTTGCCGCCAAGGTGGATGAGCTGGTCATTGTTGAGGAGCTTGATCCCTTTTACGAGAATCATATCAAGGCCATGGGTGTTGCCTGTGAAGGTAAGGACAAGGTTCCTGCCATGGGCGAACTCAACGCCGCTATTATCAAGCAGGCCTTGGGTGGAGATATCGGTGATATTTTACCCGCCGCTGAGATGCCCATGCGGCCGCCAAATATGTGCCCTGGTTGTCCCCATCGTGGCACCTTCTATAATCTTGCTAAACTTGATGTCTTTGTCTCTGGTGATATCGGCTGTTACACCTTAGGTGCTTTGCCACCCCTGGCAGCCATGGATGCTTGTGTCTGTATGGGGGCCTCTGTAGGTATCGCCCACGGTCTGACCAAGGCCCTGGGTGCTGATTCCTATAAAAAGACAGTAGCTATTATCGGCGATTCCACCTTTGTTCATTCCGGTATCACTGGTCTGGCCAATATGGTCTATAACAAGAGCCATGCCACTGTCTTTATTGTTGATAACCGCATCACCGCCATGACTGGCCAGCAGCCTAATCTTTCCTCTGGTTCCACCCTCATGGGTGAGGCAGCCAATAGTATTGATTTTGAGCAGCTTTGCCGCGCTGTGGGTGTTGAGCATGTGCGCCTTGTTAATCCCCATAAAATTAGCGAGGCTAAAAAGGTATTTAAGGAAGAGATCGAGCGTGATGCCACCTCGGTTGTTATTTGCCAGGCACCATGTGTGTTGCTTCCTGAGATGCGCAAAGCAAAGGTAATGCCGCTGGCCATCGCGGTTGATGATTGTACCGGCTGTCGCGCTTGTGTTGGCTTGGGTTGTCCTGCCATTAGCTGGACAAGCATTACGCCGGAAGAGGCTAAGGCCATGGGTAAGAAGGAAAAACAAAAGGGCTATGCCAGCATCAGCCCAGAGATGTGCAATGGCTGCGGTCAGTGTCAAGAGGTCTGTAAGTTTTCAGCCATATCCGCCAGGGAGGATGTATAAGATGAATGAATCAGGTAATATCCTTTTTAGTGGTGTGGGTGGGCAGGGAATTTTGCTGGCCAGTGAGATCACCGTGTATGCCTTGCTGGAGATTGGTCTTGATGCCAAGAAGAGCGAGGTGCACGGCATGGCCCAGCGTGGTGGTTCTGTTGTGGCTAATCTGCGGTATGGTAAAAAGGTCTACTCGCCTCTTATTGATCCGGGTCAGGCTGATCTCGTCGTCTCTTTTGAGATAATGGAGGCGGTGCGCTATCTCCCCTATATGCATGCAAATTCTAAGGTGGTGGTCAATAGCCATAAGATTGCTCCACCTGCCGTGGCTACCGGGCAGATTCTTTATCCAGACGATATTCTCGATGAGTTGGCTAAGCAAAATATTGCCACGTATAATGTTGATGGCTTTGCCATTGCCCGTGAGGTGGGTGAGATTCGTGCTGCTAACCTGGCCCTGGTAGGTGCCTTATCCACTTTTCTGCCTGTGGAGGAGGAGGTGTTCATGAAGGTGCTGAAGGAACGCCTGCCCCGTAAATTGGATGAAAATATCGCTGCCTTTTTGAAAGGGCGGGCGGTGACCAGTAAATAAAACTACTTTTGCTACGAATTACACGAAGTAACACTAATTTTAGAGTTTTTCGTGAAATTTGTGCAATGGGTAGCAAAAAAAATGAGTAGACAAAATGTTCTTTGATAAAGAATACGAATGCATGCCCCGTGAGGCATTGGCGGCCATCCAACTCAAGCGTCTGCAAGATGTGGTGGCTCGGGTCTATGATAATGTTCCCTATTACCAAGCCAAGATGGATGACGTTGGTGTTAAACCGGCGGATATCAAGGAGCTTGCCGATATCCAGAAGCTGCCTTTCACCACCAAGGAAGACCTGCGGAAGAACTATCCTTTTGGTCTCTTTGCCGTGCCCATGGATGAGGTGGTACGTATCCACGCCTCTTCCGGTACAACTGGCCAACCAACCGTGGTTGGCTATACTAAGGCCGATATAAAGATGTGGGCCGGACTCATGGCGCGTAGCTTATGTGCTGCTGGTGCTTCGCCCAAAGATACTATTCATAACGCCTATGGCTATGGCCTTTTTACTGGTGGTCTAGGTGCCCATTATGGTGCCGAGGCCTTGGGTGCCACCGTGGTTCCTGTCTCTGGTGGTAATACCAAGCGGCAGGTCATGGTGATGCGGGATTTCAAGTCCACCGTGTTGCTCTGTACTCCTTCCTATGCCCTAAATCTGGCCGAGACCATGGTAGAGCAGGGTATTGATCCCTCTGAGATGGCCCTGCGAGTTGGTGTTTTTGGTGCTGAGCCGTGGAGCGAGAATATGCGCTCTGAAATTCAGGACAAGTTAGGCATCAAGGCTATTGATATTTATGGTTTGAGTGAGATTATGGGGCCAGGAGTTTCCATCGAGTGTGTGGAGGAGCAGCGGGGCTTACATGTCATGGAGGATCATTTCCTGCCAGAGATTGTTCATCCCGACAGTTTTGAGCCTCTGCCTTTAGGTGAAAAGGGTGAGTTGGTTTTTACCACCCTTACCAAACAGGCCTTCCCGGTTATCCGTTATCGCACTAAAGATTTTTCCCGCATCATCACCGATGAGTGCTCCTGTGGGCGTACCTTTTACCGTATGGAAAAGGTCACCGGCCGTTCTGATGACATGATGATTATTCGCGGCGTTAATGTCTTCCCCTCGCAGATTGAGCATGTGTTGATGTCAGTGGAGGGCGTTGAACCCCATTATATGATTATTGTAGATCGCCACGGCTCCCTCGATACCCTGGAGGTGCAGGTTGAGGTGAGTGAATCTCTTTTCTCTGACAAGATTAATACCCTGGAAAATTTGACAAAGCAGATTCAGGTTGAGATCAAGGATCTTCTTGGTGTCTCATGTAAGGTAACCTTGGTGGAGCCCAAATCTATTCAACGCAGTGAGGGTAAGGCCCAACGCGTTATTGATAAGCGTAAGATTTAAGCAGTTGCGAAAAGAGAAATTAGAAGTTGAGAAATCAGCAGTAAGAAGGTAGAAATACATTCCTATTTTGGTGAAAGGCTGAAGGCTATAGCCTGTCGTTGCTAAAAAAATCGGAGATTTTTTTATGAAAGTTGAACAAATTGCTATCTTTTTGGAAAACAAATCTGGTCGTATGGCGGATATTACCGCTATTTTGGCTCAGAACGGTATTAATATCCGCGCCATGAGTCTGGCTGATACTGCTGATTTTGGTATCCTGCGGCTCATTGTCAATGATACCGAGCGGGCTCGTCAGATCCTTAAAGAGAACGGTTTTACAGTGGGTACCACTGAGGTTATTGTTGCTGAGGTGGAGGATAAGCCTGGTGGCTTGGCCCGTGTGTTACAAGTGATCAAGGATGGGAATCTCAATATTGAATACATGTATGCCTTTACCCAGAAGAGTGGGGAGTCGGGTCTGATTATCTTCCGTTTCGATGAGCTTGATAAGGCCATTGATATGTTGCTGAAGTCTGATGTCCGGTTGCTCTCGGGAGAAGAGGTCTACTCCATCTAGGTAAAAGTTCAGCAGCGCCTCATTTTCGCCCATTTAGGCCTGCTCGCGTACATGAGTACGCTTCACAGTCCTAAATGAACGAATCTAAGGCACTGCTGAACTTTTACCCCTTTATAGTTCAAGAGTTTACCTGAAAAGAAGAGGAGAAAGGGTTATGAAGAGTATGTTTTCTGGAATGGCGGCTGTTGCCTGTGCCATGATGTTGTTTGTCGCTGCACCGGCTTCGGCTGATATTAAGGTTGGTGCTATCTTGGCTGAGACTGGTGGTGCCTCCTTTTTGGGTGGTCCTGAGGCGCGTACTATTCGTATGCAGGTTGAGGAGATCAATGCCGCTGGTGGTATTAACGGCGAGAAGATAGATCTTGTTGTTAAGGATTCTGCTGCTAATCCACAAAAAGCCATTTCCTTTGCCAAACAGCTTATTGAAGAGGAGAAGGTTATCGCTATACTTGGACCCTCCACCTCTGGCGAGTCCATGAAGCTCAAGGCCATCTGCGAGAAGTCCCAGACCATTTTAATGTCCTGTGGTGCTGCTGAGGTTATTGTTAACCCTGTGGCCAAATGGGTATTTAAGACTCCCCAGACTGATAGCTTTGCTGCTCAGAAGATCTTCATGACCATGAATGATCTTGGCATCACCAAGATCGCTATCCTGGCTGGTAATACCGGTTTTGGTAAGGCCGGTCGTAGTCAGTTGAAGAAATATGCCCCCCAGTTCCATATCACCATCCTTGAGGATGAGGTGTATGACAAGAAAGCCACTGATCTTTCTGCTGTGGTTGCTAAGATCAAGGCTAATAAGGACGTACAGGCCGTGGTTAACTGGTCCATCGTTCCTGCCCAGGCCATAGTTGCTAAGAATATGCGCCAGGCTGGTTGGGCTGTACCTCTGTTTCAGAGCCATGGCTTTGGTAATGTTAAGTACATCGAGGCTGCTGGCGAGGCAGCTGAGGGTATTATCTTCCCCAGTGGTCGTCTCTTGGCTGCGGACGTTTTGGCTACCAGTCATCCTCAGAAGGCTGTGTTAGGCAAATATATTGCTGATTACATGGCAAAGTATGACGGTGAGCAGGCCTCTACCTTTGGAGGCCATGGTTTTGACGCCATCATGATTTTAGCCAAGGCCATTGAGAATGCCGGTAGCTCTGATAAAGCCAAGGTGCGTGACGCCATTGAAAATCTCTCAAACCATGCCGGTACCGGTGGTGTTTACAACTTCTCTGCCACTGACCATAATGGTCTGGGCATTGATGCCTTTGAGATGATGACCGTTAAAAACGGTAAGTTCGTTCTCTATACCAAGTAAGAAGTAAACAACGAACCGCAGAGGTCACCAGGAATAGCGAATATCGAAGGGATGTATTTTTTTTAAATAAAGATAACATTCATCCTTCATCCTTCGACATTTCAGGTGACCTCGATATTCGCTGTTTTCTGTCCTCTGTTTTCTCTTTTCTGTACTCCTAAAATGCCCCTCGAACTCTTCAGCCAATATCTCTTTGCCGGGATAACCTACGGGATTATCTACGCTATTGTGGCCATTGGTTTTAATATTATCTACAACACCACCGGTATTATCAATTTCGCCCAGGGCGAGTTTGTCATGCTGGGTGGTATGATTTCTATCTCCCTTAATTCGCTCATGCCCTTGCCCCTGGCCATTGTCTGTGCGGTGTTTATCACCATGCTTTTTGGTGGCTTATTGGAGATTGTTTTTATCCGCTGGCTGGAGAGTCCATCTGTGTTGCGGATGATCATTATCACCATTGGTCTTTCCATTGTTATTCGTGAGGTAGCATTGCATATCTGGGGCGATGGTGTGCGGGCTTTGCCATATTTCACCGGCAATGTCGTCAGTTCTGTACAGATTCTCGGGGCCTCTATTTCTCCCCAGGTGTTGTGGGCGCTGGCGGTGTGCTCTATCATGGTGCTGATGCTCAGTCTCTTTTTTAAATTTACCTCCTTGGGTCGAGAGATGCAGGCCTGTGCCTCTAATCGGCTGGCTGCCACCTTATGCGGTATCAATGCCCGTAATATGGTGACTTTTTCCTTTATGCTCAGTGCTGCCATTGGTGCAGTGGCTGGCTGTGTGGTTTCGCCCATTACCTCCACCCAGTATGATATGGGCACGGGGCTGGCTATTAAGGGCTTTACCGTGGCGGTGCTTGGTGGTTTGGGGAACTCCATGGCTGCGGTGGCTGCGGGATTGCTGCTGGGCATTATTGAGGCGTTCAGCGTTGGTGTTGGTTTTCCCCTAGTTTTCCAGGACGCTATTGCCATCTCTATCTTGCTGGTTATTCTCTTTGTCCGGCCCCATGGCCTGTTTGGTAATAAAGAGGCGGCTGGGTTGAAGGAGTTTTAGGGATGGATAGCAAGAAAACGATGCCGGTGTTGATTTTTGCTGTGGTGCTGGTGGCCCTGCAGGTCGCCACCTCCCTTTCTGGGCGAGATTATTATTTGACCCAGCTCACCATGTCACTCTATACTTGCCTGCTCATCAGTGGGCTTTGTCTGGTCATGGGCTATGCTGGTCAGCTTTCCTTAGGCCATGCAGGTTTTTTTGCCATTGGTGGCTATACCTCCGCGACATTAACCACCCTTAATCTTACCTCTGCCCTTGAAGGGGGCAATGGCCTTGTTGTCCTTTTAGCAAAGCTGGGATTGCTGGTTTCCGGTACCAGTCTTTTTGGCGAGGAGCTGCTCTATGTTCAGCCTTGGCTGGCCTTTGTTCTTGCCATTGTAATTACCACCGTAGTGGCCTTTTTGGTGGGGATTCCGGTGTTAAAGCTTAAAGGTCATTATCTGGCCATGGCTACCTTGGGTTTTGGTATTATCATCTACCGTGTTGTTCTTGCTGTGGAGATTTTCGGTGAGGCGGACGGTATCTCTGATGTGCCAGGGTTTACCTTGTTGCCTGGGCTCACCATCAATGGTGAGATGGATAATCGCGTCATTAATTATTATATTGCCGCCGGGGTCTTGTTCCTTGGTGTTCTGCTGTTGCAAAATTTGATTTATTCCAGGGTGGGTCGGGCCTTGCGCGCTATTCATGGCGCTGAGGATGCAGCCAATGCCATGGGCATAAATACCTCGCGCTATAAACTCTATACCTTTGTTATCTCCGCCATCTTTGCGGCGGTGGCTGGGGTGATGATGACTCATTATAATGGTGGCATTGCACCAGCCGATGCTGGAGTTATGAAGTCGGTTCGTTATGTAGCGATTGTTGCCATTGGTGGCATGGCCAGCCTCTGGGGTGCTCTGTCCATGGGGGCGGTGCTCACCTTTCTTTCCCTGCGTGGTATGTTTGGTTCCTATGATGATGCTGTCTTCGGGGTGATTCTCATCACTATTATGCTTTTTGCCCCCCATGGCATTTTGCAACTGCCATTCTGGCGCAAGTTTAAGAAAAGCGCAAAGGATGAATAGTATGGCTCTATTAGAGGTTACTCAGCTTTCCAAGCGTTTTGGAGGTCTGCACGCCGTTAATGATGTTAGCTTTACGGTGCAAGAGGGTACGATTAAGGCCGTGATCGGCCCTAACGGTGCTGGTAAGACCACATTGTTTAATTTGATATCTGGTACCCTTGCAGCCAATGAAGGTATGGTGGAGTTTCGGGGGCAGGCCATCCATGGCTTAAAACCCTTTCAGATTGCCAGGGCTGGCATGGCCCGTACCTTCCAAAATATCAAGATGTTTCCAGGCATGACCGCCTTGGAAAATGTCATGGTGGGACTGCATCCGCGTAGCGTGGCTGGCTTTTGGGCCGGTATGCTCAATTTACCCTCCACCTGGACAGAAGAAAAGCGTATTAAAGAGCAGGCCATGGACTTACTGGCCTTGTTGGAGATAGAACAGTTTGCCCATGTGGAGGCTGCCAGCCTTGCCTTTGGCCAGCAGCGGGCAGTGGAGTTTGCCAGGGCCTTAGCCTCAGAGCCCCGATTGTTATTACTTGATGAACCAGCCGCAGGCCTGAATATTTACGAGACTGCCGAGGTGGCTCGACTCATCACCAAGATTCAGGGTCGTGGCATTACCGTGTTATTGGTGGAGCATGATATGAGTCTGGTGATGGATATCTCTGATGAGATTGTTGTCTTGAGCTTTGGTGAGCGTATCGCCGAAGGGACACCACGTGAGATTCAGAATAATAAAGATGTTATTCAGATTTATTTAGGGGAATAGGGGTTTACTTTCTTTCCCTTCTTGAAAAAAGCTATGCTTAAAATAAAAAACCTGGAGGCTGGCTACGGCAAGCTTCGGGTCTTAAAAAAGATATCCATGCATGTGGATAAAGGTGAGATTGTCTCTCTCATCGGTGCCAATGGTGCTGGCAAGACCACCCTTCTCTATACTATTGCAGGTATGATCAAGGTGGGTGGGGGTGATATCTCTCTCTTTGACTGTGCGGATTTAGCTTCTCCACAGGCCATTGTTAAGGCTGGCTGTTCACTGGTTCCCGAGGGACGACAGGTTTTTGCTACCATGACGGTGGAGGACAATCTCATTCTTGGTGGCTATGTCCAGTATAAACAGGACAAGGGCTATAGTCGTGAGGTTGAGTTAGCTCATATCTATGAGATATTTCCTGTCTTGCAGGAACGGCGTAGCCAGCTGGCGGGTACTCTTTCTGGTGGTGAGCAGCAGATGTTGGCCATGGGGCGGTCATTAATGGCTAAACCTCAGCTCATCATGATGGATGAGCCTTCCACTGGCCTAGCCCCGCTTATAGTCAAGGAGATCTTTCATATCGTCATGCGTCTGCGTGATGAGGGGAATACCGTGCTGCTGGTGGAGCAGAATGCCAAGGCAGCCTTGGGTATTGCCGATCGTGGTTATGTTTTGGAAACAGGTAAGATTATTTTACAAGGCCCGGCAGAGGATTTATTGGCAAATAGTGATGTGCAGCGTGCCTATTTAGGCCGTGATGTTGATGCTGCTGCCGCTAGTTGTGATGTTTAATCGTTTGCTGGAATTTTGTTTTTGCTACGAATTACACTGAGTGATAAAAAAAATAGTGAAAATTTGTGTCATCCGTAGCCTACAAAAGATTGGGAAGTTGAAAATAAACTATTAGTGGTTTTGTTATGACTTTTTGGGAAGAAGATCGTGAATGTATGAGCCGTGAGGCTATGGAGCAGCTACAATTAGAGCGTTTGCAGTCAACCATTAATCGGGTCACCACCCATGTGCCCTTTTATCGTACTAAGTTTAAGGAAATGGGACTAGATCCAGATGGCTTTTCTTCCCTGGATGATATTCGTAAATTGCCCTTCACCACCAAGGATGATCTGCGTAATAACTATCCCTACGGTCTCTTTGCCGTGCCCTTACGAGATATCGTCCGTATCCATGCCTCTTCGGGCACCACCGGTATGGCAACGGTGGTGGGCTATACCCAGAATGATTTAAAGACCTGGTCCAATATGGTGGCGCGTATCCTCACTGGGGCTGGTGTCTCTGCTGATGATGTAGTGCAAATCGCCTTTGGCTATGGCATGTTCACTGGCGGTTTTGGTCTTCATTATGGTGCTGAACGTGTTGGTGCCTCGGTGATTCCCATGTCCATCGGTAACACCAAACT
>JAOZSN010000099.1 GCA_029939635.1 Deltaproteobacteria bacterium
TTTTTCCAGCACCATTAGGGCCAACTAGCCCTGTCCGCACCCCTGGCAAAATCTGAAAGCTGGCATTAGTAAAGAGAATCTGCTGACCATGCTGCTTGCTGATATTTGTAAGGTGAATCATGGGTACGCTCTGGAAAAATGGTGATGCATATTGCATAGTGAAGAAGATATGGAGTAATAACCATTAGCATACTGGTTACATTGCTTCCTGCTGGCACATCTGTAGGTATGAAAAAAAGAGTTTCTAGCATGCCCTTTTACCTACTGCAAGGCTATTTACCCATGAAAAAAATATTAGCACCTCTGCTCATCTGCCCAACCTGTCTTCCTGATGAAAACCCACTGCAGATAACAACCGTTGTCCATCAAGGTTCGATCCGCATTGCCTGGGGCTGGGGAGATTACAAGCCAGAATGTAATCTCTGGCACCTTAACCGATAATGATAGAAGAAATCCCATCACCGGCACACCGTCTCAACGTATCTTTATGTATCGGGTGAGCAAAGCCTGAGCTTTAAAGCAGGGCTGGGAAAAATTTTGCCAGCATGGTCAAACCCTGTTCACCTGCCATAACCTTATGCATTGTCCCTTGAGGGATAACGGCAGTTATTCCCACAGAGTAGGCACGACTTACATCAAGGAGTTGGCAAACACCCTCCCCTTCAATAATTTCATGTAATTCCATCTGCTTATCATGGCAATGGCTATCAAGAAAACAATGGGGCTTAATTTTAACCAAATGAGAGCTGAACAGGCCATTGCTTTGCGCCCCTTGGATCAGATGTTTCAAAAAAACACCTGCAAAGACAGGATGTTCTTGCCAGTCTATATCTCCACTATTTTCTGAATGATCAGGATAGTAAATGGTGCCGTCGGCAATATCTGCTGAGATGGGTTGTGTTGTCATAATTGATTTTCCTCTGTTAATTCTCCCAAAAGTAGCTGGATACATCTTCCATGTCCATGCTCATTAAGCTAACGTAAAATAATTAAGGTAAAGTAACAGGCCCAGCATGAACACGGAAAAACCAGCCAATAGCTGCCATTCTTTTTTCTGCAACTGCCTGCTTTCCGGCTTTTTTACAAACATGTAAAGGAGAAAGAAACCCACCACCAAGGGCAGAGCAGGTAGAGAGATATGAGCCAGTCGAGCCAACAGTACCGAGACAATGAGACCCAAGGCACCAACAGGTAGGTATAAGGCTAGGCGCTTTTTTCTGTATAACTGCCCGGTATGATTAGGAAAAAGATTATCATTAAAGTTCAGTTTTGTCACTGTTGCTGATAAAAAGGCGACAATGATCACATCTGACACACCAAACACCGGCATCAAGGTTGCAAGGCCTGGTACCGCAACTTTCACCAGAAAGAAATCAATCAACGGTGCTGGGCCCTGCATGCCACAGCTATAGTAGACATCAATCTTCTCAGCAAAGCCCTTGGTTGGCCCTGCTAGAACACTGAACAGGTCGCTGCACACCATGACAGCACAGAGAGGAATTAGTTCTGCGGCCCGTTGCACAGGCATTGTCATCCAACTGGCCAGCAGGCAGGCAAAAAATATCAAGTTGGCTGTGAGCAGGGAAAGAAGAAGCACATGACATGGCCCAATAATGGTCTCAAGATAATAGAGAATAGTGTGCAGAGCCACGGTGGCCAGCAGGAGCAGGAGACGATAGCGCAGATTTTCCGCCAACCACTCCTGCAAATCATTGAGAAAAAGGAGAATACATAGACAGGCAAGCAAGACAAAGAACAGCAGGGAAAATAAAGCCATGGCCTGCATGCCCAACCTGTTAAGCTCTATAAAGAAACCTAGCTTCCACATCAGCCAAGAGCAAAAGGGCCAACCAAGATAGATGGCCATAATGGGCACGAGTTGTGGAGCTATATAAGATCTATACTCAATTTTCACAATGCGACTCTCATAGACAGGCTCTCCCTTAAGGTCAAATAAACTACAGCAATCTACGGGTTTTTCCTTGTACCCCTAAATGCCTTTTTCGTTCATGGGTAAACTTCCACCACGGGGTAGGATCACCTCCATCCATAAAATGAACAACTGCCATGAAGACATCAATTACACAGGGATCATGCCTCTTTTCTGTTAGACGACATAATTCATTGTAGAGAAGAAAAGGATCCTTGCCTATAAGATCTTGAGGGTGGACGATACCCACCAGGTGAAGGGCGTGGGCCATAGTCTTACCAATATTGGGCAGATCCTCCAATCGTGCGACTGTTTTCCTCTCTGGATTTTTCATTGATTTTTGATTCTTTTTGATTGATAGGCCATAGAAAAAATTGAGATATCAAAAAAAGCTACTCCCCTGATTGACCCAATATTTGTACCTTGAGTTAAAGAGTGCTAAAATGTTGATATTAATCGTCTTGGGTTCACCGAGATTAAGAGTAGCAAAATAGCCATATAATTCAAGGTATCTTGAACAATAACCATTGAAGCCGATGAAACCGTAGAAGAGGTTTATCAACGCCTGGCTCATGTATTCAAAGAACACCTGAGGCTGGCCAGTTTTGTCATCTGGGAGGTTGTAGAAAAGGATGATACCATTGAGCCAGTCTATACCTGGCCTCTTGAAATAGAAACAGAGACCTGCGTCATGATGAGCAGCTCCCGCCTCTGTCGAGCCAAGCGCACAGGAGAGGTAATCTCATCCAGCGGCTATCCAGGCATCTGCCCTGTTTTCCCCATGGCAGATGCCATGACCCATACCTGTGTACCAATGATAGCCAGCGGTAAGGTTCTAGGAGTTGTCCAATTCCTCTCCCTCTTTATTGATAGTCCTGAAAGGGTAGAGGCGCTACGCGTTACTCTGCACCAGGCAGGCCAATACCTGCAAGAGGCATTACCGGTACTTCACGCCAAGCGCTTAGCAAGCAATCTCCAAGAAATAACTCGGGACTCCTTAACCGGCCTCGCCAATCGCCGTTTTCTTGAAAACAATATCAACCCCCTTATTGCCGGGCTCAATCGTCGACAATCGAAGATGGGCATTCTCATGTGTGATATGGACTTCTTCAAGAAGGTAAACGACAAACACGGCCACGATGTAGGGGATCAAGTATTAAAGACCCTGGCCATGATCATGCAAAACAATGTTCGAGCCTCATACATCACCATTCGCTATGGCGGAGAAGAATTTTTTATTTTACTGACAGATTGCGATGCAGATAAGGTGATGGAGGTAGCTGAAGAATTACGCTTTGCTGTGGAGGAACAGGTATTCAGGGCAGAAAACATAAGCCTACAAAAAACAATCAGTATAGGAGATAGTCTTTATCCTGATGACACGGATGCCTTTTGGAAATGTGTTAAATTTGCTGATATTGCCCTCTATCATGCCAAGGATACAGGCAGAAATAAGGCCATTCGTTTTGAACCAGAGATGTGGCAATCTGACCGCTATTAGCGGCAAAGAGAACTGGGGATTGAAGATGCTATCTGCTTATCAAGATAACCTTTTGAAATGGTCTTTCAACTTTTAATCCCAAATCTATTATCAGACCGTTTTTTGCAAATTTCATCATCACTGACTTGTAGCCAACCAGAGGTGCTCTCTTTCACAGCGTCAAACTGTGTTATATATGGTTTGATATCTAATAATGGCGTCCCATCCAGTATGTCAATGCCCTCTACAACAACTTTATTTCCTTCGACACTTTTTAGTCTAACAACAGATATCCCAATATGATTGGGCCGTAGCGGTGAACGTGTAGAAAACACCCCTCTTTTTTGATTGTCCATAAATGGTGTTACCATAAGTTCTGTTCGTTTAGCTTCATGGAAGCTATATAAAATGTAAATATGGCTAAATCCGTCAATATCTTGAAGTCCGCTACTATATTTTTCATCAACTAAGATATACCCCTCAACCTCTGAGGCTCCTTTTGGCTGGATAGGCATATCTTCAATTGAGTGATGAGGCGAATGGATTATTCCTATTGATTTGATATCATGCATTATAAGAAGCTCTATAAAGGGTATTGTGATTACTGTAAAATAACCATTTTAGAAAATATGCCATGAGCTAAGACCGCCTGTTAGCTCCACTGGGGACATTTAAAAACGTAAGGGTTATTCTTCCTCTTTCTTGTCTACCTCAAACTCTGGAGTCGTATCCTTCTTTTTTTTCCAGCCAAAGCCAGATTTTTTTGTAGCTTGGCCTTTTTCCCAGATACAACCAACAGCAAAAGATTCTTGCCAGCCCCACCGTAACCATTTCAGCAGACTAAAACTCAACCATAATGCCCAGGTTAACATGATAGCCCTATAGACGAACAGGGGGACAGAAATGATGAATGGCTGAGGGAGAATGGAACCGGCAACACGATCCTGATACCACTTAAGGGCATAGTTGGAGGAATTATTACCCTCAATTATCATGTCTGGGTGACCAAGCAGCCCCACCTGAATTGCATAGAGCAAACAAAAAAAGCTGATAAAAGAAAAACAGATGATGGTCAGCTGAACAAGGTTAAAATATTTTTTTCCTTCAATTTTCCCATGAAATTTCTTTTTAAAGCCCAACATCAGGAACCAACAAACTATTATGCCGTTTGCCAGCAATCCTGCCTGGCTTAAACCAAGACCTAATATTAACCAATGATACCAGCGCAGGGGCAAAAAGGAGATAAAACCTAAGAGGATTGCTCCTACGATAATGATAAAAAGTTCACTATAAAACAAAATTGCCGGTCCCACAGCCGGGCCTTTAATCAACCAAATCCATCTGTTACCGAAATTGACCTCCATGGAACTGTTGACGCTGTCCATCCCCAAATCTATCTCAGGCACCGAAAACACCACGCTTATATTTTGCGGCATACGCCAGTTAATAGTAACAGCTTGCTCTCCCGGAGACACTGGGATTGTCACACCACGTTTATCTTGGTGAATAGGCTGTTCTGAACCGTTTAATATGACCTTTTGAACCTCGGCTCCTTCTGGCAGGTGAATTGTATGCGTATCACCCCTGGTTGATCTTAACACAAAGGTTAAATCGTAGTCTGTAGCCCTTAAGCCTGGAGAAATGACAACATTGCTTGATTCAATGGTTTTTGTTGGCCCTTCAACACCTTTTGGTTTGGTTATATTCAGAGTTACGCTTTCGGCTGGCCATGGATACCATTGCGGTTGCCAAAGCCCTGAAGTTGTCTGTTGTTTGACTAGAGGAATACCTGCGATATCAATATGCCACATAGGACCGGCATCAAGTGTCCACACCTCAGTAAAATCTTGAGATGTAAAAGCAGTAAGGCTTATTTGTGCTGATTTCATGAGAACAGATTCCCACGTTTTTCTATTTTCCTGCGCTCCCAGTTGCAGTTGCACCTTGTTTTCTTTTACAGCTATTCTGCTAACCACCGATTCACCTTGTAAAACAGGCACCTTGATGAGTATGGGAGAGCCTGGAGGAGAAAGTCTGGTCGCAACGGTTGTAATCTTCCACTCAATACCTAAATGCAAGATTCGCTCAATCTGAACGAGGGGCGGCAAAGTTCCCATTTCCAAGATTTCTTTTTTGGGTTTTGTCTTATCCTTATTGATCCTCTGAAAACCTAATTGAGAGCCTGGGGTACCATTAGAATCAATGCCTTGGATCTCCCATTCCTCAGATTTTAAAAAATTGATTTTATGTGGAGTTGTGACAGGGAAAGATAGTTGAATTGATTGCCGAAAGAGAGGCCCGGTCATAACAACATGACTTTCACCCGGCTTCACTAATGCCCACGTATTACCTTTCTCCCCCTTGAACAGGGAACCATTATTGTTATCCACCGTGATTTTAGTGAAATTCCAATTTGAGCTTTTAGGGAGAGCAACAGCAATTTGGCTATCAGCCAAGATCGTCATATCCAGACGAAGAATGCCATTTTTAATCTCTATGTTTATAACCGGCATATCCAGACAGTGATTTCCACATTCATCAGGTTTATTCATATCAGAAACCAGTTTTGTCTTTAAAGACTTTAACATGGCCTGATCAGGAATTGAGCCTTCATGTGCCCTAACAGGACTAGAGGTAAAAGTACCAGCACATAAAATGAGGAGCGCAATGAGTGAAAAACTAAATCGTTTTAAAAAATTCCCTTTTTTGAATTCCCCCAATTCATCTGCACAAAAAACAATTGTTAATCCCACAAGCAGGCCACTGACCAAAAATGCTAAAAATAAACTCATTAGTGGGGTCAGGAAGTACAAATTAATTTTTTGAGTAGATTCCACCGGGCCATTCCAGGTTAAGTGTATCCTATTCCAATTCCAAACAGGCAACCCAGGACCACTCTGAACCTTTGCGGCAGGATCATAGGTATTTTGCGGGGCATAATGCCGTTCAGGATAGCGAGCCATAGAAGAAACAATACTCTTTGATGCTAATTTGGCTTTGCCAATTCCTCTAGCCGTACCATCAATAATAGTATCATCGTCAGCCATTTTTTTGCTCTCAAGAAGCTTAGCACTACCCCATAATTCACCTTTGACACTTTTTTCTGCTGTCTGCGATGAAAACCCACCTGTATTTTGCTGGTAGGTGTGATATTGCCCCTTCTCAAGTTGAGGATATAGCCCGTATCTAATCTCATTGGTAATGAATGGTATCAGCATTAAGACCAAAAAAACTAAAAGTAGACATTTAGTGATTCTAATTCGCCGGGCATGAACGTTATCAGGGATAACCTTGAGGATTGCCAGGCAAAGAAGTAATGACAGCCAGATATAACGAGGCGCATTGGGTTCATGATAGGTCAGAACCAGTGTTACAAATCCTAATATGCCAGATTTAACCCCAATGAGCTTCCAAATGGATAATGAGATAATCAGCACTATAAAAATATCAAACAATGTCCATTTAGAAACCCAGGAGTTAGCCGAATCAATCCCTGACTGATGAAGTAATTTCCAACCTGGAGGGAGGTTAAGCTGAGCCGACACTTTCTTCATGTCGTGATCCCAACCAACGGCTAATAAGTCGCTTATCTGCTGTATCCTGCTTAGTGTTTCTATTTGTACTTGCCCTTGCCTTACCTCTATTCCTGCATTGCCTCCCTCGTTGACTCTAGTAATAAGCTGGTCTTTACCGTTAACCGAGGCTCGGCCTAGAGCATATTGAGGTAACATCTCTAAGCGCCAGCCCGAGGTGATAGTACCTGATAACCTATCTTTAACGGTCATCCCCTCCCCTGACTCATCTAACCAGAAAATTCGATGCAACTCTAAACTGTCTGGAGCTGGTGTTGCGTCACCACGTTTTTTGACATTCAGGATGAATTCTTTATCCGCTGTCATCCTGTAAGCAGGAAATCTTTTCCATTGCTGGGGGACAAGTTCCTGTGAAGGGTCTACAGAGTTAACACCACTAATCTCCACGATGCGCAGCTGGTTTTGTGACTGAAAGGACCAGAGTTCATTGGTGGGCCACAAATCTCCTGTTTTACCAATTGTAAGGGTATTCGTCTCACCAACCATCCTGGTGGTAAAATTGATCGTCCATTTACCAGGACGGATTTGAACCTTCAGTTTCTTGTTTTTTTCCAGCTTTACAGGCAAATCACTTTGCATTTGCAGTGGTATTTGATCCTCTGGTACTTGCCAGTTGAGGATAACTTCTCTGGCATCACCAGAAACGTTTAACTCAATCCTTGTGGTAATTTTTAAAGGCGCTGAATCTGTGACCAGGCGGTTAACCCGCAGTTCTAATGAATTATTTGCACGGGTTTCTCGCTTTTGGGCATTATTGAACCAAAGTTTGTTGTTTTTAACGGTTATATTTTCCTGCCTGCTGCCATTAAGGACAACTGTGGTTAACCCGGTTGTAGGGGGGATATCAAGGGATTTGGGAAGGTGTTGCCAAGAAAAGGTACCCCTTACAATATATGATCCTGCCTTTTTAATATTAATAATGGGGCGGGTTCCTTTTTCAACAACAATGGCCTTAGAATCGTCCAGGGTGACGCCTTGTGGCCAACTTTCACCATTTTTACCAGGTAAGTAAAAAACGCCTGGATACTCAAGGGAGATTTCTTGCGAGAAAGAGGCATTATTCCCAGAGATATTCAGTTCTAATGGTTCAGCCCAAAGACAGCTTTTATTATTTTGGCTGAATAATCTGGAGCATTTCTTACGCTCTACTCCATACATTACCCATGGTACCCAGGCCTGTAGCTCTTCAGGAATAACGAGTGTTCGGGCATAGTCTGTGTCCTTTGGCTGGCTGTTAGCCAAAACTGAACAGCTAAAAACACAACTTAAAATAAATGAAAGAAAAATAATCTTTTTCATCAAACGTTCCTTAGGCAAATTTTATTTAGCGCGGCCAATAATAGATAGTTTTATGTAATACTTTGTTTTTGTGCAAGAAATTAGGATGTCTTTTGGGACTAAATACGTGTTTGCTAATCATTTCCGGCATCAAAAGCCCTGCGATTGTCAATCTAAAGACTGCAATTTTATAATGTATGAAGTTTAGCTGGAATATGTACAGGAAAATTCCTGGTCAGGGAACCAGAGGCACTGAGATCAAGGATACCGAGGTTAAGATCGGCAAAAACTTTTTCCAGTTCCTCCTGAGACTATAGAGTAAAGACACGACCATCATTTCCATGGAAACATGAAAAACCATACCTTGACACAATGGAGCTATTTTATAAATCAACTAAATACCCCTTGCTACAGATAGGCTTTTCTGTTACTTGAGTTGCTAGTCATAACAGCTTGAAATAACAGAAGAAATTAAAACTATCTTAAGGGTAGAATCTTAAATAGGGGCATTTTTATGAAAATCCCCAAAAATTTCACTACTATTGCAACATCTCTCACCGTTTCATCCATGCTACTTACAGCCAGCCATGCTGCATCTGATGGGGCTGATATGGTTGGCCCCAAATACAAACTGCGCAGTGATGAGCATGCCTTTTATCTTGCAAAGGATGGTGAGGCAGATTTAAGCACCCTTTTTTCGGCCGGTGACAACTCCAAGTTCTACATCTATGCCCAGTAAGAAAAAAATCCTGATAGAGATGGTTTTATTATTAAGTTTAATCCGGCCAAATCACTTGAATGTCAAAAAAAATGATTCCGCTACCCCCTGTCCGTCAGCAAGCGCTGTTAATGAAAAACAATTTTACGTCTTCTACGGAGAAAAGGAGGTGGTAATCATGAAACATTAAAAAGCTATACATAATCTCCTAGGCAAACACCTTAGATAATTATATGTGCTTAAACAAGGGCAGCAATACTACTGAAACGCTGGTTGATATCAGTGCGTAATGTGTCGGTATGGGCAGCAGGTACCTGGCATTGGCTGAAGACATCCTGCCAATCTTTGATCTTGGCCAGCACATCATGTAAGAGCAGGTGGCTTTTTTGCTGGGAGAGGCCAAAGGCCTTACCCTCCTGGATGATGTCAGGGGCGCTAATTGTCGAATGTTTACCATTTACCTGGATGATTTGGCCAGTCTGATAGATATTGGGCACAATGTCATAGGCAGGTGAGAGCTGCCAGCCATTATCCGTGTGGAGCATGGCAAAGTTTTGGAGATGATCGTCGGTGTTACGCAACAAAACATTTACAACCATCTGGCGAAATAGGAGTTCCAGATCAATTTCTGGCTGGCTGGAGTAAAGGCGAATAATTTCAGCCATATCAGCGTAATGGGCCGAGTAATGATCCTCTATGCCCAGCAGGGTACGCATGCTGACCATGGCATTACGACCAGCTTCGGCAACCACATCAAAACGTTGAATCAATAAGATATCCCTTTCCCCAACCATGACCCTTTGCAGTTTTGGGACAGTAAGGCCAGCCATCCTGGCCAAGGTCATCCCGGCCTCTTCCAATGAGACTAGCAATTCAGGGTGGAGATCCTTGCGACTGGCAAATTTTGCCAGCCAATGCTGATTATCCTTGCGGGTCAGCACCTTTGGTCGTGCCCCACCAGCTGAACTGCCACAGGCCAGGAGATGCTGGAGTTCTGCAGTCTGAATATCAACCGAATCTTCCAGTTTCCCTGCCTCATCAATGGCCTTGGCAATATCTGTAAAAGATATACTGCTATCTTCATAGCTCTGGAGATTTTCCTGTTCACTGAAGAGAAAACGACCCAACCCCCTACCCTGCAGAACACCAAGAAGATGGGCAGGTGCAAAACGGTCGCTTACTAACCCTCCTTTCCTGGCCAGGATATGCCGACCCCAGGCATCAGGCAGAGAATCGTCAAAGACCAGGTGGATGCCGGTGTTTTGATTATCAGCAGAAAATGTCTCATCTGCTAAGGGAAGATGAAGCGGATCAATGGCATAGGCCTTGGGATGATCCAGATACTCCCTCGAGTAGCGAAAGAAACCTTCATACTGGCCATAATTAGCTAGGTTTCGTGATAAAAGACGACCCACCTGAATAATTTGGCCATCAGGAAACACCGCCTGCACATAGAGATTTACAGTTGATTTCATTTTTTCTTATGCCGAACCCTTTTTTTTTGCAAATCAATACGTTTTTTTTGCTCCCGATCATATTGGGCAAAGGGATCTTCTTCTATCTCAAGAACCACCTGCCAGGTATTGAGCAGACCGAATATCTCGCTAACATTAAGCCATTTACCCAAGGAAACAGAGGTATCCCCCTGCTCCATCCGGCCAATAACCTTGGCAGAAACACCCACCATAACCCCAAGTTCTTTCTGTGTTTTGTTCTTGAAAATGCGAGCCTTGCGTAGGCGCAGGCCCAACTCTTGGCAAAAGGATATCACCTCTGGATTAATCTTCATAAGAAGAACTATATGTCTTCTTATGGAGAATTTCAAGGCTTAACATGGCGTATATATCGCCTTACAGGTGTGTAAAGTTGAAAACCATTCATTATCAACAGCATTTAGACCAAGGTAAACGAAAAAACGGAAAAGTAGCCTTTAAGCTAATCTCCCGTTTTTATGTATAAAAAATGGTCGGGATGAGAGGATTTGAACCTCCGACCCCCTGCTCCCGAATTAGGCGGGCTTGTTGTTTCACATAGTATTTCTAAGTCTCACAAAATCTTACCATCCCCCACCACTATTGCCTTTGTTTATTGACTTCCTCACTAAT
>JAOZSN010000240.1 GCA_029939635.1 Deltaproteobacteria bacterium
AGGGTAGTTATCTCCAGGCCGCAGCCCAGAGGATGAAGGTTCCGGTTAATGATCTCAGCCTGGTGAAGACCCTTAGTAAGGATCTGGATCTGCGTGATCCGCAGCAGTTTTATTATCGCCTAACATTGGTGGTCAGGGTTGGCGATAGTTACCCTAATACCCAGGGGTTTAAGGATTATTTCCCCCCCCAACCCATTGAAAAAAGGCAGGTCAAGGGCCAGGGGCGGCCCCTCATCGTTGGTTTTGGTCCGGCCGGGATGTTTGCCGCCTTGGAGCTTATTGCCCATGGCCAAAGGCCGATTATCTTTGAACGGGGCAAAAGGATTGCTGAGCGCAGTGCTGATGTCCGGCGTTTTATTACTGAACGCAGCTTAAATCCTGAATCAAATATTCAGTTTGGTGAAGGTGGGGCCGGTTCTTACTCCGATGGCAAGCTCTTCTCCCGGCGCAATAAAAATACCAGCTATGTCAACCGGGTTTTGCGTACCTTTATTAAATTCGGAGCACCGGCGGAGATTGAATATATCTCTAAGCCTCACCTGGGCACCGACCTTCTCTGTGAGATTGTCGTTAATATTAGAAATTATATCCTCGACCACGGTGGGGAGATTCATTACCAGGCTCGGATGACCGATTTGCTGATTGATGACAGGATTGTTCGTGGTCTTATTATTAATGATAGTCAGGAGTATCTGGCCACTGCTATTTATCTTGCCCTTGGTCATTCCGCCCGTGATACCTATCAATTACTTGACGATAAAGGGGTGAGCCTGGAACAGCGTCCTCTGGCGGTGGGGGTACGGATTGAGCATCCGGTGGAGACCATTAATTTCATGCGTTACGGGGCAAAGTACCAAAATCATCACGCCCTAGGGGCTGCTACCTACTCGTTAAACTATACCAACCGCCAGCTCAAACGTGGGGTCTATACCTTTTGTATGTGTCCCGGTGGCGAGGTAGTCAATGCCTCCTCTTGCCAAGGGATGTTGGTGTTAAATGGTATGAGCTATTCCAGCCGCAATCTGCCCTTTTCTAATGCCGCCCTGGTGGCCAGCTGTCTACCCAGTGATTATCGGGGAAGTAGTCCCTTGGCAGGCTTGGCCTTTCAGGAGGAGATTGAGCGCAAGGCCTTTGTGGCCGGGGGCCAGAATTGGCAGGTACCGGCCCAGAATCTGGTTGATTTTATGGCCGGGTGCAAATCAACCAGCCTGCCTTTCTGCTCCTGTCAGCATGGCCTGCTACCAGCAGAAATGACAGATATTTTTCCCGCCTTCATCATCAGCCAGCTCCAGGCCGCCTTTAGCCATTGGCAGGAGCAGGTGCCCCTCTTTATCTCTAAACAGGCCGTCTTGTTGGCAGCAGAGACCAGAACGTCATCACCGCTCCGCATCCTGCGTAACGATCGTTATGAATCAATTAATACCGCCAACCTCTACCCCATTGGCGAAGGGGCAGGCTATACCGGCGGCATCACCAGCTCTGCTGCCGATGCCCTCCGGGCAGTTGAGGCCAGGATGGCGTAGCTTTGTTGTCTGGTTTGGCTGGTTCAGGAGGAACTGGGCGGATAGAGGCAGGAAGTTTTGGGAGTGCTGTGCTGTGGGTTTGCTATGTCCCTAAAGGGTGAACAGCAAGAGTTATGAGTTCTTTTTTTGCAAACCCATCCGGGCCAGGCCAATCAGGCCGGTGCCAAATAGAAAGAGAGCTGAGGGGGCTGGGGTGGCAGGGGCGCTGCTCTGTTGTTGGGCCACCAGGGCCGTGGTGGCCTCTGTGGAAAACATAACTAAGATAAAGAGTGTTGCCAGGATAGTAAAGACGGTTTTTTTCATTATTGTTGCTAGCCTGTGGTTAGTTTGTTGCGATGCTGCTAAGTTACTAAAATAAAACAGTGGTGTCCGGTTAGAATTTTGCATATTCAAAAAAGCAGTCAATCTTTTCAAATAGAGGCATTATTATCTTGACAGAAAAATAAATTTTTCGCTGTCGCGTTCCTTAAAAGGACAATCTTTTAAGGAGGTTACAGATGAAATCGGTGTTTTTTCGTTCTCGACGATATGTAGTACCCGGGCAATTACAATTACTCAAACCTACAAAACAGGCCTTGATTAAAGCACCACCGCTTCTATCAAGATCCAACAAACCATTGGCGATGGATACTGAAGATTTACTCAACATTTTGACATATTACCACCTGCAGGAATTCTCATCCGGTAGAGAGTTGATTCAAGCTCTAGAGGAAGATAATTATGCAAAAGAATTTATTGCGCCTGCTGGTGGCCTTAAGCGCTCTACTTTTTTTGATACTGTCAACGAGCGTGGTGTTGAGCAGCTTCTGCATGTATTTACTGATTTACAAAAACAGGTACCTGGCATTTTGCCGTCACAGTATTCGGAACTAGGCGATCTCGTTGCCATCGACGGTTCTCTTATTGATTCTGTCCTTTCCATGCATTGGGCAGAATATCGTACCAACTCAAAGAAAGCAAAATTACACCTCGGGTTTGATCTTAATCATGGCGTTCCACATAAACTGTTCATGACAACAGGTAATGGAGCGGAAAGGCCATTTGTCAGCAAGATTATCAACCCTGGCCAGACAGGAGTATTGGATAGAGGCTATCAAGCGCATCACCTGTTTGATCAATGGCAGCAGGATGGTTGCCATTTTGTTTGCCGTATCAAAAAAAGAAGCAAACAGACCACCATTGAAGACTATCCTGTACAGGACGAATCCCATGTTTTTTTTGATGCCAAAGTTCTGTTGGGTACCCCGACCATTAATCAAACTAAAACCCCTGTGCGGCTCGTTGGCTATATTGTAGAGGGCAAGGAATACTGGGTAGCCACAGATCGGTTTGATTTGTCAGCAGAACAAATAGCATTGATCTATAAGCTACGCTGGGATATTGAAAGTTTTTTTGCCTGGTGGA
>JAOZSN010000100.1 GCA_029939635.1 Deltaproteobacteria bacterium
TGAGCAGTTTCTTTCCTGCCTGGCGGGCCTGCTGCAGATTTGCCACTGGCAGTCCGCTCAATATTTCCAGCTCAAAACGGTTTGGGGTTAGGACTGTACTGCGTTGCAAGAGTGGGGTAAGGCCATTTACATCAGTGCTGTCTTGCAGCAACTGGCCACTACTGGCCCGCAGAACTGGATCAAAGACGATTTCGCCGTTGAAATTGCTGGTGGCGGCAGTAATGGCAGCACATATCTCTGCACTGGCTGTCATGCCTATTTTTATATGACTAATAGGCATATCATCAAGCACAGCGCGGATTTGATCATGGACGATCTGTGGCTCTACAGGAGAAACGGCTGAGACGCCAAGACTGTTTTGGCATGTCAAGGCGGTGATGGCAGCAGCTGCGTAACAGCCCAGGCTGGACATGGTTTTCAGGTCTGCCTGAATGCCGGCCCCTCCTGAAGGGTCAGAACCGGCGATAGTAAGCAGGCAGGGCGACGTTTGCTTAGGCACCATCTTGGGGTGCCACTGGGGTAAGGTTGGTTTTTTTGTCACCAATTTTGACCAGGGTTAGTTTGTAAAGGATGTTCTGGCCAGCCAGGGGGTGATTATAGTCAAGGGTAATGGTCTCCTCACCAACTTCGGTGACTAATGCAGGTACTGTATGGGGCTGACCATCTTTTTCTGTCTTTAGGTTGAGTACAGTTCCTACCTTTACTTCTGAGGATCGTTCTCCAAAAGTTGCCCGGTCAATGGTCTGCACTAGCTCTTCTTGGCGGTGACCAAAGGCATCATCTGGTTGCATGGTTATTTCGTGTTGTTCTCCGTCTTTCATGCCAATAACGCTTTCCTCAAAGAGGGGCATTACACTTCCTGTACCAATGACAAAATGAAGGGTGCCGGAATCCTTGGTGGAATCAAACACCTCGCCATTTTCTAGAATACCTTCATACTCAACAAAAACCTCATCTCCTGGTGCTGCAGTTCTCATGGTGTAACTCCTTTATATTATGCGATATTTTTATAGGTTTATGTCAGGATATATTTCGGCCTCTGAGAAATATTCTTCACATTCAGAGGACGAGATTAGTTGCATTGCAGCAGCAAAATAATGGTTCTCGGGCCACAGGTCAAGCTCTGCCAGATTACTTCATCATTTTTTCACTTTTTTCCTGGTATTTTTGGAGGGAATCAGTGGCAATTTCAATTTTAGAGCTGAGGCGACCTAAGGTGGCTGCTTTTATATCTTCATCTTCGCGAGTGGGGCGGTAGCGGATAAAAACCTTTTGCAGAATGGCGCTGTAGGTGAACAGTGATTTGTGAAAGAGGTTTGTTAATTCAGCACCTGGAAAGGGAGAAGAAAGTTCCTCGAATATAGAGGCGATATATTGTTGGAGAGCGCTGGCGTTATTCGTTTCCTGGCTATAAAACATGTGGCAGTCAGCCAGGCCTTGATGCAGTTTTTCTTCCAGTTGTTTTTGGGAAATGATGGGGTTGCCACTAAAGCTGAAAAGCATCATGCGGATCACACGCCACATACCAATTAACCCCTTGAAGTATGATTTGGAGCGAGATATCGCTAATGTATGTGGGTTAAGGATACTGTTTCCTTTCGATATTTCTGTATGGAGATAGGGAATGAAATAATTCTTGAGGCCAATAAAAAAATCTTCGCAGTTTTCGAGAAGTACTTCTGCTTTGCTGAGTTCCTGAAGAAGAAATTTTTTAGCAGAGAAATTTCGCAGGCAGGCACTCAGTTCTTCTGAAATTTGGGGTACATTACTGAGAATGTCAGTAACATTACGTTCTTTAAGGGCTTTGATGTTGTGTTGCAATGTGTTGAAATTTTTAAATTCCCGCGCAAAGAGAGTATTCATAAGGTCTATAAGGAGTTTAACCTGGGAAAATCCCTCCTGGCATAGATAGAGATATTGTTCAACCATACCCATGGCAATGGGGGGCAGAGATGGTCGTTCGTATTCTGCCACTTTTTTTTGTCCTGCCGCTGCCCGCTCAAAAAAACTATACATGTTTACCAGGGTTGTTGTCTCTATATCTGTGTTTTGATCCTGGGTTATAGTGAGGTATACCTCATATCCTGATTCCAGAAGACCACGCTTTTTACCTGTGACCTGTCCCCTGGCAATGGGAAGCAGTGTGTGCATGCTTAAGTTCTCTTTAAGAGTTATAGATGCCTGCTGTAAGTCGCCTCGGCAGGACTGTAATTTTTTGAGGAATGGGGTGATAGTCTGGCAGTGGCGGTTTATTTGTTTTGCCTGGGCAAGGATGGATTTTTCATTTTGGCCACCATGTTTTACATCGGCCAGGAGGTTATTAATGCTATTGTCTTGGCTGGTTACAGAGGCAAGTAATTCCTTGGCCATGGCAGGATACTTGTCACGGGTCTGGCGCAGGGTTATTGGTAAACCCAAGGCGGTGATGATCTCCATAAAGGAGTCGATGTTGACTTCCTGCCATTGCAAGACATGGGGATCCTTGGAAATGCTAATGGCCTCTTGCCGACAAGAGGTCAGGAATTTTTGGCATTTGTTCAGGATGCGTATGGCGTCTTGGTGTTTTGTCATTGGGGGTTGAGTCAAATGTCTTTAAAAGAATAGCCTATTTCTCTTTATTATAAGTCGGTTAGCAGGCCAGGTACATAAATTATTTTCATACAAGGGGCTGACTGCCTAATCGTTACTTGACAAAACAGAATGATAATCATAAATATGTCCCTTTTGCCAAAAGAAAATGCGGTAAATCAGCCCTTACCAACTAAAAATGGAAAAATTTTCTGAGTTGTTAGGATAAGTCCCTTAACAGTAGAGGTACGTAATTAATTGCAAAGACATTTTTAGAAGTCTTGCCATCAATATCATGAAAATAATTTCTAAGGGACTAAAGTATTAATTGCTCTCTTGGTTGGTGTGATTATGGAACTTGTATGTGAGAAATATAAGGAAAAAATGGAATCCTCGAAGGCACATTGTCGCCATCCTAATGATTATTGCCAGACACGTAACTCCTGTATGATCCACTTTATAGGTCAGGAGAAAGAACGAGAAGAGCGGCAGAATGCAGCTCGCAAGGAGCAGAATAAAAAATGATAGCCTTACGATTTGATAAAGGTGAAGGTCTCTTGCCAGCCATTGCCCAGGATTATAAAACGGGTGATGTGTTAATGCTAGCTTATATTAATGAAGAGGCGTGGCAGAAGACCCTGGCGACGGGTAAGGCTCATTACTGGAGTCGGTCACGCAATAAATTATGGCTCAAAGGGGAGTCGTCCCACCATGAACAATTGGTGAAGGAAATCCTTGTTGATTGCGATGAGGACACGGTGATCTTCAAGGTAGATCAAGTCGGAGGGGCGGCCTGTCATAAAGGGTTCCCCAGCTGTTTTTTTCGTCAGGTTACTGGCGATGAATTGAAAATTATAGCAAAACCTGTGTTTGATCCACAGGAGGTATATAAAAAATGAATGAATTGAAAGTTGGTTTGCCTAAGGGAAGCCTGGAAAAACCTACCATCGAACTTTTTGCCAAGGCAGGCTGGCATTTTAAGTTGACCTCCCGCAATTATTTTCCAGAGGTGAATGATCCAGAGATGGCCTGTTCCATCTGCCGCCCTCAGGAGATGAGTCGTTATATTGAAAACGAGGTTCTTGACTGTGGTATCACAGGCAAGGATTGGATCTTGGAAAATGAATCAGACATTGTCGTAGTGGCTGATATGATATACTCCAAGGTCAGTCGTAAACCCACGCGCTGGATCATTGCCGTACCTGGCGATTCCTCGGTTCAGGCCATTGCTGATCTGGAGGGGAAAAAGATTGCTACAGAGCTTGTTGGTTATTCCACCCGCTTTTTTAAGGAGCAGAATATCAATGTGGACATCGAGTTTTCCTGGGGAGCTACTGAGGCCAAGGTGGTCTCTGGCCTGGCCGATGCCATTGTTGAGGTGACGGAGACTGAATCAACCATACGTGCCCATGGCTTACGTATTATCCATGAGTTAATGACCTCCAACTCACAGCTCATTGCCAGTAAGGCCGCCTGGAACGATCCGTGGAAACGTGAAAAGATTGAAAATATTGCTCGTCTGTTGCAAGGAGCCTTGAAGGCTGAAACCCTCTCTGGCCTCAAGATGAATGTCTCAAAGGATAATCTTGATGCCGTTGTTGATCTGCTGCCCAGCATGAATGCCCCTACCATTGCCAACCTTTATCATAAAGAGTGGTATTCGGTGGAGACCGTGATCTCTGAACATGCGGTTCGTGATCTTATTCCATTATTACTCAAGGCAGGTGCTGAGGGGATTGTGGAGTATGGCCTTAATAAGGTAATTTGAACAAACAGTAGTCAGGAGTCAGGAGTCAGAATACAGGAGGAAAAGTGGCGATGTCAGTAATTATTCTGTTGCCTTACTCCTGTATTCTGGCTCCTGAATTAAATATGCCCCACTGGTCTAAAACCAACGTTACCTTTGTAAAAAGTGTCTACAAGACAGCGCAACTGCCAGAGGCTGAGTTGCCAGAGATTGCCTTTGCCGGACGTTCTAATGTGGGCAAGTCGAGCCTGATCAACAAACTGCTCAACCGGCGCAAGCTGGTGAAAGTCAGCTCGCGACCTGGTAAGACCCAGAGCCTTAACTTCTTTTTGGCACCAGAGCAACTCTATTTGGTTGATTTGCCTGGCTACGGCTATGCCAAGGTGCCAAGGAAGCTCCGTAATGACTGGTTGGGGTTGATCAGCAGCTATTTACTTAATCGCCCGACCTTGAGTTGTGTGGTGGTTATTGTTGATATTCGCCATGAAACCAAGACCCAGGATCTGGAGTTGGTCTCGTGGCTGCGGAATGAGGAAATCCCCTTTCTTGTGGTCTATACCAAGACGGATAAGCTTAAGCGTGCTCAGATACAGCGCCAGGCCGCTGTTCTTGACTCAGGATTGGGGCTGAACAAAGAGCAGCGTGTCCTTTTTTCCTCTAAAAGTGGAGATGGCAAAGAAAATTTATGCACGAAGCTTGACCTGTTCCTCGCATAGTGGTTTATTGCCGTTTTTAATTTAATTATTCTATTAATTCTTCAGCTGCACCCTATCTTCGTCCATTCAGAGCTTCTCGAGTAACAATAGTACGCTTCGACTCTCTGATTGAACCAGATAAGCGCAGACTTCGATATAGGTATGACTGATAAACAAGATTGGCATTGTTCAAAGATTACTGATTGTGGCAAAGAGGAGCAGTGTCCAGCTGGTGCTGATAGCGACAAGGCGTGCTGGGAAATTGCTGTTGAGTTGGAAGATTATCGCAGTGGCATGAATATCTGCCAGGATTGCCTGGTCTATCTCGCCCAGAAAGAAAATTCTATTCTCTCTGACGATGAGATTAAAGAGATCCTTGAAAAAAAAGGGGTCTGTATTCTTATTGATAAATGTCTTAACAAGGATGACGTGAGCGATTGAAGGAGACTCCTAATCGGTTCCCCATCCTCCCCCACCTGGGGTCATGATTGTCACCACATCCCCTATTTTTACCTCAATGTTTGTTTTGCCGGCTAACTGGCAACGTTCTCCATCTTTGTTTGTTAAGATGTTCTTTCCCACTTCTCCAGCTTCACCACCCTGTAAGCCGTATGGGCGAGTGCATCGTCGCTCTGTGAGCAGGGAGACGTGGGCCGGGCTCAAAAATCGGTAAGATCGTATTAGTCCCTCTCCTCCGTCATAGCGTCCCCGTCCCCCTGATCCTTTACGTAAGGCATAGTGTTCCACCTGCATGGGAAAGCTGTGTTCTAAAGCCTCCACCGGTGTGTTCAAGGTGTTGGTCATGTGGGTGTGGATGCCACTGACTCCTGCTGTTGTAGGTCGCGCACCCATACCGCCGCCAATGGTTTCGTAATAGGTGAAAGGGTGTGTTGTTGTGTTGCCAATGGCAATATTATTCATGGAACCACAGCTTGCTGCTGGAATGCGTTGGGGCAGGGCATGAGCCAAGGCACCAAAGAGTACATCCACCACACGCTGGGAGGTCTCCACATTGCCGGCTGCTACTGGCTGGGGAGAGGTGGCATCCAGGATGGATCCAGGTCTGGTAATGATGGTGATGGGTCGGTAGGTTCCCTGGTTAATGGGGTAGCCCTCGCCAAGGAGACATTGCAGGGCATACATGGTGGCAGAAACAGTCACGGCACGGACAGCATTCAGCGGCGTCCCTACCTGGTCAGCGCAATCACGAAAGTCAACCTCAATTGCCTTGCCACGTATGATCAGCGTGACATTAATAAGCAACGGGGTCTCTGACAGACCATCATTGTCGAGCATATCGCTGAATTGATAACGTCCATCTGGAATAGCGTCAATGGTGGCTGCCATGAGACGTTCACCATAGTTTTTGAGCTGTGTAATGGTGGCAAAAACGTGGGAAGTACCATGTTTTTTTATGGTTTCCAGCAGGCGGGTCTTTCCCCTTGATAGGGCTGCTATCTGGGCCTGCAGGTCGCCTCGCCTTTCCTCTGGGTTGCGAACCTGGGCAAGAAAAGTATCTAGGAAATCTTCATTCATCTCCCCTTGTTTCTTGAGCAGGGTTGGTGGAATCAATACCCCTTCATCGTCAATATGGTGGCAAAAACCCATGGAACCAGGTGTTGCCCCTCCCACGTCGGCATGGTGGGCGCGGCAGGCGACATAAAACAGAGGGGTAGCTGTGGCTGCTACCTGTTCAATAAGGGTAATGTCAGGGAGGTGACTACCGCCTGCAAAGGGGTCATTAACAATAATGACATCGCCAGCGTTAAAGTCGTGGGCGGCCAGAACATGGTTTAATGTGGCAGGCATGGCACCGAGGTGTACCGGGATATGGGCGGCTTGGGCCACCAGCTCACCCTCACTATCAAAGATGGCACAGGAAAAATCACGCCGTTCTTTTATATTTGAGGAAAAGGCAGAGCGCTGCAGGATGATGCCCATCTCTTCAGCAATGGCAGCAAACATCTTGTTGAAGACCTCTACATCGATGATATTCATGGTGTTAGCGGTGTGGGGTTGGGGCGGCGTGTGTAGACATCTTTTTTCCTTAAACCGTCAAGCACCAATCGTCAACCTCGAACACTGGAAACTTTAAATTTTTGAATGTGCCGCTAGGCTGTGATGGGTGCCTCCTCCAACATATCGACAAAGAGTGCCTTGTTAAGGGCTTTCTCATAGGCCGCCTGGGCTGTGATCTTGCCAGCTTTAATGAATTCCATGAGATGCTGATCCATGGTCTGCATGCCCTCCTTGGTACCGGTCTGGATATAGGAGTTGATTTGGGAAATCTTGCCGTCGCGGATCATGGAGGCCAGGGCTGATGAGCCAATGAGGATTTCCACCGCCGCACAACGACCCTTCCCATCCACGGTGCGGAGTAACTGCTGGGCCACCACGGCCTTGAGTGATTCCGATAGCATCATGCGGGTCTGTTCCTGCTGATTGGAAGGAAAGGCGTTTATCATGCGATCAATGGTTTTGGCTGCTGAGTTGGTATGCAGGGTGCCAAAAACGAGGATACCAAGTTCAGCGCAGGTGAGGCCTAATGAGATGGTTTCTAAATCACGCATCTCTCCCACCAGGATGATGTTTGGGTCTTCTCTACTGGCTACCCGCAGGGCATCACCAAAGCTTTTGGTGTGTGCACCCACCTCACGTTGTGAGAAGATACATTTCTTGTTGGGGTGGACAAACTCCAAGGGATCTTCAATGGTGATGATGTGGCCATCCCTGGTGTCATTTATGTAATCAATGATGGCCGCCATGGTGGTGGATTTGCCGCTACCAGTGGGGCCGGTTACCAGAACCAGGCCGCTACGAAAATTAGCAATACGGCGCAGGGTATCAGGCATGCCAAGCTGATCCAAGGTGAGAATTTTGGTAGGAATAATCCTGAACACTGCTCCAATACCATGCATCTGGTAGAGAAAGTTGCAGCGGAAACGGGCCACCCCTGCAAGTTCATAGGCCTTGTCATAATCTCGATTTGTGACCAGTGATTTTTGCTCTTCACCGCTGAGAATTTCAAAGAGGATGTCACGGTTTGACTCAGGGGTCAGCACTGGAAATTCATCCATGGCCACCAGTTCTCCTCCTTGCCGTAGTAGAGGGGGACGGCCAATAACCATGTGTAAATCACTGGCACCACGTTCTTTCATTGCCTTGAAAAAGGTATCTATCTGCGCCATTTTTTATTTCCCCCCTCCAGCCTCATTTTCATCCACAGTTTCATCTGTCTTTGCTGGCACACTAAGTTGTATAGCTAAGCGTTTCTTATCCGCAGCATTTGCCAAGGCATCTTCACTGCTGATCAGTTTCTGGCGAAAAAGGTTTAACAGACTATCGTCCATGAGCTGCATGCCTATGTTTTTGCCCATCTGCATCTGGGAGGGGATTTGAAAGACCTTGCCTTCCTTGATGAGATTAACAATGGGCAGGGTGCCGAGCATAACCTCTAAGGCCAGTACCCGCCCTGTACCATCTTTTTTGGGTAAGAGGCGCTGGGTGATCACAGCCTTTAATGATTCACTGAGCATGGCCCTGATCTGGTTCTGCTCTTCAGGCGGGTATGAATCAATGATACGATCCACTGTCTTGGGGGCGCTGGATGTGGCAAGTGTTCCTAGCACAAGATGACCTGTTTCAGCCGCTGAGATGGCCAGGGATATGGTATCTAAGTCTCGTAGTTCGCCGATCATGATCACATCTGGATCTTGACGCAGGGCACCGCGCAGGGCATTGGCATAAGAAAGGGTGCCGCTACCTAGCTGGCGCTGGTTTACCACCCCTTTTTTCATGGGGTGGACAAACTCAATGGGGTCTTCCACGGTGAGTATATGATGGGCGCGCTTGGAATTAATGCAATCAACCATGGCAGCCAGGGTGGTGGACTTGCCATGTCCGGTGCCTCCGGTGACCAGGATCATGCCCTGGTGATTATCCAGCGCTTTTTCAATGATTGTTGGCAGGTTCAACTCGGTGAATGTGGGAATGTTCGGTGGAATAGTACGAAACACGGCAGAAAGGCCAAGACGATGGAGCATGGCATTGCCACGGAAGCGCCCTAGCCCCTTAATATCAATAACAAAGTCCAGTTGCATCTCTTCGGTGAGGCGCTTTTGCTGGGTACCGGAAAGTAACTCAAAAACGAGTTGTTGGGTTTGCTCTGGCTCCAGTGGGGCGCCCTTGATTTTGATGAGCTTACCGAAGCGCCGGAAGATAACCGGTTCGCCTGGGGCAATATGGACATCCGAGGCCTTGTGTTGGATAGCAGCCTGGAAAAATTTTGCAAGTTTGGCCATAAGTAATTGAAGCGTACGTTAATTGTTAATGTTTGTAGGTGGATAAAATGATCTCATTGTCTTTACTGACACCTAGCAGTTAATATTCTTCTCCAAAACATCGCCAATATCTTTCATTTGAAAAGGCTTGATCAGTACATCACAAAAGCCGTACTGCCTGGGCTGAGCAATGAGGGCTGAGGTGGTATAGCCACTTGCCACAATGAGAGTGGCCTTTGGGTCAAGTTCTAGAATAGCCTTTGCTGTTTCTTCACCTCCCATGCCTCCGGGAATGGTGACATCAAGGATTGCCGCATGAAATGGCAGACCATCAGCCATGGCCTGTTGGTAGCAGTCAATGGCCTGGGCCCCATTTTGCACTGTGGTAACCTCATAGCCAATGAATTTCAGGATTCGTTGGCAGAGGTCAAGAATCATCTGCTCATCATCCATCACGAGAATCTTACCTTTACCGCTGGTCGGTGGAGCGCTGCTCAGCGTCTGATTTGCAATCTCTTTGTCGGTGCTGGCAGGGAGCAGGATGGTGAAGGTGGCTCCATGCCCTTTCTCTGACTGAACCTCAATGCTACCACCATGTTTGCTGATGATGGAGTGAACAATTGCAAGTCCCAGGCCAGTACCCTTATTGCTCCCCATGGCCTTGGTGGTGAAATAGGGATCAAAGATGTTAGCTATATCTGGCTTAGAGATTCCGTGGCCATGGTCACGGATGGTAATGGACAGGTAGTCACCTGCCTGTAGTTTACTATTGCCTGGGTGGGTGATGTTTTTACTGCTGATATCAATAAAACCACCTTCTGGCATGGCATGTCTGGCGTTGATGATCAGGTTCTGGATTACCTGGCTGATCTGGCCCTCATCGCAGTTGGCTGGCCACAGGTCATCGGCCATGGCAAAACGACAGTCAACATTGGAACCCCGCAGAGAAAAATGGCAGCAGTCCTGGATGATTCCATCGACCTGTGCTGTTTGTTTTACAGGTGTGCCTCCCTTTGAAAAGGTGAGCAGTTGTTGGGTGAGGGACTGGGCGCGTAGGCACGCCTTACTGGCCTCCTTGAGGAGCAGCGTTGCCTTGTTTTCCTTAGCAATATAGATGGTGGACAGGTCGATATTACCCAAAATAGCGGCAAGTAGATTGTTAAAATCATGGGCAATGCCACCAGCAAGAATACCGACAGATTCCAGTTTTTTCATGCGCAGCATCTCTTGTTCCTGAAGCTTGGCCTTGGTGATATCACGGAAATACCAGATGCGACCTAAATAGTCGTTATTGTCGGTATGGAGGGGGGCGGAATAACGTTCAAAGATACGGCCATCTTTCAGATCAAGGAGTTCAAGGCTTTTTTCTTCAGGATGCTCGCTGAGATGGTGAGCCCGCGCCAGGAAGGCCTGTGGATCTTTCAGATGCTCCAGAACCGTTTGAATTTGCTGTTTATCGTCTTGGAGGGCAGCAACATCTGGCTTGATCTCCCACATCTTTAAAAAAACTTCATTTTGCAGGAGGATTTTGTTGTCTGCATCCACCACCAGGATACCATCCAGGGTGGTTTCAAGTTGGATTTTCAAGACAGTATTGGTGAACTGGATTCGTTGGCGCTCCAGGGCTTTGCGCTGGCTGATATCGCGTATTATGGCACCAATGATGGTGTTTTCCTCTGAGGGAACCAAAAAACCACGCACCTCAACATCAAGATATTCACCACCCTTTGTCCGTATCCTGATCTCCCGCGCTGGGGGTGAGTACTCCTCGGAGATATTTTGCATGTCAGTG
>JAOZSN010000101.1:0-7139 GCA_029939635.1 Deltaproteobacteria bacterium
TGGAGAGATAGACATCAAACTGACCATAGCCCTGATGCTGACGATAGGAAATAGCGCGGTTGGTGAAAAGAGAGGCAAAACATTTGCGGCAATTCTGGATAATATTCTCATAGCCATGGATATTGAGATAGGTCTCCTGCTGGCCAGCAAAGGAGGCATCGGGCAGATCCTCAGCCGTGGCAGAGGAACGAACTGCTACATCAACATTCTCACCATATTCGGCTTCCATCTTCTGGTAGGCCGCAATAACGGCATCACGCAAATCATCGGGGAAAGGGGCGTTACGAATGATATCACGACATTTCTGACCACGCTCAGCCAGATTATGCATATCCTCGATATCAAGGTCTGAGAGAACCGATTTGATATCATCTTCAATACCAGCCGCTTTCAGCAGATAGCGATAGGCATAGGCGGTGATGGCAAAACCGTGGGGCACAGCAACACCCTTGGAGGTGAGATGCTGATACATCTCGCCTAATGACGCATTTTTACCACCAACCAAGGGCACATCGTCAATGCCAATATCATCAAACCACAGAATTAACTCCTCATCATGTTTCTCTGCCATGTCAGCTACTCCTAACAATAAATTTAGATTAAAATAAAATAGGGTGAATGTGTAATTAGAATGTAACATCCTACTAGAAAGATGGATGGCAAGACAAGAAAAAACCTTGCCGAACAGATCTTTTGCTATAGCTAATCTTGCCCCCTAGGTCAACAAAAACCTTGCGAAACCATTGAGTTCCACACTTATGCCTCAAACGTAACCCACAAGATGGTAGCAGACTGACCTGAAACAAAGAATATCAGCCCCCCCCCTGCATTATTATCCTAAAACTACCCGTGCTTCTACCTAGCAAACCATCGACTTCCCCGCCAGAAAATAACTTCTCCTGAGATATACAGGGTAAAGCTCGGCACCTCATCCCCTCTTAGGCAGTTCTACGTAAATCAAAGCTTCTTGTAAGCAGTTACTAATTTTTACCTCTGCCCCAGCCATAATCCTTGCAATCTGTTGTTGATCTTTATTATCCTTTTCCTGACAATTTTATCCTCGGTAACCATAAACTGTAAACCAATATGGAGCTCCTATAATGTCCTTACCTACCCAGATAGATCAGCTTGATAGTGCCAATCATCTTACCAGTGATTATTTCGACCTCATCCGTCAGGCTGTGGCCTGTCGTGAACAGGAACCTGACCGTGCCAGTTATTGGCAGGGGAAAATTGACCAGGTGTATGACTTGGTAGAGAATGAAATTCGCAGTCGCACCACACCACCTGAAAATGCCATAAGCTTTGGCACCTCAGGCTGGCGTGGAACCTTAGGCAAGGATATCAACTGCTACACCGTTACCATTGTTACCCAGGCCATTATGCAGCTTTATCAAGCCTTAGACATAGACCAAACACTGGTCAGCTATCTTGGCATCTCTTCCCTGGCCGAGGCCCAGCAACGTGGCGCGGTTATTGGTCATGACAATCGTTTTGGCGGCGCCATCTTTGCGGAAACAGCCAGCAATGTCCTCACTGCTGCAGGCTTTACCGTGCACCAGGCGTGGGAGGCCACCACCGGCAGCCTGTCAGCTGCTGTGCTGGAATTAAAAGCAGCTTTTTCCATTAATCTTACCCCCAGCCATAACCCTTTAGAATATGCAGGCTTTAAGTTCAACGGTGCCGATGCAGGACCTGCCGCGGCTGTACTCACCAATCAGATCACCCAAAATGCCCGTACCCTTATTGATTCTAGTATCGTCACGCAAAAAGATTCTCAATCACAGCTGGTCAAACCCTGTGATGCCCTTGCCCTCTGGTTACAGTTAATACGGCGCAACAAAGCACTCCATGGTCTTGATTTTGACCAGGTGCTGACAAAGATAGCTACCCTGGAAGATTTCGTTATCGGGGTGGATTGCGTTCATGGCGCAACCCGCATACATATTGATCGCCTGCTGGCCACCTTGCCTGCTGATAAAATCATTAAACTACGCACCAATGCCGACCCCACTTTTGGCGGTTTGGCACCAGAGCCATCCGATGCCAATATGAAACCAGTAATGACGGCATTGAACAAGCGGCCAGAAAAACTTAAACTAGGTATTGTCATGGATCCGGACGGTGATCGTATCCGTTTTACCGATGGGACCACTATCATTAACATGAACGGCTTTGGCGCCATGGCCTACCATTTCCTCCATGAGGAGAAAAAAAAATCTGGACTGGTGGCCAAAACCGTGGCCACCAGCAATATGGCCAATGGCCTGGCCACCGCCTTTGGTGAAGAGGTATTTGAACCCCGGGTGGGCTTCAAGGAATTTAAACCAGTGCTAGACCGTGCCCTGGTCTGCTTTGAAGAATCAGACGGCATTACCGTTATCGGCCATACTCCTGAAAAAGATGCCTACATTGGCTTGGTGTTGGCCCTGGATATGATCCTCAGCCGCCAGCAAAATATTGGTGATTATTTTGCCGCCATTAAAGAGGAATTCGGTCATTATTATCCTGCCAAGGATGGCGTAACCGTGACCCAAAAGGGTGAAGAACTGCTGGCCACCCTGAGCCAGTTACAAAAATATACCACCGGCACCACAGTACAAATTGGCACTGAAGAAAAAACCATCAGCGAGGTTATTGCCATTGATGGACTAAAGCTGATCTTTGAGGATAAAAGCTGGCTATTAATCCGCCCCTCTGGCACAGAACCAAAGGTTCGCTTTTATGTGGAGGCCCGCACAGCAGCAGGTATGGATGATCTTTTCAGCACAGCCAAGGCCATGCTGGCGGAGATAGGATTGTGAAAAAAAAGGTGTCAGGGATCTGGTTTCAGGTGTCAGCCTGGTATGGTGGAGCGATGCTTGTTGTCCCGACACCAGGAACCAGACTACTGACAGCTGCTGTTAACTCCCCTGCAACATATCTTCTTCCGACATCTTACGAAATGTCTTCACCATTGGAATGGCAAGGATAAAACATGCCCCGCTGCCCTGGTGGCCATCTTCCACATGGATGGAACCACCGTGGCACACAAGGATACGATTAGTGATAGCCAGGCTTAATCCTTGGCCTTGCTGATGATGGGCAACATCCTCAATGGAAAACTCCTCAAAGATCTGCTGACGTCGCTCCAGCGCAACGCCATCACCCTCATCCTCCACCTCAATAATACAGTTGCCGTCATGACTCCTGCTACGCAGTTGTACCTTGCCACCATCAGGTGAAAACTTAATACCATTGTCAATAACAAATTCCAGGGCCTGGCGTAATAACTGCCAATCAGCCCAGAGGACAAGCTCCTCTTCCACATGACTTTCCACAATCAGGTCATGTTCCTCCACCACTGGTTGAAAATTGCTGGTAACGGCATCCATGACAGTGGTCACACTATCAAAGCTGCAGTTAAGATCAACTCCTGCCTTGAGTTTACTTAATAACAGGGCATTTTCCTGAAATTGATACAATTCCTGGCCAGCAGAGAGGATCATTTCCACCATTTCACGCTGCTCACCCTGCACTGTTTCATCGGCCAGCAATAACTCACTGCAACCAATAATACCATTAACTGGAGTTCGCGTTTCGTGGGTGAGCAAAGTGAGCAGATCGCCCTTTACCTGGTCGACCTCCTCCTTATTTTTCAGACGCTGGTAGACCCGAACCTTGGCCAAGAATTCCTGATCATCAAAAGGTTTGACAATATAATCATCGGCCCCAGCCTCATAGGCCTTAAGACGCTCACTGACCTGGGCGCAGGCAGAAACCATAATGATCTTGGTGAACCCATAACTGCTATGGGCCCGAATTTGACGACAGAGACTATAGCCGTCCATCCCTTCCATTTGAATATCGAGCAAGATTATATCTGGAGAAAAGTCCTCAAGTATTTCCAAAGCAGCCTCTGCAGAGCTGGCTGTCTTGACAATAAAACCACCCTCACGGGCAAGGATCTGTTCGATCATCAGCAGGATCAGGGGTTCATCATCAACGACAAGAATACTATTTTCAGGACTATTGATCATACAGGGGCCAAGGGGTAATAAGAAAAAGGTATCTGTTCAGCTGCACCACATATTCGCCCATTTGCGCCTTCTCGAATAACAGTGAAGCAGTGTCTACTAATGTGCTTCGAATGCCCAGGTAAACGAGGGACGAGACTCCTAATGAGCGAATATGTGGCACAGCTGAACAGATACCTTTAGTGATTTTATAATTTTCGAGAACCGTTGATTAGTTACAAAAAAATACACATTATCATTGTAGTCCATGTGCAAATTAATTTGAACATAAGTTTTTCATGTTGAATTGCCAGGCCAACAATGCTTTAATTATAAGCAAGTTTTTATTACATTTTTTTAAAAAATTTCGCCTACTTTTTTCCTTCTACCCCTACCTAATAAACTAAAAAACTATGACTAGACCCTTTCCTCTACCAGAAAGCCTACTTCGCTCAACTGTACTCTTCTGCTTGCTGCTCCTATTAGGTGGTTGTGCGAGTTCTTCCCTCTTCAGCTCCTACCCCAAACAGGCCAGCGAGTTCAAACAGGCCATTGCCACTGATCAGACAGGCAAGGTATTAGATAATCTGGCAGAAAAGGAAACCAATGCTGATTCCCTATTGTACATGATGGAACGGGGCCGCATCAGTCAACTTGACAACCTGTATCAGGAGAGCAATGACGATTTCCTGCTTGTTATTGATGCCTTTGAGCAACAGGATCTAGCCGCCCAAATCCAAGGCTCCAAATTTGCGGCCCAGGGCGCATCCTTACTCACCAACGATAATGCCATCCCTTATGATGGTTCAGGCTATGAGCGTATATTTACCCACCATTTCCAGGCCTATAATTATCTTGGTCGGCAAGACATTGAAGGAGCCGGGGTAGAACTCCGTAAGGCTCGGCTTGAGCAACGCATTCTCCTGGAACAGCATGAAAAAGAAATTGCCGCTGCCCATGAGAAAGCCAACGCAGAAAATATTGATGTGGACTCCATTGCCACAAATTTCACAGGCATGGATACCATCGCCGGACAGGTAAAAAACTCCTTCCAAAACGGCTACACCTTTTATACGTCTGCCGCCTTCTGGGAAGCTATGGGTGAACTCAATGATGCCTTGGTAGATTATAAAAAGGCGTATGAAGTTAATCCGAGCAGTTCGATGTTGCCCAGTGATATTGCTCGGGTCTCGTCTAAACTTGGTGAACGGAACCAGGAGGTTGATTTCCATCAGGGTACGGATGATGAAGGGGTGGTGGTCATTCTCTATGAAGAGGGCTTTGTCCCTGCCAAGCAGCAGATAAAATTCCCGGCACCCACCTTTGATGGTGGCCTTATCTCCATTGCCTTTCCTTATTATAACACAAATAATTGGCCAGGAAGCCGAAGCCTTACGGTGGTCGACAGTACAGGCCAGGAAGTGGCTCACACCGAAGAAGTGGTAAATGTCAGTACCCTGGCAGTTAAGGCATTTAAAGAAGATCTCAGCGGCCTCATTGTCCGCCAGGTGCTGCGTGGCCTAACCAAATATGAACTCCAACGTCAGGCAGAAAAAGAAGGGGGGTATCTTGGCCAGATAGGGGCCTCCATATACAATATTGTCTCAGAAAGCGCTGATATGCGCAGCTGGCTCACCCTGCCAAACAGTGGCCAAGGTGCTCGTTTTTATCTACCCAAAGGAACACAGAAGATCAGCCTGCAGTCAGGATCCATGCGCCAAGATATAACCTTAGAGATCAAGCCAAAACGCACCGTGTTAGTTCGGGTGGTGGACACCCCACCACGTATGATTGTCCAAGTTTTTGAATTATAAAATTGTAAATTTTGCCATCCTACTTGACTAGTTATTATAAAAGGAGCTTCAGATGAGATACCTTCTTCCACTTGCCCTTGTGTTGGCCCTTGCTGGTTGCTCTTCGGTGAATGAGACCGGCACCATGACCTTATCTGGTGATGAGAGCCAGCAAATTATTGAATCTAACAGTTCATGGGGTGCAAAACTACACATCAGCGATATGAAGGCAGGCCAGGCTGGCAACCTGCTTAAGGCCCAGGCCCGCATCAAGAACACCTCAAAAAAGATTGTCAATTTCAACTATAAATTTAAATGGCTGGACAAGAATGACTTTGAGGTGGCTGTGGATAGCCGCCCTTGGACCCCCATGAGCATCACTGGCTATGAGGCCAAGACTGTCCAGGCCGTCGCGCCCAACCCGTCGGTGACCAGCTATAAGATTTTAGTGCAGAATTAATAAGGCCGTTAACTGTTAACTATTTTTGGAGTTCCCCATGAAATTAATCCGTACCATCATCCTCATCTCTACCCTTGCCCTTCTCCCCGCCTGTGGCGGACCTGCCATCCAATATGGTGATGCCACTGGTGTGGAAACCACATCCATGGGTTTTGGTTCCACTGATTTGCAGACCATTGCTGCTAAGCTGGTGGACGACCTGCTCTCCTTTCCTCCCATTACCCAAGAGACGATGACCCGCCGGCCAGTTGTCTTTGTTGACACCATTAAAAACAAGACTACTGAGCATATTGATACAGAATCTATCACCGACACCATCCAGACTAAACTTATCCAGTCAGGCAAATTCCGCTTTATAGATATGACCGCTGTTAAGGCCATGCAGGCCCAGTTTGACTTTCAGTCAGACAGTGGCATGGTTGATCCCATGAAGGCAGTGGCCTTTGGCAAGCAAATCGGTGCGGAATATATGCTCTATGGCAATATGTCCTCCATTGTTAAGCGTGATAAAAAGAACCAGGATATCTATTACAAATTTTCACTGAAACTCATCAACATGCAGAGCGGTATTCTCGAGTGGATGGGTGAAAAAGAGATTCGTAAGGTAGGCAAGAAGGGATTTATTGCTATGTAAAAAATCCCTCAATGACAATAATCGAATTACGAACAATCGAACGACGAACAATTCTATAGTAGTTGGCAGTTTTGGTACCTTAACGACCATCTGGGCACACCTATGACTATGATCGACCAGTCTGGGGCAGTGATTTGGTCAGCGAGGTATAATACCTATGGAAAAGCTGAAGTATATCCTCCCTCAACTGTAGAAAAAAATCTCCGTTTCGCGGGCCAGTATTACGATAGCGAGACTGGGGACCGAATTCCGGGGAC
>JAOZSN010000101.1:7239-11052 GCA_029939635.1 Deltaproteobacteria bacterium
TCCGTTTCGCGGGCCAGTATTACGATAGCGAGACTGGGGACCGAATTCCGGGGACAGTTTACCTAATTCCCGGCCTTTTTCTCCAAATTTAAAAACAACTCTATTGGATTTTTGCGCGCATGAGGATAGATTGCTCGTCGTTCGATTATTTCTTTTTAATTTACCTGAGCACCCCCATGAAAAAACTTCTCCTCGCCCTCCTTCTGACCCTTCTTACCACCCTCCCTGCCCAGGCGGGTTTTGAGAAAACAAAACTGGCTGTCTTTGACTTCAACCTACAAGGCCACGACTACGGCAGTGAGGATATGGGTGGCATTGTGGCCGAGTGGTTTATCACCGCCTTGGTACACGAGGGACGCTTTGATGTTATTGAGCGTACTCACCTGCAAAAAATTATTAATGAACAAAAACTGGGAATGACAGGCCTGGTGGCAGAATCAAGCGCCGCAGAGGTTGGCAAAGTACTGGGGGTGAAGACCATTATTACCGGCTCGGTGATGTCCCTGCCTGAGAGCATTGAGGTTAATGCCCGCATTATTGACGTGGAATCTGGCTCCATCATCGCTGCCGAGCATGTCAAAAGTGATTCCACAGCTGGCCTGCAGGACTTAATCAATGACATGGCACGCCTCATCAGCAAAAATTACCCATTACAAGGGTATATTGTGGAACGAAACGATAAAATCGTCACCCTAGATCTTGGTGCCAGCAGTGGTATCAGACATGGCATGGAGTTCATTGTCTTTAAAGAAGGTAAAGTCATCAGGCACCCAAAAACAGATCAAGTCATTGATATCAAAATGATTCAAACAGGTATCATCATCATCACCGAGGTGCGAGGTAAGATATCCCACGGCACCATTATTTCAGAAACCGAACCCCACGCCATAGTGTATGGTCAATCCGTCAAAAACAGCCAGCCTGGAACAGGTAAAAAAGGTAAGAAAAGGCGCATTTTTCAGGAAACCCATAAAAAAATTCACCATTCGGTGGGTTCTGGTGAGGCACCCTTAGTTTGGTAAGCACAAATCATTTGGCCACAACAGATGAGGACTATCTCTGGGATAAAGAAATTCTCTACCTTACCTTTGAGGAATAGCTATGTATTCCAGCTTAAATAGTTGGCTCCAAGGACAGGGTCTCCCCCCCACCCTTATTCAGTCCATTGAAGGCATCTTCTCCGTGGCCATTCTGGCCCTGATAGCCCTCATTGCCATCGTTATCACTAATTTTTTTTGGGAACGTGTCCTGGCCAGGCTGATAACCCATTCACCTACAAAATGGGATGATGCCTTTGCCCAGACGCACTTTTTTCGTCGTCTGTTGCTTCTTCCCGCCCTACTTCTTTGTTATATCAGCGCCGGAATCCTCTTTTTGAACAACCCTCTCTCTCTGCTGTGGACTCGGCGATTCCTGCTTGCCTTATTGGTGATGCTACTTATTCGTACCTTTGATGCCGCCATTCAGGCCGTTAACAAAATTTATGACGGCTCACAGTTTGCCAAAACCCGTCCCATCCGCAGCTACCTCTCTGTCCTGCGGATCCTCTGTTATATCATGGGCGGTATCTTCATTATCTCCATTATTGCCAATAAATCACCCTGGGGCATTATCAGCGTCTTTGGTGGCCTTACTGCCGTATTGCTGCTCATCTTCAAGGACTCCATTCTCGGCTTTGTTGCCAATCTGCAATTAACCAGCAATGATATGGTGCGCGAAGGAGACTGGATAGAGGTGCCTAAATTCAATGCAGATGGTGATGTCATTGATATCAGCCTGCACACAGTGAAGATTCAGAACTGGGACAAGACCATCAGCACTATACCTTCCTATGCATTGATCACCGATGGCTTTAAAAATTGGCGTGGCATGGCAGAATCTGGTGGTCGGCGCATCAAACGAGCCATTTACCTGGATATGAATTCCATCCATTTTTGCTCAAAGGAACTGTTAACACACTTGGAACAGATCAAACTTCTAAGCCAATACATGATCAAAAAAACAGGAGAAATTAACGACTTCAATATGCAGCAGCAAGACGCCCCCCTGCCCGGTAACCTGCGCCAACAGACAAATATCGGCATATTCCGGGCCTATGTGGAGAACTACCTACAGGCAAATGACCAGATCAACAAAGAACTCACCTTCCTTGTACGCCAACTGTCCCCCACCGCCCAGGGACTCCCCCTGGAGATATACGTATTCAGCAAGGATAAGGTCTGGGCTAACTACGAAGCAATCCAGGCCGACATCTTTGATCACCTCCTCGCCATCATCCCAGAATTTGAGTTACGTGTCTTTCAATATCCCAGCGGGAGTGACCTGCACCCCTCCTTGCTCAGCTAAACAGGATAAACATCTCCCTGGATAGCACATACGCATCCCCTTGCCAGCCAAGTTAAAAATACGCCTGGACAATTAATAATTGTTGCGGCTATTGCGTTTCTTGTATTTTGGGGTAAAAACGTTCCTGAGCGTGGTGTGCTACGTAGAAAATATCTAATTATTTAAGATACTCATTAGGCAGTGGGCTGCAGAAGACAATGAAATATAATATTGCAATTAATGGCTATGGACGAATCGGCAGGTGTATAACCAGGGCGTTATACGAGTCAGCCCTATTCTCTGAAAAGTTAAATCTGGTAGCTATTAATGAAACAGCCCAGGCCGACGCCATATATCATTTGACCAAATTTGATTCAACCCATGGCAGATTTCCTCTGGAGGTTAAAAAAGGTAAAAACAGCCTGATCATAGGGAATGATACAGTGCTGGTCTTCCAGGAAGAAAACATTAAAAACCTGCCCTGGAAGAAGCTTGATATAGATATAGTCCTCGATTGCACTGGAATTTATAATGATAGGGAGTCAGCCAAACAGCATATCCTCTCCGGGGCAAAAAAGGTCATCCTTTCCCAACCTGCCAAGGATGAAATGGATGCTACCATTGTTTTTGGGGTGAATCACAGCACCTTGAAAAAAGAGCACACCATCATATCAAATGCATCCTGTACCACAAATTGCATCATTCCCATCCTCCATATTCTGGAAAAGACATTTGGGGTTGAAAGCGGCACAATAACCACCATCCATTCTGCCATGCAAGACCAACCTGTCATTGATGCCTATGATACAGACCTGCGTAAGACCCGCTCAGCCATACAATCAATTATCCCGGTTAATACGGCCTTAGAAAAGGGGATTGCCCGAGTCTTACCTGCCATGGCAGGCAGATTTGAGACCTTGACGGTCAGAGTTCCAGTCTCCAATGTATCCTTGATGGATATCACCCTGCTGGTAAAGGCAGATACTGATCTGGAATCAGTTAATAATGCCTTAACCACTGCCTCGAAAGGCGATCTCAAAGGCATCTTAGGCGTAACAGATGAACAATTAGTTTCCTGTGATTTTAATCATGATCCACGCTCAACAATTGTTGATCTGCACCAAACTCGGGTGATCAAAAAACGACTGGTGAAGATACAGGCCTGGTTTGACAATGAATGGGGCTACTCCAATCGCATGCTGGATACTGCCCTGGCTGCCCTTCTTGCCTAGAAAGGGTTCCCACTTTAAGGACCTTAAATTTCTTTTTGGTTCATTGGCAAATCGCCGAAGAAAGGAGGGTAGTTATCTCCGCTTTGACATAAAATGTCCTTGATCTCTTAGGCTCACTGCGAAAAACACGTTATCTAGCGCTTCGCTGCTAAAAATAGGTACATGTTTTTCTCCGTTCCCCAAAGAGATACTACGGAATTTTCTGAACGACGCTCCAATAGCCCCCCCCCTTTCTTCTCTTACTGTGGCCAAGCCA
>JAOZSN010000241.1:0-586 GCA_029939635.1 Deltaproteobacteria bacterium
AGTGCAGCTGAACAGTTCGTTTTTTTTAACTTGAAACTGAAGTAACAGAGGAAAAATAATGAAGAAAGCAGAAAGAGCAATAATCAGTCTTACCGATAAATCAGGCATCGAGGGTTTTGCTAAGGAATTGGCAGATCTAGGTATCGAGATTCTCTCCACTGGCGGTACTGCCAAAAAGATGCGTGACGAGGGTATTCCGGTCAAGGATGTTGCTGAGTTTACCGGTTTTCCTGAGATGCTTGATGGTCGGGTTAAGACCCTCCATCCCAAGGTTCATGGTGGTATCCTGGCCCAGAAGAGTAACGAGGCTCATCTGGCCCAGATGAAGGAGCATGGTCTGGAGGCCATTGATATTGTTGCGGTTAATCTCTACGCCTTTGAAAAAGCGGTGTCTGATCCTTCATGTACCCTGGCCAATGCCATTGAAAATATTGATATCGGTGGCCCCACTATGTTGCGTGCTGCGGCCAAGAATTATGCAGATGTAACCGTCATCGTTGATCCGGCTGATTATCCCACCGTAATCAGCGAGATCAAGGAAACTGGTAACACCACCCTGCGCACTCGCTTTGTCCTGGCTCGCAAG
>JAOZSN010000241.1:599-2884 GCA_029939635.1 Deltaproteobacteria bacterium
CCCCGAGCTTGGTTAACTAAAAAGTAAAAGCTCAGCAGCATTGCTGAGCTTTTACAAAAAACTACTGGTATTTTGAGGGGATAAATATGAGAATGGCAGTGTTGCTCTCCGGCTCAGGTCGGACCCTGGATAATTTTCATGAGCGTATCCAGGCGGGTACCATGCAGGGTTCCATCCAGGTGGTTATTTCCAATAGCCCTGAGGCCTTAGGCCTTGAGAAGGCCAGAAATTATGGTTATCCGGCCTTTCATGGTAGCGATAATGGGGCAATTAACGCCATTATTGCTGATTATGATGTAGATCTTATCCTGCTGGCTGGGTTTTTAAAGTTGTATCAGCCCCCAGCTGATTTGGTTCGCAATGTCATCAATATTCATCCCTCCCTCATTCCTTCATTTTGTGGTGCTGGGTACTATGGCATGCATGTCCATCGTGCCGTTAAGAAGAGGGGCGTTAAGGTAACCGGTTGTACGGTGCATTTTGCCAATGAGGTGTATGACGAGGGCCCTATCATTGTTCAGCAAGCAGTAGTTGTGGCCGATGATGACAGTCCCGATGATATTGGCCATAATGTTTTTGCCCAGGAATGTCAGGCCTTCCCCGCTGCCATTAATCGGGTTCATGACTTGGGGATAGATTATTTTTGGAAATGATGATTTCTATGTGCTTTCCTTCAACCTTCAGCTTGAAAAGCAAAAACAATGACTAAACATTCCGTCATCATGACGGCTCAGGATATTGATCGGGCCTTGACCCGGATGGCTCTACAGATAATGGAGGCCAATCATGGAGTTGAGAATCTGGCCTTGGTTGGAATTCATACAGGTGGGGTTTTTCTGGCCGAGCGTCTACAGCAGATTATTCGCAGCCATGAGCAGAAAGATTTGGATTTAGGCTCCTTAGATATCACCCTCTATCGTGATGATTGGAGCCAGATCTCCCAGTTGCCCATTGTTAAGACCACCGATATTCCCTTCACCGTTCAGGGTAGGACCCTGGTGCTGGTGGATGATGTGCTCTATACCGGTCGCACCATTCGGGCCGCCTTAGATGCCATTATGGATTTGGGTCGGCCTCATTCCATTCAGTTGGCGGTGTTGATAAATCGTAAATGTGGGCGGGAGTTGCCCATCCAGGCCAATTTTGCAGGGATGGATCTGATGGAGAGCCAGAATGAGCATGTCCATGTCATGCTGAAAGAGAGTAATGATTGTGATGAGGTTTTAATCGAGACAAAGTGATAAGGGCAGAAGGTAAAGAAGATAAAAAATGTGTAACTGTTCAGCTGCACCCCATCTTCGTCCATTTAGAGCTTCTCGAGTAGCACAAGTACGCTTCGAACCTCTAAATGAACGAGGTAAGCGGAGACTCCGATATGTGGCACATCTGAACAACAGCGAAGCGGTGTCATACAGACCGTTAATTACTCGTAAAGTGTAGCTGCGGTGAATAGTTACAAAAATGTAGAGAATAATAAATCTTCGTACTTTTTTACTCTTTACCTCCTTTCCCTATCTGTTGTTCAAAATTTATGACCAAAGAATCCACCAGACATAGCCGGACTCAAATTGTCCAGAGTCGTATCAAGCAAAAGGCCATGGATTATGAATGGTATCATTTTACCAAGAAGCAAAATGATATCCTGAAGACCTTCTTTGATCTCTCGCAGGAATTTGAGTCCCTAGAGGATTTTCTCCTGCTCTGTGTTTTGATCCTCTCCCAGTCCATGGATGTCCAATGTCGCCTCTATCTGGTTGACGATGAAAATAACCTTCAGCTAAAACGGGCCAGTGATGATCCGAGTCTTGAGGGTGGGCATGTGCCAACTGATGTCATTTTGGCCGGTGAGATTAGTGATTTGGGCAATCGGCTGATCGTGCCGATCTATGATGGCCTGTGGTGGCATGCGGTGTCTTCTGTGGCCCCCATCGGCATGTATGAGGTGATAAGCAAGGGTGTTTTCAGTGAGCAGGAGAAGTTTTTTATTGGCAAATTTGTCAATCGGTTGGGGGTGGTTTTAAGCAATGGTATGGCCGCTCGGCAAAATGTTGATCACATTGCCTTTGTCAGTAATCTGGTCACCGACATTGAGCATAATGTTATCATCCCCAATATGTACTTCAAGCATCTCTTCAATAAGCTGCGCAGAAAGATTGCTGACATGGAGAAGTTGCAGGGCCAGATCTGTATGCTGAAGGATTCCAAGGGGCTGACGGATAGTAAGCCGTGTCAGGATATTATTGAGCAGACCATCATTAACAACGTGATCATAGACCGTCTCCTTT
>JAOZSN010000242.1 GCA_029939635.1 Deltaproteobacteria bacterium
AACCGTACTGGGTTTTTGAATATGCTGGTGGCAGCGCGGGATCAGCAGGTGAGCCGTTTTGTCTATGCTGCCTCTAGTTCAACCTATGGTGACCATCCTGGTCTGCCTAAGGTGGAAGATCGCATTGGCCGTCCCCTGTCGCCCTATGCAGTGACCAAATATGTTAATGAATTGTATGCCGATGTTTTTAATCGCTGTTACGATTTGCAACCCATTGGCCTGCGTTATTTCAATATCTTTGGACAACGTCAGGATCCTAATGGTGCCTATGCTGCAGTGATCCCCAAATGGTTTGCCGACTTGATGGCTGGGGAAGAGATTTTTATTAACGGTGATGGCACGACCAGCCGTGATTTTTGCTTCATCGACAATTGTGTACAGGCCAATATTATGGCTGCCTGTGCCCAGACACCTGAGGCCCTTAACCAAGTCTATAATGTGGCATTTGGTCAGCGTACCACCTTAACTGAGTTGTTTAATTTAATTCAGGCACGCGTCAAGGCGCTACAGGAAGGGTACACAGAGGTGGAAGCAACCTATCGTGATTTCCGGGCAGGTGATGTGCTTCACTCCCTTGCCGATATCTCTAAGTCTCAGAATTTGTTGGCTTATATGCCTGAGTACGATGTTTTGTCAGGTTTAGATAAATCAGCTGAGTGGTATTTTAAGAATTTAGGATAACAATATTTTTTTAGACAGGATTAACAGGATACAACGGGATTTTTTTCTTTCTTTGTTTTATCCTGTTAAATCTTGTTAATCCTGTCTAAAGTAGTTCACTCTTGCTCATTCACCCGCCCATACTGATCCTCAAAGCGGACAATGTCATCCTCTCCAAGATAAGAACCCGATTGGACCTCGATAAGTTCTAAGGGGATGACGCCGGGGTTTTCCAGGCGATGGGTGGTGCCTAATGGGATGTAAGTTGACTCGTTCTCGCTTAAGTTAAATACTTCCTCTCCCTTGGTGATACGAGCCGTGCCGCTGACGACAATCCAGTGTTCGGCACGGTGATGATGCATCTGTAAGGAAAGGGTGGCGCCTGGGGTAACGGTGATGATCTTAACCTGAAAACGATCACCGTTCATAATGCCCTCGTAGGAACCCCAGGGGCGGAATACTTGGCGGTGTAGATTTGCTTCTGAACGTTCGTCATGTCGTAACATGGTAACGATTTTTTTTACCTCTTGGACGCGATCCTTGGGGGAGACCAGCACGGCATCTGCAGTTTCCACCACCACAAGATCATCCACCCCAACAGCGGCAATTAGTCGATGGGAGCTGTGCAGATATGAGTTGTGGCTGTCATGGCTCAATACATCGCCCCGTACCACATTGCCGTCATCGTCTTGCTCTCCCACCTCCCATAATGCTGCCCATGAGCCGATATCATTCCAGCCCGGGTCCACCGGGATCACCACCCCTTGCGTGGTTTTTTCCATTACGGCGTAATCAATTGAATCACTGGGGCAGGCGGCAAAAAGTTCCCTTTCAAGGCGCAGGAAGTCAAGATCAGGTTGACTGGCATCGTATGCCTGCTGGCATGCAGTGGCCATAGTCTGGTTGTGCTCATTCAACTCTGTAAGGAAGCTGCTGGCCTGCAGGAGGAACATACCGGAATTCCAGAAAAAATTACCGGAATCAACATAGTGGACAGCTGTATCAAAGTCAGGTTTTTCAACAAATTGTTTAATCGCAAAGCAGCCATCAGCATCAGTCATGGCCTCCCCCTTTTCTATATAGCCGTAGCCGGTCTCCGGGCCTTCTGGCATAATGCCGAAGGTAACCAACTTGCCCTGTTTGGCCAAGGGCGTGCCGCTTTCTATGGCCTGGATGAAATGATCCACATCCTGGATGAGATGGTCTGCTGGCAAAATAAGGAGCAATGCCTCGGTGTCACTTTTTTTGGCATGGAGGGCGGCTAGGGCCACAGCTGGTGCAGTATTGCGGCCAACGGGTTCCAGGATAATAGCTGCAGGGTTGACTTGGGCCTGGCGTAGCTGCTCAGCCACCAGAAACCGGTGCTCTTCATTACAGATAACCAGCGGGGGATTAATGCCTTCATGGCTGGCCAAACGAGTGGCCGTCTGCTGAAGGAGAGTTTGCTCGGCTGTGAGGGCCAACAACTGTTTAGGATAGAATTCGCGGGATAAGGGCCAAAGGCGGGTGCCAGAGCCACCGCAGAGGATAACAGGAGTAATCATATATTTTTACCTTTTTTCGACAGGATGAACAGGATCTAGCAGGATTTTTTTTGCTTTTTCTATCCTGTCCATCTTGTAGATCCTGTCAATGGTAGTTTAGTTTTAGATTTATCGACCAATAATAATGCCACGTTCATAGAGGAGATCAAGGATTTCTTTTATGCATTGTTGAATGGATTGTCCACCACCTGTGTCCAGTTCAAGATCCGGTTGCGTGGGTGCCTCATATGGCGATGAGATACCGGTGTAGTTTTTTATTTTGCCTTCCCGTGCTAACTTATATAACCCTTTGACGTCACGTTGCTCGCATACTTCCAGGGAACAGTTGCAATATATTTCGATAAGGTTGTCTGCTCCGATAATTTCTCTGACCCGCACGCGATCCTTTTCCAAAGGTGAGATAAAGGCACTGAGGGCAATGGTTCCAGCATCAAGGAAGAGGCCAACCATTTCGGCAATACGCCGCAGGTTTTCACTGCGGTCTTCCAGGCTGAAGCCCAAGTCGCCACAGAGGCCATGGCGGACATTGTCGCCATCAAAGACATAGGTGCGACACCCCATGAGGTGAAGCCGTTCCTCCAGGGCATGGGCCAGGGTAGATTTTCCTGAACCAGAGAGGCCCGTGAACCAGAGGTTTGCACTGCGATGACCATTTAAAGTCT
>JAOZSN010000102.1 GCA_029939635.1 Deltaproteobacteria bacterium
AGAAGCCGGTGGGTGATAACCTTACAGCGCTCCACCGAGTCTTGAATTCCATCAACAGATGAAAGCAGCTTTTCCCTGTATTTAAAGTCCTCAGATAACCGCAATAAATCCGTTATTAAACCGGCCTTCTGGTTAATAACAGCGAGGGGATTATTGATCTCATGGGCCACACCCGCAGCCAGTCGACCAATGGAGGCAAGCTTATTGGAATGCTCGGCCTCGGTCATGGCGGCATTGCGTTGCTCACCATCCTGACGTAAACGATCGCTAATACTATTAACAACCTGGATAATCACAACCACAGCCAACAAGGTACAGCTCACCAAAATGAAAAGCTCCCGGTAAAGAAATGATGACCATTTCGTACCATCGGTATAATCATGCTTGAAAATACCCAGGATCCAGGGACTATTTTTTATGTGGATGCAGGACCGTAAATAGTTGGAGCCTTCATATTCCATGGGTTGAATGAGGTACTCACTCTTTTCATGGCCCCGATAAATAGGGCATTTTTCCAGGGTCTTGCCAAATATTGTCGAGTTGGTCTGCAGAACCCCCTGATTATTGACCAGAAAAATGTCTCGCGAGGCCTTGGTGCTGATGGTGGCAATATATTTTTGTAAGGTTTCAGAATCAATACTGAGCCTGAGCACCCAGTACTCCTCCTTGCCAGGTAGTTTATTGCTCACCGCAATAACAAAATGGGGCAGGTTTCTGTAGCCCATAAAGACATCACTGATAAATATCTGTTTGGTAAGAACCTTGAGGTACCATTCCTGTTCGCTATAGTCATAGCCCTGCAGTCGAAATGGGCCGGCATACTTTTTTTGAATGCCATGTGTATCAATAACGCCAAGATCAACAAAACTGGGATATTGCTTTTTTAAGTTAACAAAAAGTTCACTGACATTGCCTTGATCCAACAACTCTTCATAGCTGTATTCATTGGCAATAAACTTGACCATTGATTGCAGCTCATGAACAAAGGCCTCAATTGTTTTTTGCGCACCCTGGGTCTGCCAGAGCAACTGCTCCTCCTTCTCTTGGGCAAGCAGTTTTTTATGCTCAACAATACTCAACCCAGTGGCAATGATCAGTGGCACAAAAAAAATAATAAACATGGTGCTACCAAGCATAATACGAAAACGCTTGTAGCTTCTCCCTTTGACAACTTCATTGTCAGTGCCTGGTAAGGTAGCAGAAAGTAATTCACGAAACCGTTTGCTCAAGAAGCTCATGTGGTCATACCCTCCTGTTTAGCCCCTGGCAAGATTGTGCCTGAATACAAAAAACCATTATTAGATGCTCGTAAAGCCTCGTTGTACGGCCCTATAACAGAATCAATCACCTTAATTTTTTTCCAGACAAGATACTGCAAATGACTGTCTTCAATGCCGCCACAAATAACAATATTGATGTCCTCTTTAATAATAAGGGCACAAAGCTCTTCAGAAGAAGGCCGATTCATCAGTATGGTTCTGGGTTTGCCAACCACCTGTTTTTTCTCACATAAGGCTATGAGCACCTCAGAGGTGGCGTCAAAGCGTGGCGCCACATTGTGTTGTCGTATGGTGATGAGAACTTTCATTTGATTCCTGTCTGCCCTATTCCCAAAAACTTAATCTAAATTATAGCGCTTGAGTTTGCGCCACAGGGTGGTTCGGCCCCATCCCAAGGCCTTGGCAGCCTTTGAGCGGTTCCCGCCTGTTTTCTTCAAGGCCTCAATAATCATCTCTTTTTCAACCTCACCCCAACCGCCACTGCCTGGAGTAGATTTTCTTTCCTGGACATTAATATCCTGACGCGGATATTGGCGGCATATTCGGCGATATTACGCAACTCACGAACATTGCCAGGATAATGATAGGCGGTAAGAATATCGATGGCATTTTTGCTGTAGCCTTGAATTGATTTATTCAAATTGCCACTAAATTCCCGCAGAAAATAGTCAAGAAGGAGGCGAATATCCCCTTCCCGTTCCCGCAGGGCAGGTAAATGGAGGCGCAATACATTGAGCCTATAGAAGAGATCTTCCCTGAACTCCCCCCGCTTAACAAGTTCCCGCAGAGAACGGTGGGTTGCAGCGATAATGCGGACGTTGACCTTGACCTTTTTTTCACCACCCACCGGAAAAAACTCTTTGTCATCAAGCACAGAGAGCAGCTTCACCTGTAGGGTAAGGGGCAGATCACCAATCTCAGTGAGAAATATCGTGCCATCATGGGCCAGACGAAAAAGGCCTGGTTTATCTTTTACTGCACCGGTAAAGGCACCCCGAGCGTGACCAAATAATTCAGATTCCAGTAATGCTTCAGGCAGGGCACCGCAATTGACCTTGATAAAGGGATGGCGTGATCGTTTAGAGGCCTTATGGATCGCCTCAGCAATCATATCCTTACCTGTCCCTGTTTCGCCGGTAATAAGGACCGAAGCATCGGTATGGGCCAGCACCGGCATCAGTTCAAACATTTCCAACATTTTAGGACTGTGTCCTAAAATGTCCTTAACCCCTTCAAGGCTATGGCGTTTTTTATCAAAAGACTGCAGCAGAGATATATCTTCAAGAAACATGAAAAGGCCAACAGCTTGACCAGATTCATCATTCAAGGGCGATACAGTAAAGTGGATAGGGATTTTTTTATGGCGTTGGGTGATGATGTCTCCGGCCACAGAGAGAAATTCCCCTGTTTCAAGAAGCTCACAAAACTGTTTGCCATGATTATCAATATTTGTACGCAGAATAAAATCAGCGTACACCCCCTTGGCATCAGCAGTGGTGAAACCGGTGAGGAGCTCAAGGAAACTATTCATCTCCACAATACGAAGCTCCCTGTCTAAAATGGCAACCCCATGGGGAACACCATTTAAAACCTCGGCAATTTCAATTGTCTTGAAAAAATCAACTTCAGTGGATTTCATAGTTTCGAGACGAGGAGACAGAAGTCAGGAACCAGAAGGGGAATATTCGCAGACAATCTTTTCTTCTGTCTGCAGAATCCTGACTTCTGTTACCCATGGCAATCATAGGGCTGGATTAAAATTTCAGCCGGTATTTTTAGAAAGTTGTGCAGGTTACGTATCATCCGCAAGGACAGAGGCCGACGTCGTTTAAAAATAGCACAGATATTGCCACTGCTGCCGATACATGGCTTCAGATCATTATTGCTTAAGCCACGCCGTTGCATCTCACCCTTAATGGCATCAATGGGGTCAGGCAGTGTTGTATGGGCCTGCTCTTTTTCTTGCTGGGATTCGATCTGGCAGATAAGTGTATCCACTATCTCGTCAGAAATATAAGTGGATTCTTTCCTGCCATTTTTCTGTATGTGGGGCCAGAGGGAACGGCAGCCATCCTGCCGTCCCCCATTATTTTTAGTACTCATCTTCATTCCCGATGAAATTAGAAGAAACGACCATTGACCAGGAAGTGCGTATAAATACTGGCCGCATAACCCAGGGCAATTACCGGCGTCCACTTGAGATGACCACCAAAGGTGTACAGACCACGGGACTGACCCATGAGGGCTACACCAGCAGCTGAACCAATGGAGAGCATACTGCCGCCAACTCCAGCGGTGAGGGTTGCAAGCAGCCATTGACCCTGGGACATCTCAGGCAACATGGTAAGCACCGCAAACATCACCGGAATATTGTCAACAATGGCAGAGAGCAGACCCACCATGATATTGGCATTAGTTGCACCCCAGCCGGTATACATCATCTCGGAAACCACAGCCAGATAGCCGATGAAGCCCAAGCCACCAACACAGAGGATAACACCGTAGAAGAACATCAAGGTGTCCCACTCGGCCCGGGCAATATTTCTGAACACATCAAAGGCAATAATGTCACCAAGCTCTTCTCCCTGCTCTCCCTGCCTCCTTCTGTACACCTCACCCTTTGTTTTATGGGTCTTTTTCAGATAAAAGCCATAGATTTTGAGGTAGGCGAGGCCGGTCATCATGCCCATCATGGGGGGGAGATGGAGGAAGTTATGGAAACTCACCGCTGTGCAAATGGTCGCCAAAAAGAGACCAACCACCACAAAAGCGCCCCGTTTCAACGTCACATCGCCGCCGCTGCTGGTGGGATTCACATTCGGCACGGCAAAACTCATGATCACCGCAGGCACAATCCAGTTAACGACAGAGGGGATAAAGAGGTTAAAAAAGGTGCCAAATGACACAATCCCTTTCTGCCACACCATCAAGGTGGTGATGTCGCCAAAGGGGCTGAAGGCACCACCGGCATTGGCCGCCACAACAATATTAATACAGGCCAGACCTATGAATTTAGGGTTGTCCTTGCCAATGGCCATGACCACAGCACACATGAGCAGGGCAGTGGTCAGATTATCTGCCACCGGGGAGATAAAAAAAGAAAGAACACCGGTAACCCAAAATATCTTGCGGTAAGAGAATCCGGCTGAGACCAGTTTGACCCGCAAGGTCTCAAAGACCAGCCGTTCTTCCATGGCATTAATATAGGTCATAGCCACCAATAGAAAGAGGAAGAGCTCGGCATACTCCAAAATATTATGGCGCACAGCAACTTCAGCGGCATGGGTAAAACCGTGGCTGGCATAGGTCCAGCCAATGATGCCCCAAATCAGACCAGCAGCCAATAGCACTGGTTTTGATTTGCGCATATGGGTGTATTCTTCAGCCATAACAAAGGCGTAGGCAAACACAAAAAGGGCAATTGCCGTGTAGCCAACCCAGTGAGAGGTGAGATCAATATGTTCCCCGCCTCCACCTGCTGAGGCCCAGGCCATACCAGGCAAGGCCATGAGCACAGAAACAAAAAGAAATAATTTACCTGTAAAAGTCGCCACTATTTTTCCTCCCTCAATCAAAAATGTCTTCAACGCGCTTAAGTATTCGCATTGAACCTTAGTGAAACAATTGTGTTTCAGATTGTTGTATCACATCAAGGCTCAATGCCAATAATTATAGCTGCTAATTACTAAAAAAATACTCTGTACTGCACCAACATGACACATTGCCGACCAAAAATTTCAGTCGGCAATGTGCTTGCACATCAAACCAATTACATTGTTGGTGTCACATAAATCTGCATACCCATCAGCGGCCAGATAACTGAAACCGCCAACCAGGTAACCAGCATAAGAATGACACTTGCCGGAATACCCCACATGAAAAATTCACCAGTGGTAAACATCTTGGAGTTATAAGCAATGGCGTTTGGCGCCGCACCAACCAGGAGAAGGAAGGGCATACCTGCCACAACCAGGGCAGAGAACAGGATAACCTCGCCACTTACGCCAAGATACGGGGCAATAACCAGGGCCACCGGCAGCGAGATGGCGATGGCGGCCACGTTCATGATGAAGTTGGTCATCATCATGACAAAGAAGGCCATACCAAGGATAAAAACTAAGGGTGGAGAATTCTGGAAGAGAACCAACCAGTTAACCGCCATCCATTTCGCCGCACCAGTCTCCCAGAGACAGAAACCAATGGACATGGCACCAGCAAAGAGGAGAATAATATTCCAGGGAATTTCCTCAAGATCATCAATATCAAGAATATTGAAGAGAAAAAAGCCAATGGTTGAACAGAGTAAAATACCTGTTTTATGTAAGGGAGCCAGGGCAGGAATGAAATTTTTCAAGGCAATAATCAGGATAGTACCAACCACTAAAGCAGCGGTAATAACCTCTTTTCTACTCCAACCACCCAGCTCATTGTACATCCTGTTAGCTTTTTCTTTCAAACCTGGAATCCGGTCGCGCTCAGGCTTAAAACAGACCATGAAAAATCCCCAGAGGATGAAGGTCATGATCCAGCCAATGGGGAACATATACCAGGTGAGCTGAAAAAAGGAGATATCAACATTCATGATGTCTTTGTAGAAGCCAAGGGCAACAGCACCACGAGCCGCGCCAAGCAGGGTAACAATACTACCGGCACCGGCCACAAAGGCCATACCAATGAAAAGGCCCTTACCAAACTTGGTGGGATTGTCATCATCAGAATAAAGGGCGTGGATGGCCATGAGCAAGGGAAACATGGTAGCAGCCACCGCTGTATGGGCCATGACATGGGTTAATGCCGATGTCATGACAAACACGCCCAGATAAATCATGCTCGTCCTTTCACCAACAATGGACAGCATCTTATAGGCAATACGTTTGGTAAGCCCGGTCTTGGTAAACACCATACCAATAACAATGGAACCAAAGATAAACAGTACGGATGGATCCATGAAATCCTTGAAGGCCACCTTAGGATCACGAATCATAAAGAGTGCCTGTAAGACACCAATGGTCAAACTGGTTACGCCGATGGGTACTACCTCAAAGACCCACCAGGTCGCCGCCAACAAAAAGACACCAATGGCGCCCTTGGCTGGCTGGCTTAAGACAAAATGTTCACCCATGGGATCAATGGCGTCTGGCCAGGGTGGACAATAATAGACAAAGCTAAACAGGCCGATGCCTAAAAACATAAACATGAGCCGTTTCCAATCAAACGGCTCTGTATCCTCTGGAATCGCAACTTCTGCTTGTGATTGAGTCATAACTCGTTCCCTCTTCTCCTATAGTGTTCTCACAGATCTACAGTTTGCAAACACTGCTGATTGCTGTGAATATTTCTTCCAGACGGATAACGCCAATTATGGAACCGTTATCCACCACCGGTAAAACCTGCTCGTTGCTGTGGAGCATTATCGATAAGGCCTTGAGAAGAGAATCCTCGGCCTTGACCATTTTTTTGGTGGCAACCATAAAATCGCCAATGGGAGTATCCTTTTTCTCAGCACACTTACTGAAAAAAGAATCCTCCCATAAAATGGCAAGATTAGGATATTCTCCGTCCTTGCCTTGATGCCCCTTGGCCGGAGCCAGACGCTTATCATATGTTTGCAGGATGGTTTGCAGGTTAAGACGACCCACCAGTTGATATTTGTCATCCACAACCAGCAAGCCGCTATATCTGAGCCGCCCATTATCGCCACAGGTTGCCGCCATCAGCGTCTGCACGGCATCGCCTAATGTCTGGCTCTCCGTCACCTGGGGATATTTGTCAATTGGTACTATAAAATCTCTTACGACCGGGTTTTCTGCAGTCACAAGCTCTCTCCTCTTCAAAAGTTTTTAACAAAATTTCCTGTATATCTGGTGAGCCCCTTGCCCAGCGCTGGACGCACCTATCCTGTGGGCAGATTTTTCTTAAAAAATCTGCCTTGTGGCAAATGGGACTTTGCGGGATATTTTCCTGTCGATTACAGCAAATAAAACGTTAGGGTATCTTGAATAATTAGATATTTGGTTAGAGGACAAGGAACAGTGAAAAATAATAAACACCCATCCGGGCATAAACTCCGCATATTAGTAATATACGAGCATTTTTATTTTTTGCTGTGACGCAGTAATCGGGACAAATAGCAATTATTGAAGGTGCCCGTTAGGCTGTTACCAGCTCTTACTCTTTAAAATTTTCTTCATTTCATCCTTGGACTTCTTTTCCAAGACCAGCATTCTCTTATTTTTGGCATTACTAATTTTCTCAAGAAGCACATTCAGGTCTACGGGTTTCTCCAGAAAATCTTCAGCTCCCAGCTTCATAGCCTCAATACCAGTCTGCACCGTGGCCTGACCAGTGAGAATTATTATTTCCAGGTCTGGCCGTTTTGCCTTGATCTGTTTCATGGTTTCAATGCCATTGATACCTGGCATGGACAGATCCACTACGATGGCATCAAAATTTTTATCTTCAACCTGGGCAACGGCGTCCTCTCCGCTGGTGACAGAATTGACGTGCAGGCCGCGGGTTTCAAGGCGCTCGGAAAGAACTTCCAGGAACTGTTCCTCATCATCGACCAATAAGACATTAGCTCCTAAGTCATCATCTTTCATGCTTCTCTCCTCATGATTTTCGTTTTTTTGGGTGGCATGAGCCAATTTATTTTTCCAGACTGGATCTTTAATTTTCTATCCTGTTGATCCTGTCTCAAGCAGTTTCATTGACCACTACGCTGCCGCAACCTTTTTATAGGCATCATTGATGGTTGCTGACAGCTGTTCAACGTCTGTAGGTTTTTGCAGGTAGGCAAAGGCGCCCAGGTTCAGGCATGTTTCCCGATCCGCCTCTGAACCATGGCCTGTTAAAATTATGACTTCGATATTGGGGTTTGATTTCTTGGTCTGCTGCAGAACCTCAATGCCGTTAATGCCTGGCATCTTCAGGTCAAGCACCATGACATCAGGCTCATCACCATCAATAAAGTCCAAGGCCTGCTGGCCGTCAAACACGGCATAGGAGCCAACATTACGATTTACCAGTCTTTCTGATAATGTTTCAACATACTCCCTTTCATCATCAACAAGCAGAACCTTAGGGGGCAATTCAAATTGTTGATCTCGATAGACGGAAGTGGTGTAGCCTTTACCCTTCACAACATCCACGCCATCAACGCCGGAAACAGAGCTGGCAATATTGGTTAATTTACTGGTCAGATTACTAAAACTGAAGGCACTCTTGTCCACGCTCAAGGAAACATGATTGTTTCGTACTGAAACACCCACCTTTTGCCCTTTGGAGAGCAGAGCGAGTTCAACCTCAGCGGCAAGGGCCATATCATTGACGGCCTGGCCGGAATCTTCTGTTTCAAGCAGAGAAGTTTTGGTGAAATTCTTTCGAATGAGTGCCACCACCTCAGCAGCACTCTGATCGCCAACCGGAACAACAATGTCATACAGCGTCTTGTCATAGGCCTCTTTGTTGAAGACAAAGTCTGTCCAGCCATAGGCGCTGACATCCGCAGCTTTAATGAGTTTTGCTGCTTCATTTTCATGGATTCCTGAAGCAACAGCCCTCTCCATCCTTTTTTCATTTGTGTCTACTAGGAGAACTTTTAAGACATGGGTTACATCTTGGGGAATCAACAGAGAGGTGAAGCCTGAGTAAAGTGAGTTTTGCTTTTGTGCTAACCTCCCAGCCATGACAGATTTTAGGTGAGCAACAGTGCGATCTCTCTCCAAGGTAAAACCATTAAAAATGGAGGTCTTTTTATAGAGAGATTGTTCCAGTTTGTTTCGAGGAGACAGATTCTGGTTACAGGCATCGCTGATTATATCGTCATCACTCACCACTGGTAAATTGAGTGCAGAGGACAGTTCCTGCCTGATTTCGTCTTCATTGGCAAATTTACTGAAAAACAGAGCAATGGATGACATGGTGACACTCCTTTTTTGAGGTTCGCTCATAAAGTAATGGCTAATAACCATCATGGGCCTTTACGAAACACTCATGCAACTGGTGTGCCACGGAACAACAAGCAAACTATTTAACAATATTACAGGTGGTTAGATAGACAACTACGAGAATACGGCAGGACGCGCCATGGGACAGAATGAAACATAAGTAACCGAAACACATGGCACTGTTTCATTGAGTTCATGCGGGCTCACAGGCAAAACAGAAAAGCATGAAACATATTGAACCTATTGGTTCAATATGTTTCATGCGGAACAGAAGAAGAAACACTCCATAACAAGAGGAAGTGTCAGGAAATACCGAGACCAATGACAGAATTCCAGCATAAGTTACTAAAATAGCTCATTGTCAAGAATTAAAGAGGAGAGGGAAATCATGCCGATGATCTCACCCCCCTGTTCCACCGGTGCTCTTCGTATACCTGCCCGGTAAATCAGACGGGCAACATAGCGGATGTCCATATCGGCCGGCACGGTGATAACAGGCTTGGTCATGATTTCATAGACATTCACCTCAGACGGGGAACGACCAGCAATTATCACGCCTTTGATAAAATCTTGCACCACCAGCATACCCCAGGCATCATCTGCGTGGCGCTTTTCAACAAGTAGGCATGACACCTTTTCCAAGCGCATTTTAGCGGCAGCCTCCCTGGCCGTGGCCATGCCATCAATGGAAACAACCCCCTTATGCATCACATCCCTGGCCCGAACTATTGAACTGCTTTCATTCGTCATATTTTTCCCCTTCTATTAATAAGTTCCTTGCTAATCACATAATAAGTAGCATCATCAAAAATAAGTTTCTCGAACTTCATCTTTAAAACGTTCCACCTGACTCTCCAGACCCACCACATGCTCAATAGGGAGAACAAAGGCTATGCCGGTTCCTGGCTCATGGAATTTCCCTGCCTCCTTGATCGTGTCCAAAATCTTGAGGACAAGATGCTCTTCCACCAGGAGCATGATGATGTCGGTCTGCGCCTCCAGGGAAAGGCCGAAAAAGGTCTTGGCCTCATGGATGCCGGTGCCTCGAGCAGGGATGATCGTGGCCCCTGTGGCTCCCGCCTCTTTTGCAGTATCAACAATATGATCGGTAATATCAGCTTTTACTGAGGACAGTATGAGCTTAAAGCGCATTGCCTTTCTCCATTTTTTTAATTTTTCGATGGGTGAACCATTGCATAAACTGGGCATAGCCCATGACCGTAATGATAGGACAGAGGCTGGCAAAAGCAATAAGGCCAAAACCGTCCAAGGCAGGGTTTCGACCAGGAACAGTAGAGGCCAGACCAAGACCAAGGGCAGCCACCAATGGTACTGTGACGGTTGAGGTGGTAACCCCACCAGAATCATAGGCCAAGGCAACAATACTCTTTGGGGCAAAAATAGTTTGAATAATAACAATAACATAGCCAACAAGAATGTAAATATAGAGTGGCGTTCCAGTGACAATACGAAATGTCCCCAGGCTTATGCCAAAGGCAACCCCCACCGCAACCGTGATACGTAGTCCCCATTGCTTAATAGTGCCAGCCGACACCTCGCTGGCCTTAAATGCCAC
>JAOZSN010000103.1 GCA_029939635.1 Deltaproteobacteria bacterium
GTATGGTGCTATAGGGCGGGGTGTCTAAAGTGTAACTTATAATGTTGTCTCTGTGAGTATACCCTGATTGAGTATATAGCAGCGATCCATCTGACCTGCGATCTGATGATTATGGGTCACCATGATAGTGGCAAGACCTCGGGAGTGGTTGAGACTACTGATGAGTTCAAAAATGGACGCACCACTTTCAGGGTCTAGATTACCCGTTGGCTCATCTGCCAGGAGGAGATCTGGTTCCATTATCAGGGCACGGGCCAGGGCAACTCGTTGCTGTTCACCGCCTGAAAGGAGGGTGACAAGGTGATTGATGCGATGGCCAAGACCAACCTCTTCTAAAAGAGCGATACCTTGCTCATGTGTCTCCTGCGCTGTTTTGCCGTTTATGAGGGCTGGCATGATGGTGTTTTCTAAAGCACTGAATTCTGGGAGCAGGTGGTGAAACTGGAAGACAAAGCCAATGGCTTTATTGCGGAAGGCGGCTAGTTCTTCATCATTCTTGCCACTGATATCTTTGCCAGAAAAAAGTATAGCGCCACTGCTGGGCCTAGCCAAGCCACCAAAGAGGTGAAGTAATGTGGTCTTGCCCGTACCAGAGGTGCCAATAATAGCCACCTTTTCACCTTGGTTGACAGTGAGATTGACATCTGCCAGGATCTCTAGCGGCTGGTTGGATGAGATGTAATTTTTGCTGAGGTTACGGGACTCGAAAAGTGGGGGCATGGTGTGCTTCAGAGGGCAGGGGTTAGGGTGGATACTGGCACTGGTCTTATCAATATCTCAACGACTCAGCTGGTTCCACGCGGGCTGCCTGCCAGGAGGGGTAGAGGGTAGCCAGGAAGGTAATAAGTACAGCAGCCAGACCAATAATGGTGACATCCGTGGCGAGAATCTTGATGGGTAAGGTGGACATGGGATAGACATCAGTGGGAAGTTGGATAAAATTATAACGTTTGAGCAGGGCACATAAGCCTAACCCACCTCCCAAACCGAAGATGGTGCCGCTGATGCCGATAAGTAAGCCCTCATAGATGAAGATGCGGGTGATCTGCTTGGAGGTGGCACCCATGGCCTTGAGGATGGCAATATCCTTGGTCTTTTCCATGACTACCATGATAAGGGTGGAAATAATATTAAAGGCCGCCACCAACACAATGAGAGTGAGGATGATGAACATGGCTGTTTTTTCCAGTTTAAGGGCAGAGAAGAGGTTAAAATTCATCTCCATCCAGTCCTTGATGAGGTAGCCAGGGCCTAAACGCTGGTTGAGTTCTTTGACCAGGGCTGGGGAATTGTAAATTTCAGCAATGGCCACCTCAATACCGTGGATACCATGGGGTAACTCAAAGAAGTTTTGGGCTGTGTTCAGGGAGACATAGGCCAGGTTGCCATCATACTCATGCATGCCGGTCTCAAAGATACCTGCCACCTGGCAGCTCTTCAGGCGCGGAATAATTCCCATGGGGGTGAGGGCGCCAGACGGGGAAAGCAAGCGTACTTTATCCCCTGTCCCAACTCGCAACTTGCGAGCCAGGCCGCTACCGAGGATGATGCCTGGAGGTTCTCCTTGTTGAGGTACTGCAAGCCCTGACAGGCTGCCTTGGGTGAGCTGTTCCGGCAGGGAGAGAACTGATGCTGCACTCTCTGGATCAATACCCCGCACCACGCAACCGCTACCACCCTTGCCGGTGGTGATCATGGCTTGGCCATAGATATATGGTGTGGCCCCGGTCACCTCTGGCGTCTGGCGTATTGTGGTCAGTACCTGTTCATAGTCCTGTATTTGGCCGCCAAACTGCTGGATGACAATGGCGGAATTAACGCCGAGGATTTTATTGCGAAACTCTTCGCTAAAGCCAGTCATCACGGCAATGACCACAATAAGGGCCATCACGCCCACTGCCACCCCAGCCACTGAGATAATGGATATAAGGGAGATAAAGCCCTTTTTACGGGTGGCCTGCAGGTAGCGAAGACAGACAAAGGATTCAAAAGACATAGATAAAGTTATCGGTTGCTAGTTGTCGGTTGTCAGTTATCGCTGTGGAGCATTGTGGCAGGGGAGAGCATCCTTAACTGGAAACTGACAACTTATAACTGTTGTTACCCTTTTTCCGGTTTCATATGAGGGAATAAAATGACATCACGGATGGAAGGGGCATTGGTGAGGAGCATGGCTAGGCGATCAATGCCGATACCTTCGCCAGCTGCTGGTGGCATACCATATTCCAAGGCACGGACAAAATCGTAATCTACCTCGGGGAAGATTTCTTCATCCTCACCGCGCTCTGCCACCTGCTTCTCCAGTCGTTCACATTGGTCAACTGGGTCATTTAACTCACTGAAACCATTAGCCAATTCGCGGCCAGTGACAAACAATTCAAAACGGTCGGTGACGTCTGGGTTGTCGTCATTGCGCCGTGCCAGGGGTGAGACTTCAGTGGGGTAGGCGGTAATAAAGGTCGGATTGATCAGTTTTTCTTCCACCAGTAGGTCAAAGAGCTCCATTTTAGCCTTGCCGGGGCCTGATTTTTTTTCAAGCTGCAGACCTTTTTCTGTGGCTAAGGCCATGATCTGTGCTGGGTCTGCCAGAATAGCTGGGTCAATACCACCCACCTGCTCTAAGGCTTCATCCATGGTGAAACGTTGCCAGGGTGCGGTGAGGTCTACCTGCTGTTCCTCGAAGTTAATTTCCAATGTACCGTTGACCTTCTGGCAGATGGAGGTAACCATCTCCTCGGTGAGATCCATGAGTTCAGCATAGGTGGCATAGGCCTGGTAGAATTCCAGCATGGTGAATTCAGGATTATGGCGGGTGGAGAGACCTTCATTTCTAAAATTTCGGTTGATCTCAAAGACGCGCTCAAAGCCACCAACCAAAAGGCGTTTAAGGTAGAGTTCCGGCGCCACGCGCAGGTAGAGATCCATATCCAGAGCATTATGGTGTGTTTGGAAGGGTTTTGCTGTGGCACCACCAGCAATGGGGTGCATCATAGGAGTCTCAACCTCCATGAATTGGCGACTGACCAGAAATTCGCGCATGAGGCGGATTATCTCCACCCGTTTGCGAAAAGTCTCCCGTACCTCAGGATTGACGATAAGATCCACATAACGCTGACGATAGCGTATTTCCACATCGGTAAGACCGTGGAATTTTTCTGGCAGGGGACGTAAGGATTTGGTGATCAGTTTAAAGGAGCTGACATGCAGGGTTGGTTCACCCTTCTGAGTACGAAAAAGGGTGCCGTGAAAGCCGGCTAAATCACCGATGTCCAATTTGTTGAAGACCTTAAAGCTTTCCTCACCAACTGCAGATTTTTTAATGTAGACTTGGCCGCGGCCAGATTCGTCTTGGATCTGCAGAAAGGCAGCCTTGCCAAATTTACGCATGGCAATGATACGACCGGCAATAACTTTCTCCCCCTCTTGCAGCGGGAGTTCATGGTCATCACGTACGTCCTGTGGCAGAATATCTATAATATGGTGGGCAGGCTTAAAGGTGTTTGGGTAGAGTTCTACTCCCAGGTCAGCCATCTCACCGGCCTTTTTGCGGCGTTGTTGTAATACTTGGTTTAAATCTTCCATATGAATATGTGAAACCTTATGTTCTTGGACTTTTGTTAATCTTTGGGAAATGGTGAAAGAATACAGGAGACAGAATACCTATTTTGGGTTGTTTTTCTGAATTCTGACTCCTGGATAGTAAATTCTAGAGTTATAAATATTTTTCCCGCAGGAGGCTTGAGAGTTCACTGGTCATTTGTAGGACTTTCTGGGCTAATTCTGGAGCCAGTGAACCAGTACCGCAGCTTGGCGTAATGAGGCTTTGTTGTAAGATGCGGGGAATGTCCCACTGATCAGTGCAGAGTTGTGCTACCTGCATTTCCCATTTCTCCTGGAGGGATTGGGCCGACTCTTTCTCTACATCTTCAGCCTTGGAGGTGGGGACGATACCCCAGGCAATGGTATTGCCTTGTTCTAGAAAGGCAATGATCTCATCTTTGCAGGTAATGAAACTATCAAAGAAGCCGTAGGCATCAAAATTAATAATGTCATAGTCAAGGCTGAGGAGCAAAGGCCAGTCGGTGTTGGCGCAGACATGAACACCGGCCAGTCCTCCTGCCTGCTTGATAGCTGTAATGATCTCTTGCTGGTCAGCGGCAATGTCATCGTTAGCGATGGAGATGAAGGCAGAAGAGCCAACCCCTGCCAAGGCTGGTTCATCCATAAAGAGGATAACGGTGGGAAGGATTTTTTTAAGAAACTGCACCTGCCAGGCGGCCTTCATGGCCAGCCCTTTATTAAGCACCTCACGCAGGGTGGGGTCATAGTACGCTGCCCGCTTGTCTTGGTCGGTCATGCCGGTAAGCAGGGTGAATGGGCCGGTGATCTGGCCTTTCACTGCGGTAAGTTCGTGGTCTGTTGCCTCTTTGGCTAGGCAGTAAAGCCCTGCCGCACGGTCTTCGCTGACCCCAAAGCGGGAACCTTCCAGGGCGGCAGGATCTTCAGAGACTGCAAAAAAATCTTCAAAAAAGGCAACCATCTCTTCTTGAAAGCGTTCTGTGCTGGTGTCAAAGAAAAGCCGGTCACCATCTTTATCCAGGCCAGGGAAGCCTTCCATAAATTGGACAAGCATGCCTTCTTTTTGCAAACCTGGGAGCTGGGGCCAGAGGGGGATGGCTGGTGTGTGTTCAAATACCCAGCTTAGGGCCTTAGAATGGTCAGCTAAGGGGATGCTGCCGATGAGGGTGGGCAGGCCGTTAAATTTTATATCGGTACTCATGATTTAGTACGAGTTGCCATGTAAAACAGGGAACTCAACTCCTGTATGCAGGGAAAAAAGGGAAGTGTCTATTGGCTTAAATTCACTAAAAAGTAGGAAAAATAATATGTCACAGCTAGCAATAATGACTGCTGATGTCAATTAAAATTGCAGGGAAAGGCGACCCCGCCTTGACTAGTAAGGTAAAGTTGTTTACTTTTACTCTCTTCAGCGGCAAGAGTTCACCTGCACCTCATCTTCGAAGTCTCCGCTATCTGCCCATTTCGGCCTTCTTGTGATAGTTACGCTATTATTCGAAGTCCTAACTGAACAGGTAGCGAAACGTAGTGGAGACTCCGGATATAAGGCCCAGGAGAACCCTTGCAGGGTTGAGTTTCTCCTGGTTTTATGGCCTTGGGGAAATAGTATTTCAAGCGAGGGTGGCGGAATTGGTAGACGCACTAGACTTAGGATCTAGCGCCTTTGGTGTGGGGGTTCGACTCCCCCCTCTCGCACCATAATAAAATCGTAACTTTAACTAGTTGCGTGTGTATAGCAGGATGGCAAAGAAGATCATCGCCCCCTTCGGTGGATGATCTTCTTTCATGTGAACGCCTAACCAACTTAAAAAATAAGGAAGATTTTCCCATGGAAGTAAGTATCGAAGAAACAGGAGAGCTGTCTAGGGCCATTACCGTTGTTGTCCCAGAAAAAGACGTGAAAAAACGTTTAAAGAAGGCATACAAGAAATTGGCCTCTGAGGTCACCATTAAAGGCTTTCGTAAAGGCAAGGTGCCCCAGAAGATTCTTGAGAAGAGTTATGGCGAGTCTGTTCATAACGAGGTTGCCGATGAGCTGGTACAGGAGACCTATTTTGATGTTTTGGGTGATAGTGACCTTGAAGCAGTGGTACATCCTGATATTCGTTCCCATATTTTTGATGATGCCGGAACCTTCACCTATGTTGCTGAGATTGATATCAAGCCGGAGTTTGAATTAGGTGACTATAAGGAACTTGATATTGAGTTGCCTGAGTTCGTTATTGATGAGTCCGCGGTGGATAGTCGTCTTGAGGAGTTGCGCCAAGAGCATGCTCCGTTAAAAACCGTGGAAGGACGTGCTTCTGCAGATGGTGATGTGTTGACCATTGATTTCACTGCCAAGAAAGACGGTAAGCCCATGGACAATGTGCATGGTAACGATTATGGCGTGGATATTGGCTCTGGCAAGAATGGTGTTGAGTTTGAGCAGGCCCTTGTTGGCCTTAATTGTGGTGACGAAACCACTAAGACCATTGATTTCCCTGCGGATTTTTCCAATCAATTGCTGGCCGGTGGTGAGGTGGAATTTCACATTACGGTTAAAGATATCAAGGAGCGTATTCTGGCTGAATTAGACGATGATTTTGCCCAGGAGGTGAGTGCGGATTTTAAGACCCTTGATGACCTCAAAAAAGATATTCGTGACAAGATGGTCAAGGAGCACGAGGATAAAAGTTCTGGTGATCTGGTTGATGTGATTATGCTTAAGCTTATGGAAAATCATACCTTCCCCACCCCAGAGCGCCTGGTCGCCTATGAGGTAGCCCAGCATGTCAAGCAGCTTGAGGATACCCTGGAAAAGCAGGGCATGGATATGGAGGCTGCTGGCCTTGATCGTGATAAGTTGATGGAAGACTATAAGGGTGATGCTGAGAAACGGGTAAAGGGCGACTTTATTTTAAAGAAAATCGCTGAGGTAGAAGATATCAAGGTTGCTGATGAGGATATGACTGCCGCCTTTACCCGTATTGGGGAGCAATATTCCATGACTGTTGAGCAGGTAAAGCAGTATTTTGCCCGTCGTGAAGATCTGTTGCCCCTCATGCATGAGATCTTAAATGAAAAAATAGTTGAGTTCCTCCGTAACGCCAGCAATATCACCTATGTGCCTGCTGCCAAAGAAGCTGAATAACAGGGTCTTTGAAATGTAGTTTGTTGGCTGAAAATAAGAGATGTAATAGAGTCACCAGCATTGATGCTGGTGACTCTATATGAAAAGGAGAAGATACATGAGTCTTGTACCCATGGTTGTAGAGCAAACCCCACGGGGTGAGCGCGCCTATGATATTTATTCCCGTTTGTTAAAGGAGCGTATCATCTTTCTGGGCACCCAGGTCAATGATGATATTGCTAACCTGATCATTGCCCAGCTTCTCTTTTTAGAGGCTGATGACCCCGATAAGGATATCACTTTTTATATTAATTCCCCAGGTGGTTCTGTTAGTGCTGGTTTGGCGATTTATGATACTATGCAGTACATTAAATGTGATATTGTAACCTTATGTATGGGACAGGCTGCCAGTATGGGTGCTTTTTTGCTCGCTGCCGGGAGTAATGGCAAGCGCCATTCACTGCCTAATTCTCGCATTATGATCCATCAGCCCATGGGCGGTTTTTCCGGCCAGGCATCGGATGTAGACATTCATGCCCGGGAAATTCTGCGTATGCGGGAAGATCTCAATAAGATGCTGGCCCATCATACTGGCCAGACATTAAAGAGAATTGCGAAAGATACCGATCGTGATTACTATATGAGTCCAGTTGAGGCCGAGAAGTATGGCATCATTGATAAGGTGCTGACCCAAAGAGAACTTACACCAGAGGAAGGCTGATTATGGCCGGAGATCATACCGACGATATTGATGTGCTCTGTTCGTTTTGTGGCAAAAGTCAGGAAGAGGTAAAAAAACTCATTGCCGGACCTAATGTCTATATCTGTGATGAGTGTATTGACCTTTGTAATGACATTGTTCGTGAGGATCGCCAGAAGGATGCTCCTGATCAGGATACTTCCCTGCTTAAACCCCGAGATATCAAGAGCCATCTCGATGAATATATTGTAGGCCAGGAGCAGGCCAAGCGCATCATGTCAGTGGCTGTGCATAATCACTATAAGCGGGTGGGTGCGAACTACGCCAATGAGGCTGGTGATGTTGAGCTGCAAAAGTCAAACATCATTCTTATTGGACCCACTGGCAGTGGTAAGACCCTGGTGGCCCAGACCCTGGCCAAGGTGCTTAATGTGCCCTTTGCCATGGCCGACGCCACCACCCTGACTGAGGCTGGTTATGTGGGTGAGGATGTTGAGAATATTCTTGTCAATCTACTGCAGGCCTCTGATCATGACGTGGAAAAGGCTGAGCGCGGCATTATCTATATTGATGAAATTGATAAGATTGCCCGCAAATCAGATTCTGCCTCCATCACCCGTGACGTTTCCGGTGAAGGTGTCCAGCAGGCCTTGTTAAAGATAATTGAAGGAACCGTGGCCAGTATCCCACCAAAGGGGGGGCGTAAGCATCCCCAGCAGGATTATGTCCGTATTGATACCACCAATGTCCTCTTTATAGTTGGTGGCGCCTTTGTTGGTCTTGATAGTGTTATCAAACGCCGTACGGGTACCAAGTCCATGGGTTTTGGCGGCAAGGTAGTGGGTGAAACGAAAAAGAGCATGGGTGAGGTGTTGACCGATGTGCAGCCCGAGGATCTCTTGCAGTTTGGTCTTATTCCTGAGTTAGTTGGCCGTTTGCCGGTTATTTCTACCATGGAGGAACTCTCTGAGGACGATTTGATTCGCATCCTGCAAGAACCCAAAAATGCGCTGACCAAGCAGTATCAAAAACTGTTTGAGTTTGAGGATGTTCGCCTCCGTTTCACTGAAGGAGCTTTAACTGCCATTGCCCAGCAGGCCATTAAACGTAAGTCCGGGGCGCGTGGATTGCGTTCGGTGCTGGAGAAAGCCATGCTTGAGGTAATGTACGAACTGCCCTCTGAAGAAAATGTTAAAGAGTGCGTGGTCAGTGAGCAGGTTATCCTTAATGGTGATTACCCGGTTATTCTCTATGAGAACGAGACCAAGAAAAGTGCCTAAAAAGCAGTGTTCAGAAGACCGGAACCAACAGTTAGGATTGTTTTTGATTTGAATTACGCTTTTGTATTTTTAAATATTTGATGCCACCGTAAATGATGTTTGTTTTCAGCATCGTTTGTGGTGGCATTTTTGTTTGTCTCTCACTCTATCTCCTGATTTTTAAATATTTATACATTGAGTTAACTTCATGAAAAAATACCCCATGATGCCCTTACGGGATATTGTTCTCTTTCCCCATATGGTTGCCCCTTTAGTGGTTGGTCGTAAAAAATCTATTGCTGCACTTGAACAAGCCATGGCTGATAAGTCAGAAATTTTTCTGGCCACCCAGAAGGATGGTTCTGTTGATGACCCAGACCTGGAAGGGGTACATGAAATGGGCACTATTGCCGGAGTTTTACAGCTCTTGCGACTACCTGATGGCACTATCAAAGCCTTGGTGGAGGGGCGACGACGGGCTAGAGTGATTGAGTATTTTCAGGAAGGAGACCTTATCGAGGTAGAGCTGGAAGAATTTGTTGAGGAAACCCTGCCCGATGGCGAGATCGAAGCGTATATGCGTGAGATTATGACCTCTTTTCAGTTGTATCGAAAATTTAACAAAAAGATACCCAAAGAGGTTGCAGCGTCTTTAAACAAGGTTAACGATGCTGGAAAATTTGTTGATATTCTGGCCTCCCACATGCCTTTGAAGACAGCTGAAAAGCAGGATCTCCTTGTTCTTACCCACATCACCGAGCGGCTTGAAGCGGTTTTGGCCCTCCTTCATCGGGAAAATGAGATTGCCAGCCTTGAGGCATCTATTCGTAGTAGGGTCAAGAAGAAGATGGATAAGACCCAGAAGGATTATTATCTGGCAGAGCAACTCCGTGTCATTCATAAGGAAATGGGCCAGACCGACGACCCAGCCACAGAGATGAATGAGTTGCATGAACAGATTGGTAAGAAGAAATTACCAAAGGTGGCAAGAGAAAAGATAGACAAAGAGTTTAAAAAGCTAAAAATGATGCCTCCCATGTCAGCGGAGGCCACGGTGGTTCGTAATTATATTGACATCATCATTAATCTGCCCTGGTTTAGCAAAAGTCGCAGCAAGATCGATATCATTGGTGCTGAAAAGGTACTTGATGAGGATCATTTTGGTCTGGCCGATCCCAAGGAACGTATCTTGGAGTATCTGGCGGTGCAGTCCCAGGTTAAGAAGATTAAAGGCCCCATCCTCTGTCTGGTGGGTCCTCCAGGTGTTGGTAAGACCTCTTTGTCAAAATCGGTGGCGCGTGCCATGGGGCGTAAATTTGTGCGCCTCTCCCTTGGGGGGGTGCGTGATGAGGCTGAGATTCGCGGTCATCGGCGTACCTATATCGGTGCTATGCCTGGTAAGATCACCCAGTCTTTGCAGAAGGTGAAGGTTAATAACCCGGTTTTTTGTCTCGATGAGATCGATAAGATGTCCACTGATTTTCGTGGCGACCCCTCCTCTGCCCTGTTGGAAGTGTTAGATCCGGAGCAAAATAACACCTTTAATGATCATTATTTGGATCTTGATTACGATCTATCTGATGTTTTTTTTATAACTACGGCTAATAATCTTCCTGCCATTCCTGGCCCATTGCGTGACAGGATGGAGGTGATTCAGCTTAATGGCTATACTGAGGAGGATAAGCTGCAGATCGCTAATGGCTATCTGGTGCCAAAGCAGCTTAAAGAGAATGGTTTTGGCCCTAAAGATATAAGCTTTATGGATAAATCTCTTCTTGAGATTATTCGCCGTTATACCAGAGAGGCGGGGGTACGAAATCTTGAACGTACTGTTGCCTCTATCTGTCGCAAGGTCGCCCGTGACCGATTGGCCAAGAAGAAAAAGGATAAAAAATATCGTATTACTGAGGCTGCGGTCGTGAAATATCTTGGCCCACCAAAGCATAGGTTTGGCTTGGCCGAAGAAGAGGATCATGTGGGTCTATCCACCGGTCTGGCCTGGACTCAGGTGGGTGGTGACATTCTGCAGATTGAGACGGTTCTTATGCCTGGGCATGGTAAGCTCACCATCACCGGTAAATTAGTCGAGGTAATGCAGGAGTCGGCTCAGGCAGCTT
>JAOZSN010000243.1 GCA_029939635.1 Deltaproteobacteria bacterium
AGGTCAGGGTATATATGCAAACACGAAAAGACGGGAAGAAACAGGTAACAGCGGCAGCAACGGCTGGGATATCAGTACGATCTGGACGCCGGATAGAAAAAGGAGAGTTGCAAGCAGGGGGCAAAGGGGAACGATACTGGCGAACGCGAGTTGATCCGTTTGCCGATGTTTGGGATAACGAAGTTGTCCCCTTGCTTACGAAGAACCATAAATTGACTCCGATCACATTATTTGAAAAGCTCCAGAAAGATCACCCTGGCAAATACCAGGACAGCAAGCTGCGTACCTTCCAGCGCCGAGTTAGTGAATGGAAGGCTCTTCATGGGCCGGACAAGGAGGTTATGTTTCGCCAAGAGCAGGTTGTCGGCCGGATGGGGTTGTCTGATTTTACCAAGTTAAAAAAGGTGACAATTACCATTCTGGGCCAGGCTTTTGTGCATCTGCTTTACCATTTTCGTTTGGCCTTCAGCGGTTGGTGCTCCGTTAAGGTCGTTCATGGTGGAGAGTCATACACGGCCCTGGCCGAAGGTTTACAGGATGCTCTCTGGCGTTTAGGCGGTGTTCCCGTTGAGCACCGCAGTGATAGTCTGTCAGCGGCTTATCGTAATTTAAACAAAGATGCTTGCGAAGATATCACCAGGCGTTATCAACAACTCTGCCAGCATTATGGCATGGAGCCAACTCGCAATAATCGAGGCAAGGGACACGAAAACGGGGCCATTGAATCTCCGCATGGGCATTTAAAGAACCGTATCAAACAAGCCTTACTACTTCGAGGTTCCAGCGATTTTCCCTCAGTGGCTGCCTATGTTGAGTTCCTGGCCGTAATTGTCAACGAGATTAATAGCCGTAAGCAAGATAAAATCGAGCAAGAGCGTCAGCATCTGAGGCCACTACCTCTGCAACGCACCGCTGACTATACAGAGACAGTGGTGCCTGTCAGCACCACCAGCACCATCCAGGTCAAACGGGTTTTATACACAGTTCCATCTCGCCTGATTGGAAAAAGACTTCGTGTTCACATATATGATAGCCGACTTGAAGGTTACCTTGGCAGCACCCTTTCTGTCACCCTGCCCAGGGGCTTTACCTCTAATAATAATCACCGTGGTCGGCAGGTGGATTATCGTCATGTAATTGGTAGTCTGGAGAAGAAACCCCAGGCCTTCCGGTACTCTCAACTCAGAGACGATCTCTTGCCTGATGAAACATATAAAGCGGTGTGGAGCTGGCTGGACAAAGAGATGGAGGCCCGCAAGGCCTGCAAGACAATGGTTGGGATACTGGCCTTGGCGAATCGGGCAGATTGTGAGAAGCAGTTAGGAAAGTACCTGCAGGAGATAATGACCAGTTCAACGCTTCCCAGCCTCCTTGAACTGCAACGCAAATTTGAATCCAGAGAACAGATCGTTCCTGAAATCCAGGTCATCCAGCCACCGGCATCTGATTATGATATCCTGCTAAATTCCAGTTTGCAGGGGGTGCATTGATGAGTCACGCGGCCACCTTACCTGTGCTATTAAAGCAATTAAAGCTATCCACCATTGCTGACCATTGGGAGGGATATTTAGATCATGCCGAGCAAAGGGGCTGGAATCCCGCTCAATACCTGGCAGCATTATGTGAAGAGGAGATAAATGGGCGTTATACTCGCCGTATAGCCCGTTATCTCAAGGAATCAAAGCTTCCAGTTGGCAAAAGCCTGTCTTCCTTTGATTTTAACCATCTTCCGGAGATGAATGCCGGAAAAATAGAAGTGCTGGCCTCTGATCCAAGCTGGATTAATCGTGCTGAGAACCTCCTTTTCTTCGGGCCAAGCGGTACAGGCAAAACCCACCTGGCCGTAGCCATCTGTAATGGCCTGATAGAGCAGAATGTCAGGGTACGTTATTACCAAGCCACCGCCCTTGTTCAAGAGCTCCAGCGAGCTCGTGAAGAGTTACAGCTGGAAAAAATGTTTGCCCGGCTGGATAGATATGCGGTTCTTGTTTTAGATGACATTGGCTATGTCAAAAAAAGTGAGGCGGAAACCCATGTGCTCTTTGAACTTATCGCCCATCGTTATGAGTCCAAAAGCATGATCATCACCAGTAATCATCCCTTTAGTGACTGGGATCAGATTTTTGCTGATAGCATAATGACTGTAGCGGCCATTGATCGGCTTGTCCATCACGCCATGATCATTGAGATAGAGGCAAAAGCGATAAGCTTCCGAAAAAAACAGGCCATGAATCGCAACCAGCATCTTTCTGGTCAAGCTGCAATGCCCAAGACTGCCAACAAAGAAGAGAGAGGTGCTTGACGATGGAAATCGTAATCTGCAACCCGCAAAAAGGGCGGCTTGAAACAATAAAAGCCTCAATTAATGAGACGAACACCACCTGGTTCGACGATTGTCAGGAGCTAAATGATATTTACATGATAACCGACATCGACAGTGGCCTGCTAATCAGGGAAAATAATTTCTGTTATCCTGTGTTGGCCTATGATGTCACCAGGGCAGATATTGATTATGATCCACGTAAGGCCAAAAAGTTAAAAGTGAAGGCCATGTCCAAGTAATTTAAGGATGCACCAATGCCTACCACGCTACCGCTTGCGTGGGTTAAAAATAACGACTAAACAGACAAGAAAACTGATGAAAAATAATAACTAAAAAGCGGACAAGTTAATTGTCGCGAACCGGCCAAAGTAATTGACATCTGATACTTAAATATTTCACAGTCAGGAAAGTCATGGAGGAGATGGAAACTCTGGTCAAGGTTAAGTATTCAAATCGATACGGGCAGGTTTTTACTGAAACAACTCGCATTCAGCGGCGGATAATGAACCTCTTCG
>JAOZSN010000244.1 GCA_029939635.1 Deltaproteobacteria bacterium
TTCACTCCCAAAAAATATTTCCACCAACCTTTCCATCACCACCCCCACCTGCGTATGGCTAACTATGTGAAATACGATATAAAAAAATTAAATTTGCGCTTATCGGCATCTTTTCGAATAACTTTAAAGAAATTTGCTTTTTTTCGATTAAAAATTATATTTTTAATTTATACGCTAGAGATGATGATCAGGAACGGACTTTCTTGACCAACATCCTCCCTCCATAGGCAGTTCATGATAATCCAAGGATAAGGAGAATCGTCATGACAACATCCGTAAATCGCCCCTCGAATACCAGCCTCATTGCCCTGTACAATTTCAACCAGTCGACAGCCAGCCTTTCCGCCTCAGTGGAACGCCTCTCGTCTGGGCTGCGCATTAACCGCGCCGCCGATGATGCCGCAGGTCTCACCATTGCCGACAACCTGAATCAACAGGCCCTGTCCATGGGCCAGGCAGCACGCAATGCCAATGATGGCATCTCCATCATGCAGATTGCCGACTCCACCCTGGAGGAGGCCATCGATATCATGGGCTCAGTGAAAACTAAGACTGTGCAGGCGGCCCAGGATGGCCAGACCGATGCCAGTCGTAAAATTATCCAGAGTGACATCAACACCCTGTTGGCAGAGCTTGACCTGATCAGCAGTCAAGCCGTATATAATGATCACCCCCTGCTCACCGGCTCATTCAGCAATAAACGCTTCCAGGTTGGAGCCTATACCGGCGAGGAGCTGCGAGTATCAATTGACTCCTCCCAGTCCAGCAAAATCGGCCATCTGAGCCAGGCTACCCTGGCCATCACCAACGATACAGGTGGCAGTGTTCATCTGCAATTCTCCAACACTAAGACCGGCCAAGATCTGACCATGCAGTCTGTGGCGGTGGAGTATGATAATGACACCAGCAAATCCATGCAGGCCGTGGCCGAACAGATAAACAACTATACGGCAGAGACCGGCATCTCCGCCCAGGCACAGGTAGAGTCCACTAGCAGCAAGGCAGTACAGGCAGGAGCAACCAGCTCAACCTTTGCCATTAACGGAGAAACCATTGGCGCCGTGACCACCTTGGCCGGTGACAGCAACAACGCCCTGACTAGCGCTATCAACAACAAAAGCTCTTCCACTGGCATTATTGCCAGTATTAACAGTGAAGGTTTACTTACCCTCAGCAGTGATGGTCGCCCCATTGAGGCCACTGGCCTAGGTTCGGCCCTGGATGCAACGGATGCAAATAATATGTCCACCTTTGGCACAATACAGATCTTCCAAATGGGCTCTTACCAGCTGGCCATGACTGATCTCTCCAGTGGCTTGGCCGTAAGTTTTACCAGTAATATGGATTTCAGCGGCACCATGACCACCACCATTGATTCCAATCTGACCAGTGGTTCGGTGCTCGGGGGAAGCTCTACCCTGGCAGCGGGATTCACCCTGGGCTCCACCTTTACCGGAGCCCAGATGGCCGGTGCCATTACCACCACCAGCGATTCCACCCTAAAAGCCACCACCGTGCTGGCCACCGGCAGCCTGATCGCACAGGATTCGATAATGGGTGGCGATGCTGAAAATAATGCCAACATCACCACCACTTCTAGTACCTTGATGGCTGCAGGTTCCACCCTCATCTCTGGCTCCACCATAGCTGCCGGCACCTATCTTACTAATGATATCGAGACCGGTAGCGGAACTGTTGCGGCAGGGACCACCTTGAGTGCAGCCACGGTAACCACAACTGACACCAACATCAGCAACACCATGCTCCTCCAATCTAGCTCCATCCTGGTCACGGGTTCCACCTTTGCTGCCACCTCCTATGTGGGCGGCGACCTGACCTTAAACAGTGCCATGATCCTGAGCCAAGACATGACCCTGGAGTCCTCCTCAACCATTGCCGATGTGGATGGCGTGACCAGCCTGGCCAGTGATTCCACCATTGGTGGCCCGGCCACCCTGGCAGCGGTGGATATCAGCCTGATCAGCACCATGACGGTAAAATCTGGTTCAGTACTCAGTGCCACCACAGAACTTGCCACGGGTTCCACCATTGGCGGGGACGCCACTCTCAACGGAGCCCATACCACCAACGCTGATCTGTCGCTGGCAGCTAGTTCAGTGCTGGCCAGCGGTTCAGTGATCACACAAGGCACAGAGTTGACCAATGATCTTGTTACCACCTTAGGTACCATAAGCGCCGGCACCACTCTGGAACAGGACTACACCACCGCGGGCAACAACACCATGACCTTTGTCCAGACGGTTAAGAGCGATTCTGTCTTGGCCAGCGACTCTTTACTCGCCGCTAACTCCGGCGGCAGCGCCTCCACCGAATTAACGAATGAGAGCATGGTTCGCCTCTCTGACATGTCGGTTCTCACCCAGGAAAACGCCCAAACAGCCATGCGTATTGCCGATGCTGCCCTGGAGGATCTTAATCGCATCCGCGCCGGAGTAGGGGCCAACCAAAACCAATTCAGCTCATCTATTAACAATCTCACCATGACCAAGACAAACCTGGAGAGCGCTGTTTCCAGGATTATGGATGTTGATTTGGCCGAAGAAAGTTCAATCTTTGCTCGCATGAGCATCCTGGTGCAATCCGGTGCCTTTGCCGTTGCCCAGGCTAATGCCATTCCTTCCACAATTTTGCCCATTCTCCAGGGTGGGAATACGTAAGCCAGAGCCCGCATAATGATGAAGCTGCTCAAAAAAATCAGAGATGGGCAGTGTCGCGCTCCTCACTATTAAGAGGGCAGGGTATCTTAAAATTTTATCCACCTGCCCTCATCTCCTTATTGACAGCCCAGTTACTTTATGCTGAAATAACAAGAC
>JAOZSN010000009.1:0-8209 GCA_029939635.1 Deltaproteobacteria bacterium
GATCAGGCATGGTGCGGACAAAGGCACCAAAGCGTTCCAGCTCCATGGGGACAGAACTGATATCGAGGATACGGCGGAGGGTGGAGGAAAGGGAGGCACGAATGGAGCGCAGGAAGACATCGTTAATGACCTCCAAGGCCGGCATTTTGACCTGGACAATGCGTTCCTGTTTGGAAAAGTCGTAGGGCGCATATTCTAACGCATCTTCATCAATGGTCTCTTCCGGCTCTTCAATGTCACCGCCGGAGATCCCTTTGAGGAGGGCATCGACTTCGTCCTGGCTTAATATCTGTTCCATATGGACCTTTGCAAATTACTGGACGACAAAATTGGTAAAGTAAAGATGCTTCAGCTTATCTGGTCGGGCTGCCTGGTTGAAGCGTTCAAGGAGCTCATCACGGATGCGGATTTTGCCTTCAGGTGTCATTACCTCTTCAAAGGAAAGACTGGTAAGGAGCATGATGACAATATCACGTAGCTTCGGCTCTATTTTTTGGATACGTTCTACTGCCTCGACATTTTCCACTTCTATAGAGATGGTGCACTTCAGATACCGTTTGCCCTTGGGGTCAGAGAGATTGAGGACAAACTCTTTGAGGGTGACCATCTCGCCTACTGGCTCAGCCAATTCCTCTTCCTTGGGTTTTTCTTCTTCTACCTCTGCTGGAGGTGCCAAAAATTTTGTGTAGGCAAAAAAACCACCGCCGCCAGCAAGGAGCAAAACAACGCCAAGGATAATAAAGAGCATCATCTTTGATTTCTTTTTGGGCTCTTCTCCTGTTTCGCTATCTTCTTCGTCTGCCATGGATCATCTTCTCCTGATAATTAATTATGGTTGTTAGCCTGAAAAGCAACTATTGTGCCGCGCCATGAGGCTGTATGGAGCGCATGGTGAACCCCTTTGATATTATGGAGTAATTTTTGTAATAAATGCCCATGGGTAGTGACACGGAAACAGGACAAGGAGGTCTTTGTCAGATTTTTGACCGCTTAAAGTCGATAGCAGTCAAGATTTTGGAGGTGAGTGTTATGTTTTAGCAGAGGCGTCCTGTCTGTACAGGTGCCCTCTGCTATCCGGGCAAAAGTCTGTTATAGTAATATCCTATGTCCATTCCTCCCCCAGCAAAAAAAATCCCTGTGGCCCTATGCCGGTGCCAAAATTATGACCGGCAGGGGCTGAAAAAATATATTGCCCATCTTGTTGAGGCCACAGGCTTCCATGTCCCCACCGGGATGCAGTTGCTGTTGAAACCAAATCTGGTGACTGCAACCTGTCATCATGATTTGGCCTGCACCCACCCTGAATTTGTTGCAGCAGTTGCGGAATATTTTATTGATCGTGGGGCTGTGGTACGAGTGGGGGACTCGCCGGCTACTGGTGGTGGACTACGCGCCATGGATATCTGTGGGATGGCCGAGTCCTTAGCAGGTCTGCCAGTGGAAATGGTGGAGTTTGCTGAGACCGAAACAAAGGTTTTGCCCAGCGGTATTCGCGTTCATATTGCGCGTCACGCCTTAGAATGTGATGCCCTGATTAATCTGGCCAAGGTCAAGGCCCACTGCCAGGTGCGGTTAACCTTGGCTGTAAAGAATTATTTCGGTGTGGTTAAGGGGTGGCATAAGGCCATGGCCCATCAGCTCCATGGCGGCAATGGCGGTGAAAAATTTACGGCATTACTGGTGGAATTGCCAGAGCTCCTTCCTGCTGGTCTTAGTATGGCTGATGGTATCCTTGCCATGCATGAAACTGGGCCCATGGATGGCAAGGAGTTTGCCCTTGGTCTGTTGGGTTGCAGTGCTGATGCCCATGCCATGGATACTACCTTTTTGCAGCTGCTGAATGTGGACAAGCAATCCTGCCCTCTCTGGCAAGAAGGCGCCCGGCGTGGACTAGCTGGTACACAACAAGAGATGCTTTCTTTTCCTTTGGCCTGCCCCGAAGAGATGTTGGTTACAAATTTTAGGGTACCCCCTATCCTTGCCCCTACTCGTTTTACTTTGCACCACGTCATAGCCAGTCTGACTGGTCGTTTCAAGGTGCTGCTGAGGACGAAGGGGTAATGGAGATTATTTCTGCCAGCTCACAATGTCATCAATAGCAGCCCGATCAGTGCGAAAGGCGTTTGCTGGTGAGTCTAAATCTGGATAGCCAATGGACAGGCCAAGAACCAGCCGTTTACTGGCAGGGATGCCCAGAAATTCTTTTATCTCTGTGGCGTAATCAGTGGTGAAGGCTTGGGGTACGGTGCCAAGTCCCTTGGCATGGGCTGCCAGCATCAGACTTTGGGCAAAGAGGCCCAGGTCAAAGAGCGACCAGGAGGAAAGGGAGCTGTCCTGGTAGAGATAGATGGCGTGGGGTGCACCGTAAAAATTGAAGTTAACTGCCTTGGCCTTGGCAATGACAGCTGGGTCACTTAAATCAATGCCCATGGCCTCTTTGCGCTGTTTAAAAAGATGATTGATGCGGGCTGCTTCAGCGTCAGGCCATGATTGGGGAGCCTCTAAATCAGGGTTGGCATCTTTCCCTTTTTCAAACAAATCAACCATCATGGCGGACAGGGCTTCTTTTTTTGCTCCAGAGATAACGACAGCCTGCCACGGTTGGCTGTTTTTATAGGATGGGCTCCATTGTGCCGTGGCAATAACATCTTGTAATATGTCCTGGGCAACGATTTTGTCTTGAAATTTACGAATACTCATTCTGTTTTTGATACATTCTATGGTGTCCATGCGGTTTCCTCTGGGGCAGGGTTTCTATTTAAATAAAGCCTGAAATTCCTTTGCGTATACAGGGTGATCCTGCTACAATTCTTTAACTTACGAATAGCAGATTATACAAATTTAATAGATAAGTTCAATGCGCTAATTTCATTCTGATTTTTGAGGTTTATTTTCTATCTCCTGAATTTTAGCGCTTATAAAGGAGTTATTATGTTTCATCTTGAGGGAAAGACTGCCCTGATTACTGGCAGTTCACGCGGTATTGGTAAGGCCATTGCCCTGCGCTTTGCGGAAAACGGTATCAACTGCGTGGTTAATTATGTTCGCCATAAAAAAGAGGCAGAAAATACATCTCGACTCATTGAGGAGCGGGGGGCCGAGTGCATGGTGGTCAAGGCTAATGTGGCCAAGGATGAGGATCTTATTGCCATGTTTGCCCAGATCAAGGAGCGTTATGGTAAGCTTGATCTGCTGGTCTCCAATGCAGCCTCTGGTGTCTTGAAGCCAGTGATGGAGTTAACCACCCGTCATTGGAATTGGGCTATGGATATTAATGCCCGGGCCTTGCTATCTTTGGCTCAACAGGCAGTTCCCCTCATGACAGAAGGCTCACGCATTATGGCAGTCTCTAGCCTTGGTTCTGTTCGGGCGGTGGAAAATTATACGGCTGTGGGAGCCTCTAAGGCTGCCTTGGAGTCGTTGGTGCGTCATCTTGCTGTGGAATTAGGACCTTTGAAAATTAATGTTAATACTATTAGCGCTGGGGCCGTTGACACTGAGGCCTTGAAAAAATTTCCCAACCGCGAGGAAATTTTGGAAGGATCCATTGCCAAGACCCCCATGGGTGTCTTGACCACACCTGATGATGTGGCTGACCTGGCCTTATTCTTGGCCAGCGACCTTGCTAAAATGATTCATGGCCAGACCGTGGTTGTTGATGGTGGATATTCGATAAGGGCGTAATAAAGATAGTTGTCAGTTGTCAGTGATCAGTTGTCAGTAGTGCCAGCAATGAGCAGCTTGTAACGAGCAACTGGCAACTAAATTATGAAACCAATTTTTAAAACTCTCCATCCCTTAATATTAGCCTCTGGCTCACCTCGGCGACGGGATTTTTTTGAGCAGCTTGGCTTGAATTTTACTGTGGTCTGCGCTGATATCCCTGAAGAACCGAATAGTGGTGAAGGTGCGGCTGATTATGTTCGGCGACTGGCTTTAGCCAAGGCCGAGGAGGTGGTGAAAAATCATTTATCTGCTGCTGTGGTAGGGGCTGATACGGCAGTGGTTTATGATGGTGTTATCCTGGGTAAGCCCGCTGATGTCCACGAGGCTGTGGATATGGTACTGAGTTTATCCGGCGATTGGCATGAGGTGTGGAGTGGCTTTGCTGTTATTGCTCCTGGCGGAGCTGGCAGGGTGAGTCAGGCGGTTTGCACCAAAGTGCGCTTTGCCGATGTGGGGCGTGATACTTGTAAGGCCTATGGGGCCAGTTGTGATGGCCTTGATAAGGCCGGGGGCTATGGCATTCAGAGTGCTGGGGCTTTTTTGGTGGAGGAAATAGAGGGCTCCTACTCCAACGTCATTGGTTTACCACTGGCCGAGGTGGTCAGTCAGCTTATGAAGTTGGGCATTATTAGATCTGTCTGACTGGCCATGTATGTCTTTGACATTGCTGTTGGATATGAAGTATAAATTTGACTGGTTAATGCTGTTTTAGCAGTCCTCTTCTTTGCACGGAAAGAAAATGACTACTGCACCTGTTCCTTATGATTCCAGTCGGGTCTTTCTGGCTCGACAACCTATTTTTCGTTCTAATATGCGGGTTTTTGGCTATGAGCTGCTTTTTCGCTCTGGTTTGGCCAATTTCTGTAATACCGCCCTTGACGGCGTGGCCATGACCTCGTCTGTGGTGGCCAACAGCCATTCTCTTCTTGGTCTGCATAAGGTACTGCAAGGAAAACGCGGTTTTATTAATTTCCCTCAGCAGATGCTTAATCGCCATGTACCAGTCCTCTTTTCGGCCAAAAATACCGTGGTTGAGATACTCGAAGACGTTGAACCAACGGCCGAGGTGATTGAGGCGTGTAGACTCTTAGTGAAGAATGGCTATATCTTGGCCCTTGATGATTTTGAGTATGATGCCAAATTTGATCCTCTTTTAAAATTGGCCCGCATCGTGAAGTTTGATGTGCGGGCCCAGTCGTGGGATGAGTTGCAACGGCAGGTAGAGATTGTCAAAGGGTTCAATGTTAAGCTTTTGGCTGAAAAGGTGGAGGATCAGGAGGAGTTTGATCAACTCAAAGGGTTTGGTTTTCACCTTTTCCAGGGCTATTTTTTTGCTAAACCGCAGATCATACAAGGCAGAGATATTCCTGGTTCCAAGCTTCATTACCTCCAGATTTTACAACGCTTACAAGATAGCAGCGCAGAGTATGATGAGTTGGCCGAGATGGTGAGCCATGATGTTTCCCTGGCCTATAAATTATTACAATATGTCAATTCTGCCGCCTTTGCTCTGCGGGTGGAGATTCAATCCCTGCAGAGTGCCATTGCCCTGGTAGGGGAGGAGCGCCTCAGGCAATGGGTGGAAATTATGATGCTCTCCTATATGGCCGAAGAAAAGCCCCATGAGCTACTTCGTCTCTCTATCCAGCGCGCCACCTTTTGTAAGCAGATTTGTGAGCGTCTCCCTGGCCTGGCCTCTAGTCGTAGTGGGTATCTCGTGGGACTCTTTTCTCTCCTTGAGACGATATTGGAAAGGAGCATGGTGGATATTTTGGCAGAGCTCCAGCTAAACCAGGATCTTAACGACGCCCTGGTCTCCCACAGTGGTATGCTTGGTGGTGTGTTGGTGCTGGCCAAGGTGTATGAAAGAGGCCAGTGGAATAAGGTTGAAAAATGTTGCACAATGCTGGGTTTAGCCAGCCGTGAACTTCCTGAGATATTAGCGGCTGCCATTGCCGCCGCTAATCAGATCTATTTAGGTGAATAGGTAGTTGAAGTGCGAAACTGTCTTTAGGGGACCTTGAAAAACTGAAGGCGTAATCCGCTGTATAAACAGCGATATTCCATGGGTTAGTCAACGGCTATAGTAATTTTTCGATAAATACGCTATTTAGTGTCTGTTCAGAAATAGGTCATTTTGTTCGAGATCAAGGAACAGTGAAAATTAAAAAGCGCAGCATATTACAATGTGAACATTTTTCATTTTCGGAGTCTGCGCTTATCTGCTGTGACGCAGAGATAGGGCAAAAGGATCATTTCTGGACAGGCACTATTTTGCCAGGGTATACATCTTACTGAAATCACCAATGTGCCTGAAGAGGTGGGCAATAGTGGTGAGCAGGGCTAGGCGGTTGGCCTTGACGGCCTCATCCTTGTCCATGACCATGACATCATCGAAAAAGGTGTCAATGGGGTCTTTTAAGGTGAGAATGGTCTGCAGGGCCTGGCCATATTCTTTTTGTTGTAATAAGGGGGCACATTGTTTGGCCACAGAGGAGAATTGTGTGCTCAGGGCCTGCTCAGCTGGCTGGGTGAGCAGGGCTTCGTTAATAGTAGTGTCGGTATGCCCTTTGATGATGTTTGTTACCCGTTTGAAAGAACCGGCCAGCAGGGTAAAGGTTTCGTCATTGGCAATCTCGCTGAGGGCGTTAATTCGACTGCTGCAGTCATTCATATCATCAAAATGAACTGAGGTCGCTGCTTCTACTGTTTCCTGGTTGCTCCCTGCGGCTATCTTGTCATTGCTATAGCGTCCCTTGATGAAATCAATAATTGCGCCTGCTGTTTTGGGATCGGAGTCAATTTTATCTCCATACTGCTGCAGGGCACGTTCAACTGTGCCGTGTAGGGAAATTTGCCAGCCTTTGTCGGCGATAATATGGATAATGGCCAGGGCATGACGACGCAAGCCGTAGGGGTCCGTGGCACCAGTGGGTCGTTTGCCCTTGGCAAAGCAGCCGCAGATGGTGTCGAGGCGGTCAGCAATGCTGATGAACGCACCCGCATCTGATGTGGGCAAAGCGCTTCCTGAGCGTAGGGGTAGGTAATGGTCACTAATGGCCTCGGCCACTTGAGCTGATTCTCCGCCATGCAAGGCATAATATTTACCTATGACACCTTGCAGGGAGGCAAATTCACCTACCATGTCAGATACAAGATCCACCTTGCACAACTGGCTGGCTCGTTCTACATCATGCTGCAATTCTGGATCAATAAGAGAGGCAAGGTGACCGGCTAAGGCGGTTATACGGGTGGATTTTTCAGCCATGGTTCCCAGTCCGGCTTGAAATACAACACCTTGCAAGGCTGGGATAGTTTCACTTAAACTGCGCTTCAGATCCTGCTGGAAAAAGAAAAGTCCATCCTCAAGGCGGGCGCGTAACACGCGTTCATGGCCCTCTTTGGATTTGGCAAGATCAGTAACCTTGGTATTGTTTACAGCCACAAAATAGGGGAGTAATGTTCCCTTTTTATCGGCCACCGTAAAATATTTTTGGTTAACTGCCATGGATGTTGTCAGCACTTCATCGGGCAGGGAGAGGAATTTTTCATCAAAGCTGCCGCATACGGCATGGGGAGACTCCACCAGATTGGTCACAGTGGCCAGTAACTGATTATCAATAATTGCCTCACCGCCGGTGCTGGCAGCAGCCTTGCCTACCTGTTGTCTGATTAATTCCTGGCGTGTCTCAATGTCTATCTGCACCTCAAGTTCGGCAAGGGTACTTTTATACTGGGCAAAATTAGCAACCTCTGCTTCCTGGGGGGCGTTGAACCGATGCCCCTTGGTGCGGTTACTGCTCTCTATACCAGTAATACTAAAAGGGACTACTTTGCTGTCATAGATGGCTAACAGCCATTGGATAGGGCGGGCAAAGAGGGTTTGATGGGCAGCCCAGCGCATGGATTTGGGGAAGGGAATGGAAAGAATTGCCTCTGGCAGCAGTTTTTGCAGTAGTTCACTGCTTTGCTTGCCCTTAATCTCCTGAACAACCATAAGGTATTCGCCCTTAGGGGTTTCAACCAGCTGAATGTCATCCGCTGATGCACCACGGGAGGCCGCAAAACCGAGGGCGGCCTTGGTGGGGTTATTATCCTTGTCAAAACCAGCTTTCTTGGGTGGTCCCATTACTTCCAGGCGTTGATCCTGCTGACATGTGTCAAGATCCTCCACCACCAAGCAGAGACGGCGGGGGGTGGCAGTTGTTTTAATTGTACCATGGCTAAGGTTTAACTCGCCGAGTTTGGCTACCACTGTTTTGTGTAAATGGCGTAGAGCAGGTTCAATATAACCGGCGGGAATCTCTTCTGTTCCGATTTCAACTAATAATTCTTGGGACATGGCAGTCTATCCTTATCTTGAGCAGGTCACGATCGATTGTTCAGGGCAGCCTTTCGTGGTTATTTTTCCAGAGAAAAACATTTCTCGTATAGTTTTTAAAAAAACAGACACTATACCGCAGAAGGGTGAAATGGACTAGGG
>JAOZSN010000009.1:8219-30111 GCA_029939635.1 Deltaproteobacteria bacterium
GGGGAATGTGACAGAGAGCGGGGTGGGTTACTGGATTTTACTGTTTTGTGGCCCTTCCATGGTGGCAAAGGTGGTATAGCCATCGGCTAGGTTCTCTACGGTGATGGAAAACCAGCTGATATCAGGATGGTTTTCCAGCCGTTCACCAAGCTCACAGGCCAGTCGTTCCACCGACAGGGGATTATTGGCCGGTTTGGTGGTTTCAGTTGACCATTGCAGATCATGACTGGTGATTTCTTCCACCAGGTCAATAATATCCTCTATCCAGATAAAGTGGCGAAAGCGCAGGGAAATATTGGCATCTCCCCAGTGACCTAGGGATTCAGGCATGCCAAGTCTGGTCTGTTCCGTGGTGGGTGGGGCAATGGGTACCTTGATATCTAGGATGATATCCTGGCTGGTATTGCCAGCACCTCGCATCTTACATGGATACTCATTAAGGAGGAGAGTGCCTGGTTTGCCCCCCTTTTTGTGGAGAAAATAGGGGAATTCAATTTCCAGGTGGGATTGTTCTGCATTTAGGCGCTCTTTCATCTCTGTAAGGATGTGGCGGAAACTGGGGAGGTTTATCTCGCCATGAAATTTGTTGAGGGTCTCGATGAAGCGGCTCATGTGGGTGCCTTTAAAATGGTGGGGCAGGTTCACGGACATATTGACCGTAGCTACGCTATGTTGCAGGGAATGCGCTTTATCCAGCACTGTTACCGGATAGGAGATCTCTTTGACTCCCACCTTCTCAATGCTGATTCGACGGGTATCCTGTTGGTTTTGAATGTCTTTCATGGGGATAGGAATTAGAAGTCAGAATGCGCATATTCTGACTTCTGAGTTCTTGGATTACGAGATATGCTTTGCCACTGCCTCTTTGAGTTCGGTAAGATCAGAAGATTTAACGATATAGGCCTCAGAGGCCCATGAGGCCAGATCCTGTTTGAACTCGTTATATGCTGAGCTGAGAATAACCGGTAGGTCTGGCTTTCGTTCTTTCATTTCGCGGAGGGTATCAATGCCGTTGAGACCAGGCATGTTAATGTCAAGAATGACCAGGTCAGGCGAGAGGATGTCCAATTTGTCAAGGGCTTCATCTCCTGACAGGGCAGAATGGATTTCATAGCCTTCCTCTTCTAATTCATCACGGTAGAGCAGGTGGATCGATTCTTCGTCATCAACAAGGAGAATTTTTTTCATATCTTAGCCTCGCGTAGAAATTTAGCAGATTCTTCTGGTGGGGTGGGGTTGATGTAAAAACCACTGCCCCATTCAAAACCAGCAATTTTGGTGAGCTTGGGCATGATCTCAAAATGCCAGTGGTAATGTTTCAGGGGATCCGAGCGTAATGGTGATGTATGGAGGACAAAATTATAAGGAACATTGGGGATACAGGCCTCCAAACGATGCATGGCCTCGGAGAAAATGGCAGTGAGTGCCTCAAAAGATTCTTGGCTCTGGGTGCTGTAGAGGCTGGAATGTGCTTTTGGTAAGATCCACATCTCAAAAGGTGAGCGTGGGGCGTAGGGCGTAATAACAATGAAATGGCTGTTTTCACAGACCACCCGTTCCTGCTGTTTGGTTTCCTGACGGATGATGTCACAGAAGATACAGCGTTCCTTATAATGGTAATAGGAGAGACAACCTGCCAGCTCTGAAACAATCATCCGCGGTAGGATGGGTAGCGCTACGAGTTGGGAATGGGAATGTTCCAGGGATGCTCCGGCTGCCAGTCCATGGTTTTTAAAGACCATGACATATTTGAAACGTGGATCTTTGCCCAGATCCACCAGTCTATCACGAAAGGCCAGGAAGACGTTACACATCTTATCCAATGATAGGTTGGAAAAGGTTTCGTCATGGTTCGGTGTCTCAACGATAACCTCATGGGCACCAATGCCATTCATCTTGTCATAGAGACCTTCGCCCTCTTTGTTCAAATCTCCTTCAATGATCAGGGCAGGGTATTTATTGGGGACAACACGGAGATTCCAGCCCGGTGTATCTGGCTGGCGGTGGGGATCACCAAGAGCATGCACCTCCGGGGGGGTTGTCTTTTCATTGCCAGGGCAGAGTGGGCAGAAACCTCCCTTGGCAGGGACATCATCAATGATGAAATCCGTAGGACGTTTTCCCCGTTCCTTGGCAATGATAATCCATCTCCCCAGAATGGGGTCTTTACGTAATTCAGGCATAGTTTTTTCCTGTCAAGTGAGAAGCCGTCAAACAGCGTGTCTCAACCAGCCTTGGCTTTTTCGTAGTTTTCTTGGTTTGTCTTACAGGCGATGCATAGGGTGGTAACAGGGCGAGCCTCAAGGCGGGCATCGCTGATATCATCTCCACAGTCATCACAGATACCGAATTCTTCTTCTTCTATACGGGTGAGTGCTTTTTTGATCTTTGATAAAAGTTTACGCTCACGATCTCGGATGCGTAACTCAAAATTTCGGTCTGATTCCGCTGTGGCCCGGTCTGCGGGGTCAGGGAAATTACCAGCACTATCATTCATTTCATTGAGAGTTTTACTGGCCCCTTCCATGATCTCAGCGCTCATTGCTTCCAGCTTTTCTTTGAAATGTTGCAGTTTTTTAGAATCCATATCTACATCTCCTTACAAAATATAAATGTCTCCCGTACATTATGGGATAGGTTTTCTCTACCAAAGAATTTGCCATTAAAACGTAAAACACGAATTTTTTATACTTATTCAGTATAGGTTAAAATGTTACGAAAAACTAGGATTGTAACTGTTGGTTTCTAATATTTTTTTGTATGTATCAGCGGCAGAATGTGCCACTTTTGCCGCCAGTTTTTCGCAGCAGAAAGGTGTCTGTGATTTCCATCCTTTTATCAACGGCCTTACACATGTCGTAGATAGTGAGGGCGGCAATACTGGCAGCAGTAAGTGCTTCCATCTCCACCCCTGTTTTTCCGGTAATGCCCACCGTTGCCTTGATGGTGATGGCATTATTTTCGGCATTAAGCTGAAAATAAATATCTGCCTTGGTAATAGGTAAAGGATGGGTCAAAGGGATTAGACTGTCAACCTTTTTTGCTGCCATTATGCCAGCAAGTCTGGCCACAGCCAGCACATCACCCTTGGCAATGGTGCCTTCCTGTACCATTTTAAAGCATTGCTGGGTCATGGTTATAATGCTCTGCGCTGTAGCCTCACGGGTTGTTTCTTGTTTGGCGCTCACGTCAACCATACGGGCATTGCCTGCCTCGTCAAAATGGTTGAAGGATGGGTTGTCATTACTCATGAGTTACCTTCTTGAAGAGGCGGGAAAAAAAACCTTCGTCAGAATTTTTTGCCTCTTCGATTTTGGCAAATTCATTCAATAACTCTACCTGTTTTTTGGTGAGTTTTTCAGGGATAAGCACCTTACTTTCAATGATCATATTGCCATTACCCTTGGTGCGCAGACTTGGGGCACCCTCTCCCTTAATGGTGAAGGATTGTCCCGGTTGGGTACCAGCAGGAAAGGTAAAGGATGTCTCTCCATGGATGGTGGGAATATCAATGGTACATCCTAAGGTTGCCTGGCTCATGGAAAGAGGGAAGAGAAGGTAAATGATGTCTCCTTCCCGTTGAAAGTATTCATGCTGGTCAACATGGATGACCACATAGAGATCACCAGAAGGGCCACCCCTGCGGCCTCCCTCGCCTTCACCTCGTAATCGCATACGGGCGCCAGTATCAACGCCTGCTGGGATTTTTAACGATACTTTTTTGGTCTTGCGGATAAGACCTCCACCATGGCAGTCAGCACAGGGGGCGGTGATTACCTGTCCCTGGCCTTGGCAGTCAGGGCAGGGTGTGGCCACTCTGAAGAAGCCTTGGGAGCGGCTCACCTGACCAGTGCCACGACAGGTGGCGCAGGTTTGTGGTTTGTGGCCAGGACGAACACCAGTACCCTCACAGGTCCAGCATGTTTCGCGCTTGGTGATGTCAATCTCTTGTTCAGTGCCATGGACGGCATCCATAAAAGAGATGGTCAGGTCGTAACGGAGGTCAGCCCCCTGCATGGGGCCATTGTGATCTCGGCGGGAACCGCCAAAGCCAAACATGTCACCAAAAATGTCGCCAAAATTGGAAAAGATGTCCTCAAAATTGCCAGAACCACCCCTGAACCCAGAGTTTTTCAGACCTTCAGCACCATACTGGTCGTAAATTTGGCGTTTTTCCTCATTACAGAGAACTTCATAGGCCTCAGCGGCCTTCTTGAAGTTTTCTTCAGCCTCTGTATCGCCAGGATTGCGATCCGGGTGAAACTTCATGGCACGTTTGCGGTACGCCTTTTTGATCTCCGCAGCACTGGCTGTTTTTTCTACACCGAGGGTTTGGTAAAAATCTTGATCCATGGGATGATATGAAAATGTGGAATGAGTTCTAGGTCACCTTGAATAATAGCTATTATTTAAGGTGACCTATGTTTTGGGAAATAAAGAATGAGGCACGATGGTGCTGGCCACTTTGGGACTCTCGTTAGACGATTCCCACCACTTTATTTATGTGAAGAAGATCTTCCTTGGGGAAGAAGCTACGCCTGAACAGGGGTTGCCTGCTCTGCTTCGCTATCGGTGGTCTCCGCCTCTGTCTCGACAACCGGTGGAATGCCGATGGTAGAGATATTGTCAAAGCTTACCTCTCCGGCAGCAATCTCTCGTAGGGTCATGACAATTTCTTTGTTTTTACCCGAGGTAAGAAAGGGCTGCCCTTTCCGGTGTTGCTTTACACGTTTGACGCCAAGATGGATAAGGGAAAAACGGTTTTCGTTACCAATTTTTTGCAGACAATCTTCAACGGTAATACGAGCCATGGGCTCCTCCTGGTTAAACCTATACTTGTCTCAGGGGGATAAGGTATCTCTCCTGATTGTTGACGGACTAAAACCGGATAAATATATACATGTTTTTAGGTTTGGCAACATTTTTATTTAATTCCTCGTTGTGAAAGCGTAATACATGTATGGCATGAGTCGTGCATTGATTTTATGGGAAATCACCTTTGCTGGGAAAAAAATGCAGGATTGACTCTATCTTGCGAGCATCTTTTTTCTGTTAACATCGTGTTATGAAAGGTTATTTGTCTTTGGAAAGACCGAGCGTACTCTGATGTTTACTTGGCAGGTGAATCATAAGTAGTGGTCAGAGAAGTAACTGTCGGCATATATTTTGACACCAGCAGGGGAGAAATGATGCGAATAGTATTGGTAATAGCCTTAACTCTGATCCTGGCAGGATGCAGTGGAGATTTTATGGCTGAGTTACATCCTGATAAGATGGTGCCGGTGTATTACCCGGCCGCAACAGCACAATCTTCCATAGAAAAGGAATATGGTCCCACCTTCCGCTCTGTGGCAGGTGACTATCCCGAGTATCAATTTAATTGATATTATTTTTACGAGGTTCCCTATGAAAAGATATGTTCTCTGCTTCTGTGCTGTACTGTTTGTTTTTGTCTCTGTGCAGGCTCCGGCGGCAGCACGGCGGCAGCATGATTTGTCCGGTGATGATATTCCCAGCCAACAGGAGATGTCTTCTGCTGTGCAGTATGGTCAATATGTTCATAATTACCCGCATCAATTGTCGGCTGATTATGTCTATCGGACTCCTCGGGTCTTTGGTCCAGCCGCAAAGCAAAATGTAGCAGCTGTTAAGGTTAAAAAGAATGATAGTAAGGATTCTGCTGCTGCGGGGAATCGTCTGCGCTACCAGGTTGTTGATTTGGTTGGCCAGATCATTACTGGCAGTAAAGAGCCCTTGGCTGGAGAGGTGCAGGTTCTGGTGGCCAGTTTTGTTAATTTAAACAGCATGTATGAGACTTCTTCTTTTGGACGCTATCTTGGGGAGCAGGTACTACACGAGCTCCAGCGCGCCCGGGTGGATGTGGTGGATGAGCGGATGATGGCTGGCATGGAAATAAGCAAGGGGCATGGGGAGTATGTTCTCAGTCGTGATATGGCTGAGCTTAACTATGTGCATCATGCCGACGCTGTGTTGGCTGGCACCTATTCCGTGGCTGACGACCAGATTTTTGTCAATGCTCGTTTATTGGCAAATGGCAGTGGCTTGCTGCTATCAAGTGCCAGCGTGGTTTTTGCCCTTGATCCGGTTTCAGCTGCTCTACTGGCAGATGGTGCTGCTCCTATGCGGGTGGCGGTACCTGTGTCCGTACCTGTGCGGGCCATGCCTTAGTCAGAATTTAGAAAATAGAAGAAAGAAGTCAGGAGATAGAATGGGAAAAAAAAGTAATGGCAAGTGTTTGTTGAAGCAATCCCTCCTCCTTGCCTTATGTGCAGTTTTTTTATTGGTTGGCTGTGTGGGGCCACGTTCAGGTGGAACAGCCTCGGTTGCCACCCCTGATTTCTTTGGTTTTAGTGAGTATCTCGCTGAGCAGTTGGTGGCAAATAGTACAACTGCTGTGCAGGGTGAAAAGGTTATTTTGGCCACTATGGTAAGGCTTGATGACTTGTATGATACCAGTTCTTTTGGTCGAGTAATGACTGAATCTCTGGCCACCAGCCTCTTTCGTCACGGTTTTCGGGTGGCTGAGGTCCGTAAGGCGCCATCGCTGTTTGTAAAAGGTGGTCAGGGCGAATTTTTTCTTACTCGTGATGTTGCCCTCATGGCCCAAAGCCAGGAGGTTCAGGCCATTGTTACCGGGACATACACCCTCACCCCCACCACGGTTATTATCAATGTCCGCTTATTAGAAGCTGCCTCAGAGGAGGTGCTTTCGGTGGCAGGTATGGAGTTGCAACGCAGTCATACAATCAATTATCTGCTCACTGAAAAGGGGCAGATAATTGATGCCCAGTTGTCTGTCTTGGAGAGGTAGGAGAGGAATATGATACGTCAAGGATGTGTACTGCTCGTACTCTTATTATTGCTGTCTGCTTGTGCTGGCAAACAGGCAGATCAGGTGGTTGTCAGCACTGGTTCACCTGTGGTGCATATTCATCCCGTTGGCGGGGAGTATCGCCATTCCTCTGTTCTTATTTTGCCCTTTCGGGTGCCATCCGAAGTTGATCCTATCTATGGTCGGCGTTTAGCTGCCATGTACCATGAAGTTCTCTTGGGCAAGCAGGCCTTTCAGCGTATTTTGGTGAGTGATAAATTCTATGGGTCTTATGAAGAGGCTATGGAAATGGGGCAGGAGGCTGGTGTTGATTTGGTGTTGGCTGGGCGCGTCAATTATCTGCTTTCCGGTACGCAACTAGGGGGAGCCAGGGCAGATGTATCCCTGCGGGTGGTGAGTGTTAAAAGTGGTAATACTGTATGGTATATGAGCCAGATGATGGATCAGTTGGTGGATCATCCTGAATGGCGATTGCCGGGAAGATTGATGAGTATTTTCACTGTTCCTAAGATACGCAGCTCAAGTGGCCCATCCCCCCTGCCCAATATGCTGGCCCACATTGCTGTAAGTATGGGCGATGTTATGGCCGGCCAGAGCAAGGTGACGGCAATGGGCAAGTTGTAATTGCCGTTGACCGTTGTCAGTGGCCAGTTATCAGTTGTAGATTGAGCGCAAACCCATACTGTCAACTGATAACCAGCAACTGATAACTATCTTTTACTTCTCAAACGGATTATCCAACAGCATTGTTTCTGCCCGGTCTGGGCCGACAGAGAGTAGCATCACCGGGGTCTCGGTGAGATCTTCAATACGTTTTACATAATCTTTAGTCTTCTGGGGCAGATCGTCAGCGTTGCGTACTGCACTGATATTCTCCTGCCAACCAGGGATCTCTTCATAGACCGGCTTAACCTGCTGTGCCTTTCTAATATTACCTGGCATGGCGTGGTAGGTGGTGCCGCCTGTTTCATAGGCATTGGCGATCTTTAAGGTGTCAAGGCCACTGAGCACATCAAGTTTGGTCAGGGCCAGGCCCGTCACGCCATTTAGGCGTACCGCATCTTTGGCTACCACACCATCCAACCAACCACAACGGCGGTCACGACCAGTTGTAGCTCCTACCTCGCCACCCCGTTTTTGGATTCCTGCACCAACCTCATCAAAGAGTTCTGTGGGGAAGGGGCCTTCTCCTACGCGGGTGGTGTATGCCTTGATGATGCCAATGACTGCATCAATATGGGCTGGGCCAAAACCTGAGCCTGTACAGGCATTACCCGCCACCACATTGGATGAGGTGACAAAGGGGTAGGTGCCATGGTCGATATCAAGCTGGGTTCCTTGGGCACCCTCAAAGAGGATATGCTGACCAGCCTTACGGGCCACGTCAAGTTTCATGCTGACATTGCCTAAAAAGGGAGCCAGCTCTTCGGTGTATTCTTGGAACTGACCAAAGATGGTATCAACATCAAGGGCCTGGCCACCGAATTTGTTGACGATGATGTCATTTTTTTCAGCCAGGTTTTCTTTTAATTTCTCTTTGAACAGATCTTCGTCCAGCAAATCGCCACATTTGATGCCGCTACGCAGGATCTTGTCACCATAACAGGGGCCAATGCCACGACCAGTGGTGCCAATTTTGGCCCCATCTTTTTTGTTGGCCTCACTGCCCATGTCCAGCACCTTATGGTACGGCATGATGAGATGGGTGTTTTCGCTGATAGTGAAGCGGGCAGGGGTAACAGGTAGGCCTTGTTGGGCCAGAGACTTCATCTCTTTGAGGAGTACCTCTGGGTCAAGAACCACGCCATTACCGATCATGCACTGCTTATCTTCGTATAGGATGCCTGATGGGATAAGATGGAAGACAAATTTTTTGCCATCAACCACCAGGGTATGGCCGGCATTATTGCCGCCTTGAAAACGGACAACAAAATCTGCATGCTGGGTCAGTAGATCAACGATCTTACCTTTACCTTCATCTCCCCACTGGGTTCCTACCACAACGACGCTAGCCATTTTTCTTATCTCCTCAAATATGATGAACTTGTCAAAAGCTCAAAAACAGGTACACACCAGACGTACTATGAGTACATTTTAGGCGCTTCCCGCGTCAGTCGGTACATTTTTCAAGACTGACAAATGTGATCAATTCTTCGGGTACTTCGGGCAAACCGACAAACCATAGCCAACCCATCTGCAAATGTCAATATGAAGACCAGCGGTGAGGTTTCTTGACAGTCCTTAGTAAATGCCGTAAATGTGGGAGTTGGTTCTGTGGATAGCAGGGGGGGCGGCTAGCATTTCCCCCTCTATTCTCCTCGATTTTTTTTTAAATTCTCTACCTTCTAGTTTTCTTATGTTTGGAATCGGACTCCCTGAATTTATTCTTATTATGGTTGTCGCCCTTATTGTCGTGGGGCCAGACAAATTGCCAGGGCTGGCCAGAACCCTGGGTAAACAGGTGTTGGAGTTGAAAAAGGCTGCTAACTCCCTGAAGGATTCCCTGCAAGATGAGTTGGTTGACGAGAAGAAGCAGATTGAAGATCTGGCCGGTAGTTTTGATACTCTTAACGATACTCTTTCCAGCTCTATAACTGATACTGATCAAACAAGCAGTTCTGATCCATACGAAGGAATTAATCCGCTTCCGAAAACGGATGATGTGCCAGCGGAAGAGGATAGGACGTCTCATTCCTCATGAATGCTGAACCCCTGGTTAACCATTTTAGTCTCCACCTTAAGGAGTTGCGTAAGCGGATTACCATTGCCTTTGCCGCAGTACTTGTCGCCAGTGGGGTAGCGTATTTATTTGCCAAGCCCATTACCAAGTTTCTGGTTGCCCCTCTTTTTACCTCCTGTCCCCAGCTTGCCTCCCTGGTTTATACCAATCTTACCGAGGCCTTTGTTTCCTATCTGAAGGTGTCATTACTTGTTGGTCTGGTGGTTGGTTTTCCGGTTATTCTTTCCCAGTTTTGGATGTTTATTGCTCCAGGCCTGCATAGGCATGAAAAACAGCTGGCCCGCACTGTGGTTTTTTGGGCCACTTTTCTCTTTGGCTTTGGTGTTTGTTTTTCCTATTTTGCTGTCTTGCCACGCGGCTTGGCTTTCTTTATGAGTTTTGCTGGAGAGGATATGGCAGCCATGCCAAAGCTTGATGCCTATTTAAGCTTTGTGGCGCGCTCTTCCCTGGCCTTTGGCCTCTCCTTTGAGATTCCCTTTCTCATGGTCATGGCTGGCAAGGCTGGTTTTGTTGAACGGAGTTATTTTTCTTCCAAACGCCATTATTTCTATATAGCCATCATTGTTCTTTCATTCCTGCTTGCTGCCGGTGACGTCATGTCCACCATGCTCCTGGTTTTACCTCTCTTTATCCTCTATGAGCTGGGGTTGTTGGTGATGAAGATTTTTGGGGTGGGGCACTAGTTTTTCCTTTGTATAAACACTAGCGACCAGAGAACCACCCCCTCCCTCTTCCCATCCGGGCATCACCACGGAAAAAGAAATCATTTTCACAGGAACAGAGCCTATTTTTTGTCCCTTATGGGCGCATTTCCTGTTTAAGTAGACAGCAGGAGATACGATGTTGAGGACTGCCATCTGCCTGGTAATTAATAGTATCCCCCTGCAAAAGCTTATTCATGACGCATCCTTCAGGTATGGCGAGTTGAAAAAAACGATCCTCATTTAACCCATCGCGTTTTACTAATCTGTGGTCACAAATTTCAAAACTATGAATGGGAAAGTCTTCACACAATGGACATTGATAGACCCGGCCGTTGGGGAAGATAAAGAAGTTTTCTGCCTCTAGGCCAGCACAACCAAATTTTTCTTCTGGCTCCAAGAATACCTTAGGGTAGATGACATGGATACCTGCTTTTGCCGCTTGTGCTGCCACAGGAGGGATGATGGAAAGCCACTCTTCGGGGCTGATTTGCAGGTTGTCAGTGGATGTAGCTGATTTACCTCTGATACCTATGACCTGGATGAAAAAACGCTGGACCCCTAACTGCTGTAATAGGGCGGGCATTCGTTCAAGGTGATGCAGGTTCATGCTGCTCACCGTGTAAATGACCGAGACATCAAAGCCCAGGGCCACAGCCTTTTTCAGGTTCGTGGTGCAGGTGGTAAAGACATCTTGGCCTCGGATGGGGTCATTCACCGCTGGTTCAGGCCCGTCAAGGCTGAAACTGAGCACCGCATCATCCGGGCTGATCTTATTCAGCAGGTCATGGAAGAGGTAGCCATTGCTGTCCACTGTAATTGTTTCATAGCCCAACTTTTTTGCAAAGTGAATGCCATGGGCCAGATCTTGGTGCATGGTGGGTTCTCCACCTAAAAAAATAACATTACTGCGTTTATCTGCTCGATAAAAGAGACGCAGCCATTCTTCCATGGTCTCCTTGCTTACAGTGGCAGTGCCGTGTTGCTCAGGATTTATATAGCAATGACAGCAGGAGAGGTTGCAGGCGGTGAGCAGATGGAAAAAAATATTACGCTCGCCTGGTTTAAATTCCAGGGTGGTGGCTTTCATGGTGGACATAATTATTGCTTTAATGTGTAGCTGGCAAGATAGGTGTCTTGCAGGTAGTTTGTCTGGGGATTACGGAAAAAGTCTTGGAAGAGCAGCAAAGATTCTTGGCGCAGAACATGGGCAGTAATGATGGGTTGCATGGCTTGATATAAGGGCGGCAGTTGGCCAAGGCTGAGGCTTGTGCCTCCACCCATGGCATCTTCATAGCCATAGACAAATGAGTTGATTGAGCTGATGAGCATGGTTGAGTAGCACATCAGACACGGTTCCATGGTGGAGTAAACAGTGATTGCCGATGGCGATATCTCTGGGGAATTGCGCAGCAAGCGACGAAGGGCGATCATCTCGGCGTGATCAATTTCATTGGCTTGGCTGTGGCTATGCTGCCGACTACCATCACTGACTATTATGTCTTCTGCGACCATGACACAGCCCACCGGGAACTCTCCTGCGGCAAGGGCTTGTTCTGCTAACTCCAGGGCTTTTTTCATAAAATAGGTGTGGTTGGCCATAGCCATCCTCCGCATTGCTATTGTTTTCTTCGGGAAAAAGACCATAGGAGAAAGAATTTGTCAGCTGTTAAGGAGGAAATTAAAGAGATTTTTTTCATAAATTGTGGTTGATAAGAGACTTTAGGAAAATCGGGTAGGGTAATACCCAAGAGCATAAAGCCTTATGGCCGTATATGGCGACAGGGATTTTGTTTTCGGTAATCCAATAATATGGCACATATCAGAGAAACAATAGAACAGCGTGAGGAGGAATATCTTTCTCCTTATGCCTGTCTTAGTTCCCAGAGCAAGGGTCGGGCCAGGGTACAGGATGAGTGCCCGATTCGTACCATCTTTCAACGTGATCGGAACCGTATTGTCTATAGCAAGGCCTTCCGCCGTCTTAAATACAAGACACAAGTTTTTCTGTCTCCCACTGGTGATCATTATAGAACTCGCCTTACCCATACCCTTGAAGTGTCAGAGATTGCTCGTACCCTGGGCCGCGCTCTTTTTCTCAACGAGGATCTCTTGGAGGCCATTGCCCTGGGGCATGATTTAGGCCATACCCCTTTTGGCCATGCTGGTGAGGCAGTACTTAATGAGCTGGTTGCCGGTGGTTTTTCCCATGCCCGCCAGAGTTTGCGGGTGGTTGATGTGTTGGAAAATGATGGAGCCGGGCTGAATATCACCTATGAGGTGCGGGATGGTATTTTGAAACATTCCAAGGGCTACGGTGAGGTGTTGCCCTCAAATGGTAAAGGGATTCCCTCCACTGCCGAAGGAAGGGTGGTACGCTATGCTGATATTATCGCATATCTGGCCCACGACTTAGACGATGCCATTCGCGGTGGTGTTATTCGCGAGGATGATATTCCTGCCCAGTGCCAAGATGTGTTGGGTCGCAGGCATTCTAAACGTATCTTGCGTATGGTGGAGGGGGTTATCATGGAAACCGCTCCCCAGGATGGCCAGCTTGTCTTTGCGGTGGATAAGGTCATTGGTCGGGCCATGCAGTGCCTGCGCCAGTTTCTATACCATAATGTTTACCGCGCTCCCCAGGTGCATAGTGAGTTTGTCAAGGCGAGCAAGGTTCTGCGCGAGTTGTTCCTCTATTGTCTGGAGCATCGTGATTTTTTAGAGGAGAAAATTGGTTCTTTTGCCGAATCCACCTCCCAGGAGCGGCGGGTGGCTGATTTTATTGCCTCCATGACAGATCGCTATGCCCAGGATTTGTATCAACGCATTTTCTGGCCGCGCACGTTATGTTAGAAAGGAAGAAGGTAAAGAAGGTCAAGAAATAAAGAATGAAAAATAATATGAGGTATATGTATGTCTGAAGAAAGTGAATTTGTCCCCTATGAAGTGGCAGCCAAGATTATTGCTAATATCGTTGAAGAGGAAAATGTCCACGAGGCCAATAAACGCGTTCTCACCGTATACGACCATGATGAAGTGGAGTTGTGTTGGTATGATGCCGATGAAGTGGAGGCCGAGGTTATGGATCTGATAGAGGATAAAAAAGATCGGGATGCCATTAAGATTGCTTGTGTGGAGTCAATCATGCATCAGATTCCCAAATGGGTGGTGGAGGATCTCCTTAAACGTAAGGAGAAGCAGGCAGGGGAGTGCGAGTCCAATGGGAAGTGTGGCTGTAGTGTGGATTAGTCGAGTTTAACCGCTAAATCTTCAGCCAGCCCTGTTGGCATGGCAGTTACCTGTTCCCCTCCTAAAACATAACCGCCGTCCAGACGTAGGCAGCTGCCGGTCATGAAGGGGGCGTCCTTGATGAGGAAGAGCAGTGTTTTGTTGAGATCTGCGCTCAGGCCGGTGCGGCCTAGTAGGGTGTGGTCAATGATCTGTTGCTGTTCTTCAGGTTTAAGGAGAGGCCAGCCCCTAGTCTTGTCGGCATGACGGTGTTCAAAGAAGCCAAGCATGATCTCGTTGACCCGCACTGATGGTGCCCCCTGCCGGGCCCAGGTCTCGGTAAAGGATGAGACAGCGCGGTTGGCGGCAGCGTAGCCATCGTTAAAGATGAGGCCGGCTGGTCCTGAGCGGCCGGTGATGGCGGCAATGGAGGAAATTGTTACCACAGATGCCTCTGCTTGTTTTTTGAGCAGGGGCAAGGCATGTTGAAAGACAAGCCATTTTGCCTCTAAGGTGGTAGCCATCTCCAGTTGCCACTGTTCCGGGGTGTAGGGGCCGTGTACCACCGGCATACCGCCTCGCTCAATATTGTTCACCAGGATATCCAGCCCACCATAATGGCCCTCGACTTGAGCCATCATTTTTCGAACCTGTTCTTCCTCGCGTAAATCTACCCGCAGGGCCAGATAGTCATAGCTCTCTTGGTCAAACTGCTGCTCCATCTCGGCCACTGAATCAGGCCAGTCATAATAAGGCAAAACAAGCTGGGCACCTTGCTCGGCCAGGATATGAGCCATGCTACGGCCAAGCCCACGGCTGGCACCAAGGATCAGAGCTGTTTTGTTTTTTAAGGGCATGAAGAGAGGTGTCAGGTGTAGGGGCAGAAACCTGAAAGCTGCCTTTACAAGGTTGCTGTGCGTACCAAAAGTTTGGTGCCTGGGTGGAGCATGTCTTTTTTCAGGCTATTCCAACGTCTGATTTGTTCCATGGACAGGTTGAAACGGCGGGAGATGGTCCATAGGGAGTCGCCGGGTCGTACTGAATAATAGAATGGCTTGCCTTTGCTGTCCTGTTCGTCCAGTAAGGCTGGATGAGTGGCTGCAAGGGGCAGGCTAGCTACTATCTCTGTCTGCTGAGGGGCCAGGGAGGCATCGGTCAGGTAGATGGCCAGTTGCTGGCCTGCGCGGATTTTGTGCATACTTTGCAGGTTATTCCAGACTACTATCATGTGTTGTTGGACACCGTAGCGTCGGGCAATGCCAGAGATGGAATCACCCTGGCGTACCTTGTGTAACACCATCTCGGAACCAGACTCTGTTAAGGGAGGTTTGCCATCTTTGTCCCAGATGACAAAGGCCGTGGTCTGGTAGGGTATGCGCAGGCGTTGGCCAGATGTGAGCTTGGCGCTGTGCAGATTGTTGGTCTTGAGCATGGTTATTTTGGGCAGATTATAGCGGTTACATATCTGGGTCAGCGTTTCTCCATTCCGTACCGTGTGGGTTTTATATTTAGTGGCTACCATGGGATAGACCTTTGGCAGGTTTTGGGTCAGCAGTTCCTTCTTCCCTGATGGAATTTTGATCGGATAGTTGCCGATATTAGGTGGGGTGATACGCTTACGTAACTGGCGGTTAAGATTGTGGATGGTGTCAAAGTCTGTATCACAGGCCACAGCAATGGCCTTGAGCGATGTCCAGCGCGGCACGGTGGTTATCTCGTAGTCTAAGGGGGCTTGGTAGGCTATATCATCGAAGCCGTATTTTTCTGGTTCTTTGGCAATGATAATGGCGGCAATGAGCTTGGGGACATAAAGTTTTGTTTCACTGCGCAGATAGTTTTTTTGAGCCAGATCCCAGAAATTGTCAACCTTGTAGCGTTTCAGGCCACGTTGGATTTTTCCTGGACCGGCATTATAGGCGGCCACAGCAAGATGCCAGTCATTAAATTCTGCATAGAGATCAGAAAGAAAGGTAATGGCTGAGGCGGTAGCCGCGGCCGGATCACGGCGTTCATCTTCGTAGGTATTGACCTTGAGGTCGTAATGGCGAGCAGTGGAACGAATAAACTGCCACGGTCCTGCTGCCCTGGCCCTAGAGTAGGCGGTGAGGCTATAGCCACTTTCAATCATAGGCAAATAGGCAAGATCCTCTGGAAGCCCAGCCTCTTTTAATTGGGCCTGGATCATGGGGAGGTATTTGCCGGAACGTTCCATCCAGCGGCGGAAGGTGGATGGCTGGCGGTTCTGAAAGAAATCAAGGTAAAACTCAACCTGCTTATTCATGGTCACCGGAAAATCATAGGTGACTTCAGGACTCTCTGCCTTGCTGATCTCGGAACCTTGTTCCCAGCTGCCCAGTTCTTGAAGTTTTTTGATTTCTTCTGAAACAGTGATTTCTGGCTCAGGAATGGAGGTCTCTTCCAGAGTGCTGACAATCTCTGGCACCTGAATAATTTCAGGTTGGTGGAGTTTGGCAAGCTGGACATGCTGATTGCTGATACAACCAGCAAGAAGGCTTAATGCCAAGACGGCTAATATCGGGTAACGGAAAAAATGCATATGTTCTATATCCAAAATGAATGGTTTCTTGGTACCCTAAAGAAGTTCTACAATACTTTTTTGGGTGAATCGGCTGCGACTATAAACTGTTTTAATGGAAAAATGGAGGTTTTTTGTCTAGTCAAAAAACGAATTTTCCTTGATGTTGTCTACTAATTAGTGAATTATGCTGGGTTTGTAAAAAAAATAAAAGCTAGGAAAATGTTCCCTCTTTACTATACGTATCTTTGGTGCAGACGGTTGCTGTCCTAGCCAGCTTTTACACACAACTAGTAATAATAGCCTATTTTGTCTAAAATGTCCAAAATAGGCTCTGAGGCGATGCTGTCTCAAGCTAAACATATAAAAGGGTACTTTGAATAATTAGATATTTAGCTCGAGGATCAGGAACGGTTAAAATAAAAAACGCAGCATATTCAGTGATATGTGAGCATTCTTCTTTTTGCCGTGACGCAGTAATCTGGTGAAATAGCAATTATTCAAGGTACCCCAAAATAGGTAAGCCAAACGTGTCACCCATCCCTCCAAGATACTCAAACTGGAAAGAGTATGAACCCCGTTATCGGGGGAGGAAAAATCGTTCTCGTTTTCAGAGAGTACTATTCTTTCTGTTGAAAAGTATCGTGGCTTTGGTGTTGCTTGTTGTTTTTGGGCTGGCCGGGTCATATTACTGGTGGGTGGTAAAAAATCCAGCCGAGGCTATCCTGCCGGCAAACATCACCAAGATTCTCTCCATGGAGAGCCCTGTTTATTACAGTGATGCTACCCATAAGATCGGTGTTTTTTTTGAGGAGTCCCACCGTCAGTACGTTCCGTATCGGAAAATCCCCAAAGATTTCATCAACGCTATTGTCTCTGCCGAGGATCATGAATTCTTTAGCCATTATGGCATGGATTTTTCTGGCTTAGCGCGGGCTGTGTTGGCCAATCTCAAGGCCCGTCGCGTGGTTCAGGGAGGTAGTACCCTTACCCAGCAGACCGCAAAAAACCTTTTTAAGCGTCAGGGGCGCTCTTTTAAATCAAAAATTAAAGAGCTTCTTTTTGCCCTGCAGTTGGAGTGCCATTACCCCAAAGAAAAGATCCTGGAATTTTACATCAATCAGTTTTATGTCAGTGGCAACGGCAAGGGCCTGGGTGTGGCGGCACGTTATTATTTTAACAAGGAGGTGGATCAGTTAACTCTGGTGGAATCTGCCTTTATCGCTGGTAGTGTCAAACGGCCCAACTATTATAATCCCCATCTTAAAAAGAATGCAGAAGCTGCCCAAAAGGCACGAGCTGCCAGTAAGCGGCGAACGGCCTATGTTCTTGGTCAAATGTACAAGCTGCAGTACATCGATGCCAATGCCTACCAGCGCGCCCTGATCCAGGAGATACCCTTTCAAAAGGGGCAGACTCGTTATTCCATTAATACCGTGATGGATCTGATCAAAGACGGTATGGCTGATCCTGCCATTACCGAGGCCTTTGAACTTCATGGTATTGATAATATTGCCACCTCTGGCGTGCGGATTATCACCACTATTGATCGTGATATTCAGGAGTCTAGTCTCTATGCCCTGAAAAGCGAGTTGTCTCGTCTGGATATTCGGCTTACAGGTTATGACCGAGATGAATTGCAGAAGTCCTATGGTAAAATGACTTTTGGTGCAACGCAGGCTCTGGAGGCGGGGACGTTTCTTGTTGGACGGGTGAGCAAGGTGACATTCAAACCCCTTGCTGTGCATGTTGCCTATGGCCGTAAGGGTGATGATGTCTCCCAGGGAATTATTGATAAAAAGGGTTTGCAAACAGCACTAATGGCCTGGGTTCGCCATAAGCGCCATCGGTGGTCATCGCCGATTAAAGGGGATGTTGAAAGTTTGCTGGGGGAGATTCATGTTGGAGACCTGGTCTATGTCAGTGTTCGCGACAAGGATCTTGTGGATGGCACATTCTTGACCTTGGAGAAGTTTCCTGCGGTACAGGGGGCGGTGATCGCCATGCAGGATGGTCATATTCGGTCTATGGTAGGCGGCATGACAAACCACTATTTTAACCGGGCTGTTGTTGCCAAACGCCCTATGGGTTCGGTTATCAAACCTCTGGTTTTCGGGGCTGCTCTGCAGTTAGGTTGGAGCAGCGTTGATCTGCTCAATAACGAGCGTTCCATGTTTGTCTACCATGATGAACCCTACTTCCCGCGTCCAGATCATATCAGTCCATATCCCTTTGCCTCCATGAGTTGGGCTGGGGTACATTCGGAAAATCTGGCCACAGTCTGGCTTTTGTACCATCTCTGCGATCGTCTTACGCCAGGCCAGTTCAAGGAGCTTCTCGTTAATCTTGATATGGCTCGCGCTGAGGGGGAATCATATAACCATTATATGCGCCGGATGCGTGATGATCTTGGTGTTATTGTCAACCAGTCGGCCTTGCAGCGTCTTGCCTTTGAGAAAGCACGTTCTTTGGTGGAAAGTGATCTTATCTTTGATGGTAAAGAGGATGCTGTGGAGATTTTGGGCAAGTTTCACTACGCAGATTATAGTGGTGTGTTGGTGGAAGAAGATGATGAAACTCAGCCTGCAACAGACAAGAAAGCCAAGAGCAAGAAGGAGATTGCTGAGCTGGAGTTGCGAAAGGATCTGACCCGTGCCAGTTTTAGTCGCCTGCAGGAATTGCATAGTCTCATGGAGCGTTTGCGGACTTTTCCTGACGCCACCCTTGAGACCTATATGCCCAATCTCTACTATTTGCCTTTGCAATACCAGCAGAGCGGCCAGGATCTTAGCAGTTTTACCTTTGTCTTTTCTGATACGCCCAAACCCCATTGGCGGCCGGTAACCAGCCATCTGTTCAATGTCATGATTAACGGTATGTTGCCCGCAGACAGAGATGCCTTCTGGGCTAAGATTCGTATTGATAATTTATTGACTGCTGAGATTGTTGCCAAGGTCTCGGCTGCCATGGCCCAGGAGTATGCACGCTTGGGTGCTCTGCCGCCATACAGTGATGAGGTGCTGTATGGGTTGCATGATTTTCGGGTATTGGCAGGTTTGCAATACCTTATTGCCCTTTGTCGTGAGTTAGGGGTGGAGAGTGATCTTAAACCGGTGCTCTCCTTTCCCCTTGGCTCCAATGTTATCAGTTTGTACGAATTGGCCCGGATATATGAGGGGTTAACCACGGGCATGGCATATTCGATTAATGGTCAGCAAGATGCCAGTCTTGACCTTATTGCCCGTATCGAATCCCATGACGGTGAGATTATCTATACCCCTGAGGTGAAGGTCAAGCGTGTTTTTGATCGGCAAACTTCCCTGGAGGTAAGTGATATTCTGCGCAATGTGGTGAAACATGGCACTGGTCGCTTTGCCTATCGTAATATTCAACTGCATAGCCGTGACCCGGAAATCGAGGCGAACCTGCAGGCCATGGGCATTACTGTGCCGGTGTTGGGTAAGACAGGTACGGCAAATCGCTTCACCAATGCCACCTTTGCCGGTATGGTACCCGGCTCACGCGCAGGTGAGGAAAATGGTGTAGTCTTAGATAATGGCTTGGTGCTAGCCTCCTATGTAGGCTATGATGACAATCAGCCCATGGTGCGCCGGACGACCCACATTACCGGTTCATCTGGTGCACTGCCGGTGTGGAGTAGGGTGGCAGCAGATTATATTCTTAATCAAGATTATGCCAAGTCGCTTGATCTGGCAGACCTCTCCTTTTCCGGGGTTAAAGAGCTACCCCTTTTCTATCCTGATCTTGGACAACTAGAAATCCCCGTGGCCACCCAGCAGGGAGGCCGGGTACTCACGGCACAGGAGAATGAAAATAATTTACTGCGCACAGCCCCGGTGGTGATGTTTGGTGAGGTTCTAGCCAATGGTGAGTTGAAACCACAGCGTGCCTTCCGGCCTTTCTGGAGTCAATAAAAGTGTATACGGTCATCACATTATATCTCTGGTGAATTACAAAAAAATGTATGGATTCAACAAAGTTTAATTTAAGCAAAAGCCATCTTATGTCATTTTTAGAATGGAAAAAAAATCCTGTGCCTATGTGGTATATTCGTACCACTTCGTTGTTGTTGGCGAGTTTTGTCATCCTGGTAGGCTGTGCCTCTTCACCAGAAATTAAGGATGATCCCATACCACTCATGCCTCCCCCTCCTGTGGTGGTGGAAGTAGAGGTAGTAGAGGAAGTGGAGGATGTGGAGACTGATTTCTTGGGCGATGATTTCCCCAACGAAGAGTTGATGGTTGCCAGTGATCAGGAAAGCAGTGAAACGGACTGTTTGGTCGATCCCCGTTTTCTTGAACAGCGCTTGCGAGTCTATGAAACGGCTTTGCCGAAATGGCACAGTATGGCTGCTGAGTATGAGTCCTTGGGATTGGCTCGCGATAAAGGTTGGAACCAGTGTCAACGTGATGTAGAGATATTAGTTTTGGAATACCAGGCTCTGCAGGCTGGTGAGAAAGTAGATTTCTCCTCTCTGGTTCGTCGGGATATTGCTTTTTTAGAAAAAGGCTGTCCAGCCCTCTTTGCTCGTTATGCTGCTCTTGTCCCTGATGTTCTGCAGGGTTTACAGGAGCAGGTGGCCGATCAGGCCCAGGCGATTATTCAATTTTATGGTGAGTCTGGCACCTCTACTGAGGTGATTGCCGCCATTGAAAATTTTGAGCACATTCGTGAGGCGAAAATCACAGAATCAAATTTGCTCAAGATTTATGGTAATGCCCTGTTGGAAAATGGCCGTTTCGAAGATGCTGTTGGTGTTTTGGGCCAGGCGGTTGAAGCAGATGCGTCCAACTATGCCCTTCGTCTGCAAGTGGCGCAATTACTAATTGCTACTGGTGAGTATGGTCAGGCACGGCAACAATATTTGCATCTTGCTGATCTTTTCCACTCTTGGGAGGATTACAGCAAAACTGTCACCGATCACCTGGCTTTACTCTTTGCCACTGGAAAGCATGGACAGGAATTGGAGATGTATCGCCAGGTTTTGGAGGGGTATCTCTCCTCTCAAGGTGAAGAATTGCCAAATGGCCTTGCTGATATTGTTACGGCTCTTCAGAAAAAATATGAAAAAAGTATCCATGCCACCGAGGCGGCCCGGGTCTTTGGGTTGCTGGAAGATCGTGTACGTCAACAGACCGCTTTACGCTTGGTGGAGATAGAGAAGCTGGCTGATGGTAAGCAGTATATTGAGGCTTTGGATGCCCTTGAAATATTGCGCGGCTTGAATCTACCCAATGATTCTATGCAACAGGTTGCTCAGACCCAAGAGACCTTGGTGTTAGCCCGGACAGAATATATTGCCCTCCTTAAGGCCCAGCATGAACAGGATTTGGTGGATACCTGGCAAGAGGGGCTCAACTTACGAGATATGCAGCTTTACGACGATGCTCTTTCTATTTTTGAGGGGTTACTCGGAACCAGGTATGATGCCAAGGCTGCTGAAGAGATTGATTCAATTGCCAATATTGCGGCCTTTAGCCTACGCAAGAAGGCCGCAGGTCTCTTTGTGAAGGCTAAACGTACGGGAAACAGCACCGCTCGCCTAGCTCTGCTCCATGAATCTAGGGATTTATTAGAGCAAATCCTCAGCAAGTATCCCCAGGTGAAAATTGCCGATAAGGTTCGGGTAAATCTGCAGAGTATCAATAAGCAGATTGATGATGTGCTGCAATCCTCCGGTCAGTCAGTGCGGCCAGCTCCGCCAATAATGTAGAGAGATCTTCACATTTCATTGGGGAGGGCCTCCCTTCCCTTGTTATTTACATCTGGATGTTACTAAATCCGCCTCATTGTCTCAGCTTTTTTTGCAGAGT
>JAOZSN010000009.1:30121-30752 GCA_029939635.1 Deltaproteobacteria bacterium
AGCGGATTTTTTGTGGGGCATACCTCAAACAACAGAAGGTAGAGAGCGGAAATCATACAAAAATACTTGCAAAAAATCGAGTGATCTGGGCAGACTGTATAGATAGATTGGGTGGTTTTCGAGCGCATCCTGAATCGTTACGTTAAAAGTCTTCCTGCTTGGCGCGAAACTGTTGCCTGGTAGGTAATGTGGGAATATTAGATAAGGACAACGATGTTATGGCTGAAGAGTTTGCAGCAATAAAGCAGTTGCTTGATGATCTGGCTGTTAAAATTATGATGGTTGAGCCGGGTGATTTGTCGGCTGTTGGGGATTTGTTGGAGATTTCAGAGGCGATTTTGGCTGACTCCCAAGGGGCAGAATTGCCATTGCTTTCTAAAATGGTAACGACCTTCAAAAATGTTCTCGCTGCCATTATCATGGCCGAGCTTTCTGATTCCCAGACAAGTTATGATCATCTTGCTAAGTCTGTTGGCCTGATGCAGGATCTCTGTCGTGACAGTTCGGCCGCAGACCGTATTGGTGCTGATTTTGTTGAACATATTCACGCCACGGGCTTTGAGGTTGATGCTGCTGAGTTTGGTGGTTCTGGAGGTTCTGCTGCGGTTGAGGAGCAGGGAGAGATTGATTT
>JAOZSN010000009.1:30762-32297 GCA_029939635.1 Deltaproteobacteria bacterium
CTGATGAGCATCTTAATGCCATTGAGGCTAATGTTCTTGCCCTTGAGCAGACTCCTGGTGACGCTGAAACTATCAATACCATTTTTCGCTCATTTCATACAATTAAAGGAATTGCCGGTTGTACAGATCTTGAAACTATCAGTCATCTTGCCCATTCCACAGAGAATCTCCTTGATGAAATTCGCAATGACCGGCATGAGATGGATGCCGAGGTGATTGATGTGGTGCTTGCGGTTTGTGACCGGTTGGCACACATGGTTAATAATGTTCGGGATGTGTTTGAACAGGGGGTTGAGCAATATAAGTTTTTTGAAGTGGAAGATTTAGTCGACCGGGTGAACATGCTTTTAACCACCGAGACTGAAGCTGCGTCTGCACCTGTAGAGGTGGAATCGCCCGAGGTTGCCCCAGAAGAGTCTGCCTCCACCGAAGCCGCAGCACCAGTCCTTGATCTTGGCGGCGGCGAGATCCCCGATTTTATGCAGGATCAGGATCTGGTCAGTGGCTTTATCCAGGAGGCCTTTGAGCATCTTGAGGCCATTGAGGGAAATGTGCTGGATTTAGAGCAAGACCCTGATGATGTTGACCTTATAAATAATATCTTCAGACCATTTCATACCATTAAGGGTGTATCTGGTTTTCTTAATCTTACCACCATTAATAAACTGGCCCACAGTACAGAGAATTTACTTGATGATGTTCGTAATAATCGTTTGCCCATGGGGCCGGATATTATTGATGTTGTCTTAGGGGTTGGTGATTTTTTGACCAGCATGGTGCAGAACATCAGTGATGTGCTGGACCAGGGTGTTGAGGTTTATAAACAGTATGATATCAGTGAATGGGTGACGCGGATTAAAGCCCTGCAGGCAGGCGAAGCTCCCCCTGCTGCGGCTCCTGTCCCTCCGCAAGTTGAAGAATCTACCCCTGCCCCTGAGCTGAAAAAAGAGGTTACTGCTGCGGCTGTTGCGGCGACGCCTTCCCCCGCAGAGCCACCTGCAGCTACCCAGGGTAGCCCAGCCTCAGTCCCGTCTCCTGCTAAGAACGCTCCGGCGGGCAAGAGTAAAAAGGTGACCAAAATTGGGGCCTCTATCAAGGTAGGTGTAGAAAAGCTTGATGGCCTGGTCAATGCCGTTGGTGAGCTGGTCATTATGCAGGCCATGGTACAGCAAAATCCCTTGATTACGGAAATATCTGAGCCTAAGTTGAATAAGGATTTTGCCCAACTTAGCCGGATCACCACCGAGTTGCAAAAAACAGCCATGTCCATGCGCATGGTACCTATCCGTCAGACATTTCAGAAGATGACGCGGCTGGTTCGTGATCTTTCTAAAAAATCAGGCAAGGTGGTTGATCTGGTCATGGAAGGTGAGGAGACCGAAATTGATCGTAATATGGTCGATTCCATCTATGATCCTCTTGTGCATATGATGCGTAACTCGGTGGATCATGGTGTACAGCCACCTGCCGAACGTGAGGCCTTGGGGAAATCAGAAAAAGGCATGGTGAAGCTTTCAGCCTATCATAAGGGCGGA
>JAOZSN010000104.1 GCA_029939635.1 Deltaproteobacteria bacterium
GTTTTTTTGTAGTGAACTTAGGAACACAAGGAAAGTGGTGTCCTAGCCGAAAAAGACAGATCCTCCCATCCGGATTTAGCCACGGAAAAAACAATCAACTCTTTACTTGCCGTCATCCAAGCCAAACAACCGCCGCATCTCAGCCAATTTACGCTGTCTCTCATCATTATTGCACTCCTCCTCCTTGAGATAAAGGATAGGGTTATGCAGCATCTTGTTGATGATGGCGTTGGTGAGCTTATGAACTGTCTTGAGTTCTTTTTCTGACAGGTCTAGCTGGGGTAGGCTGCGTTTGACCTCTCCTAAGCGGATCTCCTCAGCCTTGCGGCGCAGGGCTGAGATGGTGGGGGTCAGGGCCATATTTCCCAGCCAGGTGAGGAGCTTGATTGCCTCCTCTTCAACAATGGTTTCGGCCCGTCTCGCTTCCTGTTGGCGATCGCTTTTATTCATCTCCACCACCTGGCTTAAATCATCTACATCGTAGAGATAGATGTTGTCCAGGTCGTTGAGTTTGGGGTCAAGATCGCGGGGCACGGCAATATCAATAAGGAAGAGTGGCCGACTGCGCCGTTTTTTCAAAATCAGTTTTACTTCATCATGGTGGAGGATAAATCCTGGTGCGCCAGTTGAACTGACCATGATATCGGCAATTTCAAGCTGTTGATGGAGGTCGCTCAGGGCAACGGCCTTGCCATTAAAGCGGCGGGCAAGTTTCACAGCATTTTCCAGGGTGCGATTGGCTACAATGATCTGGGAGCATCCCTGGGTCATAAGATGTTCTGCTGCTAGTTCAGCCATCTCGCCAGCACCAGCCAGGAGAACGGTCTTATTTTTGAGGTCACCAAATATTTTTTTGGCCAGCTGTACCGCAGCAAAGCTGATGGATACGGCGGAAGAGCCAATATTAGTTTCAGATCGTACCCGTTTGGCCGAGGAAAAGGCCTTATGGATAAGGCGGTTTAAAATGACGCCGGTACATTTATGCTCGGTTGCATTCCGATAGGCCTCTTTAAGCTGACCAAGGATTTGTGGTTCTCCCACCACCATGGAATCGAGACTTGCTGCCACCCTGAACAGATGGCTTATGGCCTCGGTGCCCTGGTGCAGATAGGTGTATTCTATAGCCTGCTCATCACTTATGTTGCTGGCCTTAAAAAGAAAGGTACGGATGGCGCGGGTGGTTTGTTCTGGAGTTGTGCTGGTGAAAATAACCTCCACCCGATTGCAGGTGGAGAGAAAGCAGAATTCATCACAGCCGGGGATCTCTTTGAGGCCAGCCAAGGGCACGGCAATATCAGGGCAGGCGAGTTTTTCACGTACCTCTACCGGGGCGGTCTTATGGTTGACGCCCAGAACCAGAATCTGTTCAACGGACATAGGAATGAACTCCGCTGAGCAGAAAATTAACGCCCCACAGGGTGAAGAGCACGGCAGAAAAACCAATAATACTCATAATGGCCGAGCGTTTGCCACCCCAGCCAATGGCATAGCGTTGGTGCAGCAGACCAGCATAGAGCAGCCAGGTTATAAGTGACCATGTTTCTTTGGGGTCCCAATGCCAGTAGGCACCCCAGGCCTGCTTGGCCCAAATAGACCCAGTAATGATACCCAAGGTGAGTAAGGGGAAACCAATGGTGAGGCAATGTTGGTTTAGTTGGTCAAGGGCTTCTAAGGAAGGCAGACGATGGTAAAAAATGCCAAAACGTTTCTTTTTTAATTCCCTGTCCTGGAGCAGATACATAATACCGCCACAGAAACCAAGGGCCAGAAAACCATTGGCCAGGATGGCGATGGAGGCATGGGCAGGCAGCCAGAGTGATTGCAGGGAGGGGGGCAACTCGTTGATGGTCTGGGACGAGAGCAAGCCCGCCGTCATCATCATTAAAATAATGACCGAGACAAAGGTACCAAAATTTTTAATTTGATACCGCCAGCGGAAGGAGAGAAAGGCCCAGGTTATGGACCACCCGAAAAAAGAGACCGTATCATGGTGGGTGGTCAGGGGCGTGTGACCGGCAGCCAGGAAACGGCTGGCAATGGTCAACGTGTGGATGAGGCCAGCCAGCAGCAGGATACGCCGTGCAGAGGTACGCACCTTTTTATTCTGGGAGGAAAAAAAGACCAGATAGAGGGTGGTTGCCAGGGCATAGATTATGTAGGTAATTGTGAAGAGCATGGGGGGTCAAGTTCTCGAAGTCTCGTGGATAAGCCGGGCAGAGGACGATTATGCCGTTCACGCAATTGGTTGTGAACTTCTTGCCAGTCATGAAGTTCTATTTTGCCCTGTTTATACAAATTATATCTTTTCTCAATCTCATTTTTTTGCCACGCAGGCATCGGCAGTGTGTCGCTGTCACGGGCAATAGAATCCCAGATGTCTTGGGCTAAAAGCAGTTTTTGAGACATGCTTAATCTATTAATTTCAGAGGTTATTTTAGCTGGATCCATATTTTGCCTCCTCATTCGGAATAGGTAGAGTCATATTCAATGTCGGTGGTAATAACGAATAGTTTTAGCCTTATTTCTTGACCTCTGCCAGTAAATTCTTAACCACTGCTTCATCCCCGAGGATTTCTACTATGTGATCCTCCACCAGTTGCCAGCTACCATCCTGTAGCCAGTCCAGCAGATCAGGGTGGAGGATTTTTTCAAAGATGATTTTGTTTTCTTTATGGGGTTTGCCCAAGTCCAGAACAATGGGACGTAAGGCTCCCATGAGTTGCAGGGCCAGGTCATACTCGGGGCCAAACTCCTCTTCCAGTCTTTGCCGGGTGCGGCGGGCCAGGGCAGGGCTTTTGCCAGAGGTGGAGATGGAGATGGTCAAATCCCCCCGGCGTATGGTGGCGGGAAGGATAAAATTGCACCATTTAGGTACATCTGCCACGTTGAGGAGGATATTTGCCTCTAAGGCCTCTTCATGCACCTTTTCCTGGACTTCTTCATCATCAGTGGCGGCAATGACCATGAAGGACTCTGCCAGGTCACCTTTTTCATAGCCTCGGGCCTGCCATTTGATAACAGAGCGAGAGGCCAGGTCGGCCAGTTCAGTGGTCACCTCCGGGCTGATCACCATGACACGGCCATGACAGGCCAGCAAGCCCTTGACCTTACGTTCTGCCACCTGGCCACCACCAATAACAGTACAGTGGCGATTATTTATATCAACATTGATGGGAAAATAGGTCATGGTTGGGGCTCCTTAATATAGCTATAATGATAAGCACACCACTATAAACCACTTTCTGGCCAGAGTTCAATGTTTTCCCTTTGCAAAGCTGACTTTGGCAGTAAAATGGAAGTGAAAAGTATGTTGAGATAATTAAAGGGGAGTATCAACTTTTATGGATAATATAACGTTTCAGGCTCTGGTGGTACGCCAGCAGGGGGATGATTTCATTCGCCAGATTGAAGAACAGCAGCTTACTGATCTTCCTGAGCATGGGGTGGTGGTGCAGGTGCATTATTCCTCATTAAATTACAAGGATGCCCTTTCGGCCACTGGTAACCGCGGTGTGACCAGGCGCTATCCTCATACACCGGGCATTGATGCCGCGGGGGTGGTGGTTGCCTCACAGGATAAGGATGTAGCAGTGGGCCAGCAGGTCATTGTCCATTGCTATGATCTTGGTATGAATACAGCGGGCGGCTTCGGCCAGTATATTCGGGTGCCGGCTGACTGGGTTGTGCCTTTACCAGATGGCCTAAGCTTGCGGGAGGCCATGATGTATGGCACGGGTGGTTTCACTGCTGCCCTCTCCGTGCATAAACTCCTGGCTCAAGGCGTGACAGCAGATATGGGCCAGGTGCTAGTTACTGGTGCCACGGGTGGGGTTGGTTCTTTGGCTGTGGCCATTTTGGCCAGGGAAGGATTTGAGGTGGTGGCAGCCAGTGGTAAGGCTGCAGAAGAATTTCTTCTTGGCCTGGGTGCCAGGAGTGTTATTGGTCGTGATAAGGTGAGTGGTGGTGCAGATAAGGCCATGCTCCGGGCACGTTGGGCCGGGGTGGTTGATTGTGTTGGTGGAGACATCCTTTCCCGGGCCATCAAGTCTACCCTGCCTGGGGGCGTGGTGACCAGCTGTGGAAACGTGGCTGGAGCAGATTTGCCCCTCACTGTCTATCCTTTCATACTGCGCGGCGTCAGCCTTCTGGGTATTGATGCGGCAGAATGTCCCCTGGCACTGCGGCACACCATCTGGCAGCGCATCGCTGCAGAGTGGAAGTTTGACCATTTGCAGGCCCAGACAGCCGAGGTAGATCTGGCTGGACTCTCCGCACAAATTGATGAAATCCTGGCTGGCAAGATACAGGGCCGTGTAATAATTAAGCATGAGTCCTAGCCCCTAGCTCCTGACCCCTGACCCCTGATTTCCCTATGTTTTTTTACATTTTGTTTGACGATAATTCATCTTTTCAGAGTAGCCTCAAGGTGGTGCAGCTTAATGATGAGGAGGGGACAGATTACACCTTTCTTCTTGATTACGATAAGGCTTACCTCTCCATGACCGATATCATTGCTGACATTGCCGAAAAGCTACAGGTGGATGCAGCCGAAATAGAATTAGAAGAGGTGTGATGGTGGCTAATAAAGGACTTATTGCCGTATTCACTGGTAACGGCAAAGGCAAGACAACCTCAGCCCTGGGCTTGGCCTTTCGCGCCTTGGGTCATGATATGCAGGTGGCTGTTATTCAATTTATTAAGGGCAGCTGGAAGTATGGTGAGTTAATTGCAGCTCAACGTTTCAGCGATCTACTGGATTTTCACGTCATGGGTAAAGGTTTTACCTGGAAATCAAAGGATCTGGACGAGGATAGTAAGGCGGCCCGTACGGCCTGGGACTTTGCCAAAGAGGCCATCCAGGCGGGTAAGCACCAGATGGTCATCCTTGATGAGCTTACCTATTTGATCAGTTATGATATGGTTTCTGAGGATGAGGTGCTGGCTGTGCTGCGCGACAAACCAAAGAATTTGCATGTCATCATCACCGGCCGTAATGCTTCCCCAGGGTTGATAGACCTTGCGGATCTGGTTACTGAGATGGCTGAGGTGAAACATCCTTACCAGAAAGGGGTTAAGGCGCAAAAAGGCATTGAGTTTTAGTAACGCAATTTTAAAACGAACCGCAGAACATCGAATAATGAATGTCTAAGGAAGGTACTTTTCTAATAGATAACATCCTTCCTTCGATATTCGAAATTTCTTGTGGCCTCAATATTCGTTGTTACTTACCAAACAGACTATCCAGCACCCCTTTTACTGCTTCTCCGGCAGCTTTCTCCTCTGCCGAGGCATCACTGCCCAGAGCATGGTCAACCAGGGAGTTGGTGGTTTGGCGGCGGATATAATTTTCGTTGAGGGTTACTTTCGGCTTGGAGAGTGATCCTTTCACATCCAGTCGAACCACCGTTTGTTTGTCCCGTTTTTCCAGGTACTTGGCAACATTCAGACGTTGTTCCAGGTTTGCACTGAGTTTGGGTGACAGGGTGATGGTGAGGGGCATGTTCAAGCTCCCATCCAGGCCCATGGAGCCGCTGGTCCGACCACTGAACAGGGAGCTGTTCATGGCTGTATCAAGTTGCAGGCGGCCATTGCGTATGGTGAAGTGGCCGGTAAGGGTTTCCATGTTAAGGTCTTTCAATTCTGGTAGGTTCAGGATTGCAGCCAGGGAATGACCTATTTCACTGCCCTGTAATTTTATCTCCCTCATATCAAGCTCGCCATTGGCGGTCAGGTTGGATTCCATTCGTGCGGTGCTGAACCCTGCCCCGGCAAATTCAAAAGCACTGGACAGTGTCCCTTTCATGGTCCCTGCCCTACTTGTTGTACTCAAAGACTGCTGTAGATCGGTGAGCTGCAGGGTGTGTATGCCTATCTTGCCCTTGTATGTTTGCGGGTTAAGCAGGACCGCCTTTACCTCGCCGCGAATTTCGCCACCCATGGTTGAGGTGGTCAGATCCTTGCAGGTCAGTACCCCTTTTTCCAGCCCGTAATCAAATGTGATATCGCGTAGCTCGATTTTTTCATAGCTTACGGCGGTGAGGTCTATCTGGCCCTGGATCAAAAGCTGGCTGAGGGTATCGGTCTCTTGGCCAGTGTCTCCCGTACTGCTGGCAGCGTTTTTTTTCTTTTGCGGCAGGGAGGCCAGCACAGCCATAATACGGTCAATATCAAGGCTATGGCTGCTGATGTTGAGAACAATGGGTGGCAGGCCATCAAGGTAGTTTTCCAGGGAGCCAGACAGGTTGACTTGATCCTCATCTACTGCCATGTCAATGGAGTAGGCGATGCGTGATTTACTGAAACTGATCTTGCCACCGCACAGGGGCTTGATCCCGTGGTAGGAGGTCTCTATGGAAAAGTCGGAATCACCCTGGAAGGTAATGTCCGCCAATCCTTGCTGAAGACCAAGGCCGATGGTGATATCAGCAGATATTGTACTGGCAGGAATGGCCTCAGTAGCATCAGCGATGACCATCTTGCCATTTTCAATGACCATTTTGTCCACCGTAATACTAAAGGGCAAGGTGGCGGGTGACTGAACTGGCGTGGCCGGGGTTTCCTTTTTAGTGGCGAGAAATGCCAGGGAAGAAAAATTAAAGATACCATCTTTGTTGCGATGGAGTTTTATCAGGGGTGCCACCAGGCGTACCTCGTGGATCACCACCTGTTTATTGAGTAGAGGAACAAGGTCATAGGAGAGGACAAAGCGGTTTGAACTGAAAAAATTATCAACGCCATTTTCTTCCTTAATGGTCACATCGTAGACATTAATGCCTGTAAAAAGGCTGACATCGATGTGGCCAATCTCAACGCTCCGGCCTAAGGCTTGTTCCATGGGGGGGAGCAGCATAGTACGTACGCGTTCATCGGTGAAGTAAGTATTGACAAACACAGCCAAGCCCACCAAAGCGAGGAGAACCAGAATGATCAGCACAGCAAAGAATTTGAGCAGTTTTTTCATGGCGAGTAGGAAGAAGAATTTTTGCTCTACATAGCCCGAGGCCTCGGGTGATTAAGAGCTAAAAAAGAATGCGAAACTTTATCATACCCGAAAAAGTATCCATGAGCAATGTAGCCTACTGATTTTCTGAAGAAATTAAGCCGCGACTTTGGCTAATTGTTGATCAAGGGCATTGCTAGCGATGAAGGGCTGGAAGATATGGGTGGAACCGAATGGCACCAGGGAGAGGATGGACTGTCGGTCTGCTGAGCTGAGCAGGGGGGTGACGTTAGTGGTGCGGAAGAGATGGTTTAGGCCACTTTCTGCAATGATTTTGATGGAGGAGGCGATGGCAGCACTGTTGACCTCACGCCCGGCCAGCTTGGCGTAGGAGGACAGAGGTGCCTTGATATCCATGGCAATGAAGTCAAGGAGATGGTGGTTTAGGAGCTCGCTAAGTACCTCTGGTCGGCTACCGTTGGTATCGAGTTTTATGGCCAAACCTAATTTTTTTACCTGTCTGCAAAAACTGCTAAGTTCCCTTTGCATGGTTGGCTCGCCGCCACTAATTACCAGGCCACTTATTTTGCCCGCCCGCTTGGCAAGATAGGTCAAGATTTCAGAGGTGGGGATCAGTGGGCTGCTGGGGGTGGCAGAGGCAAGCAGGGTGCCGTTATGGCAGAAGGGGCAACGAAAATTACAACCCTGGCTAAAGACCATGGCCGCTACTCGACCTGGGAAATCACTTAATGTTAGTTTGTTGAATCCGGAAATATGCATGTTTTTTGGTTATATCCCTTTTTTGTTCCGAGCCAACTCGTCGGAGAGAGGGGGTAGTTCTCTCCTTCTTTTCTTGCCTGAAAAGAGTCCATACAAACTCGGAGATAAAGTTTCGAGTTCCTCCCATCCGGGTATGTGCACGCAAAAGGCATTCACATGAGTTCTATACCTTCTGCAGTTTAAACCTACTTCTCTCTGTAAATTCAGCCTGTTTCCCCTCGTTCCACTGGTTCACTGGCCGCATATAACCCACCACCCTGGAATAGACTTCACAGCTGGTCTGGCAGGTTGGGCAGCTGTTTTGCTCGCCACGGAGATAACCATGTTCTGGGCAGATGGAAAAGGAGGGTGTGACGGTGAAATAGGGTAGGTGATATTGCTCACAGACCGTACGCACAAAGTTTTTCACTGCCTGTGGGTCGCTGGCAGCTTCACCTAGATAGGTATGCAGTACTGTACCGCCGGTATAGCTTGATTGCAGATCGTCTTGGAGGTCGAGGATCTCAAAAATATCATCGCTGTAATTAACCGGTAACTGGGTGGAGTTGGAGTAGATGGGCAGCTTGTCCTCCCCGCAGGTCAAGGTGGCTTGCATGGCAGGGAAACGCTTGGCATCCAGACGGGAGAGGCGAAAACCCGTACCCTCGGCTGGGGTAGCCTCCAGATTATAATGGTTGCCGGTCTCCTCTTGAAAGGTAATGAGCTTGTCGCGCATATAGTCCAGTACCCGTTGGGCAAAGGCGCACCCCCCTGTGGAACCGATATCTTGCTGGTGCAGATTGAGGCAGGCCTCGTTGGTACCAATGAGGCCTATGGTGGCAAAATGGTTCTCCCAATAGCGCTTAAAACGTTCCTTTACCTTGCGCAGATAATGGTGGGTATAGGGATAGAGCCCCTTGTCTGTAAAGCTTTCCAGTACCTTACGTTTGGTTTCAAGACTGGTGCGGGCAATCTCCATGAGCTGGTCAAGGCGCTGGAAGAAATCTGCCTCATCCGTGGCCTGAAAGCCCAGGGCTGCCATATTAATGGTAACCACGCCAATGGAACCGGTGAGGGGGTTGGCCCCAAAGAGTCCGCCGCCCCGTTTCTCTAATTGCCTGGTATCCAAGCGTAGCCGACAGCACATGGAACGGGCGTCATCTGGAGACAGGTCTGAGTTAACGAAATTAGAGAAATAGGGAATGCCGTATTTAGCGGTTACCTCCCATAATGGGTCCAGACCCTCATCCTGCCAGTTAAAATCAGGGGTAATATTATAGGTGGGAATGGGAAAGGTGAAGACCCGGCCCTTGGCATCACCCTCGCTCATGACTTCAAGGAAGGCCTGGTTGAGTATATTCATTTCAACTTGGAAGTCAGCATACAGCTCCTGTTGCCGTTCTCCACCGATAAGCACAGGCTCATCACGGTAGGATGCCGGAGGCTGTAAGTCCATGGTGAGATTGGTGAAAGGGGTTTGAAAGCCAACCCGGGTGGCGACGTTGAGATTGAAGACAAACTCTTGCAGGGCCTGTTTTACCTCATTATACTCAAGGCCATCGTAACGGATAAAGGGGGCCAGTAATGTGTCAAAGCTGGAAAAGGCCTGGGCACCAGCGGCCTCGCCTTGTAGGGTGTAGAAGAAGTTGACTATCTGGCCCAAGGCACTACGGAAATGGCGGGCCGGGGCAGACTCGGCCTTGCCTGGGGCGCCGGAAAAGCCGATCTCCAGTAGGTCATGGAGATCCCAGCCCACGCAATAGACCGATAATAACCCCAGATCATGAATATGCAGATCACCATTTTGGTGGGCATGGCGTACCTCCGGGGTGTAAATCTTGTTGAGCCAGTAGCTCTTACTCACCTCACTGGAGATATAATTATTGAGGCCCTGTAAGGAGTAGGCCATGTTGGAGTTTTCCTGCACCTTCCAGTCCAGTCGCTCCAGGTATGAGTCAATGAGTTTGAGATCCGCCTGGGTGGCCATGTCACGGTTACGGGCATGTTGGTCACGATAGAGGATGTATGCCTTGGCTGTTTTTTTGTGGGGAGAGGCGAGCAATACCTCCTCCACCAGGTCTTGAATTTCTTCCACAGAAGGATTGGCGTCCGTGTACATAGCCTGGGCTATAGTGAGGACGCGCATGGTCAGGCGACGGGCATCTGTGGTCTTAAGCTCGCCAGAGGCCTTGCCAGCCTTGATGATGGCGGTGGTTATTTTATGAGCTTCAAAGGGGACCTGGAGGCCATCCCTTTTACGGATGGAGGTGAACAGGCTGCTGGGCACGGTGGCGTGTTGAAACATTATATGTTTTCCTTGTGTGAAAGGTGGAGCAACAAAAGAGGGAGCATGGGTCGGGAAGCATCCGGAAAGAACAGACAGGGGATATAAACCAAAGCTGTGGATGGTGCGGAGGGAACTACTGCTGAGCCGACGGAGATACTATATGTTGTGGTGGGATGTAAAGTCAACACAAAATATGGGAATGGTAATAACTTTTTTGCCAGCACTTTAGGGGGTGTGCTATTCTTTCAAAGTACACGGAAAATGATGACTCTAGTTTTATTCACGGTATAGTGAGAAAGAGTTTTTCCAACTAGAAATTCGTAAGTGAAGCTTCAGGAGAAAAATATGAAGAAAATTGTTGCTGCCTTGATCGTTCTTGCCCTTCTGGTTACCGGGGCCTATGCCGGTTTTGGTTTGTTGGCCCGGCAGGGTGTTGTAGCTGGGGTGGATGTTATTCAGAAGCAGTTGCCCGGTATTGTTGATAAGGACGTCAAGGGAGGGCTGCTCAGCTCTGAGGTGACTATCCGTATACCTCTTCCCGTGAGCGGCGTTGATGATCCGGACGCAGAGGCTACCCTGGTTGTTACTGAAACTATCTACCATGGACCTGTTGTTTTTACAGGACAAGCCCATGGCATCCCCAGAACCG
>JAOZSN010000105.1 GCA_029939635.1 Deltaproteobacteria bacterium
TCCAAGGCCTCTTCAGCATCCTTGCCTGTAACGTCCTTATTACTAAGATTAACTAGGACAAGATGATTATCAGTACCACCAGATACAAGGCGAAAACCATGCTTCATCAGGGTATCACCAAGTATTTTAGTGTTTTTGACGACCTGGCCCTGATACTGTTTATACTCAGTAGTCATAGCCTCGCGAAAGGCCACTGCCTTAGCAGCAATAACATGCACCAGCGGGCCACCCTGAATACCAGGAAAGATTTTGGAGTTAAGCTTTTTACCAAACTCTTCATCACTCAAAATCAGGCCACCACGTGGACCACGCATGGTCTTATGGGTGGTAGTGGTGACAAAATGAGCATGACCTACCGGGGTGGGATGCTGTCCGGCAGCAATCAGGCCAGCAATATGGGCCATATCAACCATCAGTAAGGCGCCAACCTTATCCGCAATGGCGCGAAAGGCAGCAAAATCAATGATACGTGGATAGGCACTGGCACCAGCGACAATGAGCTTAGGACGTTCTTGCTCAGCAATACGTTCCACCTCTGCCATATCTATCTGCTCAGTCTCTTTATTAAGACCATAGGAGACAAAATCATAGAGCTGACCTGAAAAACTCACCGAGGCGCCATGGGTAAGATGACCACCATGGGCCAGATCCATACCAAGAACCTTGTCACCATGATCAAGACAGGCAAAATAGACGGCCATATTGGCCTGACTACCAGAATGGGGCTGAACATTGGCATACTCGGCACCAAAAAGTTCCCTTGCCCGGCTAATGGCCAACGATTCAACCTCATCAGCATACTCACAACCGCCATAATAGCGTTTGCGCGGATAGCCTTCAGCATACTTATTGGTAAATATAGAACCCTGGGCCTCTAAAACCGCCATGGAGACGATGTTCTCGGAGGCAATAAGCTCTAGCTGGTGGGCCTGACGCTCCAATTCAAAACGAATGGAACGAAATATTTCGGGGTCACTATGTTGGAGAGATGACACGTTTGTTACCTGTATATTTTTTTAGAAATAGAGAAATAGAGAAATAGAGAAATAAAGAAGAAGGCCGGTATCTTCCTTACTATTTCTCATTTATTCTATATTTCTGTACATCTCTACTTCTTTATTCTTTATTTCTTGTCGTTCAACAATTCCATGGCTGAAAACATCTCAATACGGGTGAGATGACGACCAGCAGCAAACTCTGTGGCCAACCAGGTACGGACAATTTCCTGAGCCAAGCCCGGACCAAGTACCCGAGCCCCAAGGCAAAGGACATTGGCATCGTTATGCTCGCGGCTCATCTGGGCAGAAAACTGCTCATGACACAGGGCAGCACGAATCTCAGGGTGACGGTTAGCAGCCATTGACATGCCAATACCAGTACCACAGATCAGAACACCCATGATACAATTTCCACCCTTTACCTGAGAGCAAACCGCCTCAGCAAAATCAGGATAATTGACAGAGGCCACGGAATTAGTCCCGCAATCAACCACCTCATGGCCAAGTTCAGCCAGGAGATTAACAACTCCATCCTTTAACTCATACCCGCCATGATCACAGCCTAATGCAATTTTCACACGCTATCCCTCAAAACGGTAAAACTAACTACCGTAAATTAAAAAGTTACGACAACCCAAACACTGTAACTATTTAATAGTGCCTCATATTCGTTCATTTGAAACTTCGAAGCATACTGGTGCTATTCGAGAAGCCTCAAGTGGGCGAAGATGAAGTGCTAGTGAATAGTTACTCGAAACGTTTCATAATAATTACGGCATTAGTGCCACCAAAACCAAAGGAGTTTGACATGGCAGCGCGCATGGCCATCTGACGCGCCTCACCAGGAATATAGTCAAGATCGCAACCCTCACTGGGATTCTCAAGATTCATGGTGGGTGGTGCAATCTGATGATGCAGAGCAAGGGCAGTAAAGATCGACTCAATACCACCGGCACCACCAAGCATATGACCGGTCATTGACTTAGTGGAAGAAACAGCCAACTTAGATGCATGATCGCCATACACCTCTTTAATAGAATGGGTCTCCACCTTATCATTTAAAGGAGTGGAGGTACCATGGGCATTTATGTAATCAACATCATCAGGATTCATACCCGCATCATCCAGCGCCATCTGCATACAACGAATGGCACCATCGCCACTCTCCGGTGGAGCGGCAATATGATAGCCATCCCCAGAGAGGCCATAGCCAACCATTTCAGCATAGATCTTGGCACCACGAGCCCTGGCGTGTTCCAACTCCTCAAGGATGAGGATACCTCCACCCTCGGAGATGATAAAGCCATCACGATCCTTATCAAAGGGACGAGAGGCATGGGTTGGATCATCATTACGCTTAGACAAGGCCTTCATGGAGTTGAAGCCGCCCACAGCCAAGGGACAAATGACAGATTCGCTGCCACCAGTAAAGGCCACGTCACAAAAACCACCAGCAATAGAACGAAAGGCCTCACCCACGGCATGGGTGCCAGCGGCACAGGCAGTGGTGGTGGACATATTTGGCCCACGGGTCTTATTAAAAATCGAGATCTGCCCGGCACCCATATTGGGAATCACCATGGGGATGAAGAAAGGTGTAATACGACGTGGGCCACGCTCCAGATAAACCGAATGGTATTTTTCAATGGTGGGCAGGCCACCTAGGCCACAGCCAACAATAGAGCCGACTCGAGCCGAGTTTTCTTCGGTTATCTCAAAACCAGAATCTTCAATGGCCATCTTGGCCGCAGCCACAGCATACTGCACAAAAAGGTCCAGATGCTTGGCCTGTTTGGCCTCAATAAAATCTTCAACGTTGAAATCAGTCACTTCAGCGGCAATCTGCACCGCAAAATCACTGGCATCAAAACGCGTAATAGGGCCAACACCACTCTTCCCGGCACATAACCCATCCCATGTCTTTTGCACACCTGTTCCCACAGGTGTCACCAAGCCTAAGCCGGTAACAACAACTCGACGTCCCATAACATCCTCACAATGTCTTGTGGCGCGATTTAAACAACCCTGACCATGGAGCGTAGACCACGAGCTCAAATGGTAGAAAACGCCTTGCCCCTGTTATCGTAATAACAGAGGCAAGGCGTACACAAAAAAAACGTATTTCAGGCCTTGCTCACAGCAGATAAGCTAAAAGCAATGACTAAATTACAGGCTGGAGATATGCTCTATGGCCTTCTCAACCGTGGTAATCTTCTCAGCAACTTCATCAGCGATCTCAGTATCAAAGGCCTCTTCCATGGCCATGATGAGCTCAACTAGATCCAGGGAATCTGCGCCCAAATCATCAACAAAAGAAGCAGAAGGAACAACCTTAGCCTTATCTACACTTAACTGCTCAGCAATGATATCGATCAATTTTTCTTGAACTGACATAATATTCTCCTAATTATAAAGAACTTATTTATTAGTAATTTAACAACAAATTTATCTTATGACTAAGGACACCCAACACCTATAAAAGTGCACCAGTGTCTTAGATTTGTTCGTTTGGGACTTTGAAGCGTAGCTGTTCTACGCGAGAAGGCCAAAACGGACAAAGATGAGGCGCTGGTGCACTTTTATAACTAGCCCATGTACATGCCGCCGTTCACATGGATAAACTGGCCGGTAATATAGCTAGCATCATCAGACACTAAAAATGCCACCGCAGCGGCAATATCATCTACATTACCCATGGCCTTCATGGGAATCTCACTCAAAATGATATCCTTGACATCATCAGAGAGTTCCTTGGTCATATCTGTATCAATATAGCCAGGAGCCACCCCATTAACAGTAATACCACGACTGGCCAGTTCCTTCGCTGTGGAACGAGTAAGGCCAACTAGCCCAGCCTTAGCCGCAGAATAATTGACCTGCCCAGCATTACCGGCAAAACCAATAACCGAGGTGATGGAAACAATGCGACCAAAGCGCTGCTTCATCATTGGACGGCTGGCAGCCTTAATACAGTTAAAGGAACCCTTGAGATTCGTGTCAAGCACTGCATCCCAGGCAGCCTCTTTCATCATAACCAGCAGCCCATCACGAGTGATTCCAGCATTATTAACCAAGATATCCACTCGTCCATGATCAGCAACAATCTGTTTAAAGGCAGATTGAACCTCAGCAGTATCAGCCACATCAAACTTATAGACAGCAGCTGTACCCCCAGCCTCGGTAACTAAGGCAGCAGTTTCATCTGCAGCATCAGAACGGCTGACATAATTTATAACGACTAATGCACCAGCAGCAGCAAGACGCAGACAAATACTCCGTCCAATTCCACGACTACCACCCGTTACAACGGCTACTTTACCCGTCAAGTCCATACATTTCACCATTTTTTTTAAAGAGATAAGGTATCAGCTATCAACTAACAGTCCTTACTCCTTCCCACTACGTTCTTTAAGCTTATCAACCAGCGGCGGCAACAGGGTGAATATATCACCTACCACACAATAATCAGCCACATCAAAAATAGGGGCATTCTGATCACGATTAATGGCCACAATGGTCTCAGACGATTTCATGCCAATGACATGCTGGATGGCTCCGGAAATACCGCAGGCCACATAGAGCTTGGAGGCCACAGTTTTACCGGTCTGGCCAACCTGATGGGGATAAGTAATCCAGCCATTATCCACTGCAGCACGAGAGGCTCCGACAGCTCCACCCAAGACATCAGCCAAAGATTCAACCAAGGAAAAGCCCTCTTCATTTTCAAGACCACGACCACCAGCTATTACCACCTCGGCCTCAGCAAGATTAAGCTGCTCACCTTCAGTCAGCACGGTTTCAACAACCCGAGTACGTGAGGCAAGGCGATCAGCAGCAATCGCTTCTACTATAATCTCACCAGTACGACTGCCATCTGGCTCTGGAGCCTGAAAAACCATAGGCCGAACCGTAGACATCTGGGGCCGATGGTTAGGGCACATAATAGTGGCCATAATATTGCCACCAAAGGCTGGCCGCGTCTGGTGCAGATGACCATCATCACCAATGGCAAGTTGGGTACAATCAGCAGTCAAACCCGTATTAAGCGAAGTGGCTACCCTGGGGATAAAGGAACGGCCAATGGCCGTGGCACCAGCCAGGATAACTTCTGGCTTATACTTGCGAGCCAAGTCTTCTAAGGCAGCACCATAGCTATCATCATTAAAATTTTCCAGGGCCGGGTCAACGACCACATAGACCTGATCGGCACCGGCAGCAATGAGTTGCTGCGGCACATCAGCAGCATCAGCACAGAGCAGGACAGCAGAAAGTTTCGTATCACGCTTATCAGCCAAAGTACGCCCTATCCCAAGAAGCTCACGGGATACCTGGGCCAATTTACCCTGCCGATACTCGGCATACACCCAGACACCAGACCAGGCAGACAGGTCAATAGCACCAGACTCATCACGCGGGATGGAGAGAGCCTCAACCTCACAATGCTCAATACAAGAGCCACAGAGGGTACAGTTATCATTGACCTCTGCCTTGCCATCAACCACTGCAATGGCATCAAAAGGACAATTATCCTCACATAAACCACAGCCAATACAGGCATCTTTATCAATTATTAGCATAATAAACTCATTTTTTTTGCTGCTAATTTCACTGATTTACACAAATTATAACAACATTTTTTCAAAAAGAAATTTGTGCTAGTTATTGGAATTTGTAGCTAAGGTTTTTCAGGCTCCGAAGGCCGAGTCAAACAGAATTTCAGCCAGTTTATCAACCTGCTCAGCCACACTACCTTCAATCATGGTACGATCCCCCTTTTTCTCAGGAGGGAAAACCGAAACCACCTGAGTTGGTGAACCACCCAAGCCAAGACGACTGCTATCAGCACCAATATCTTCCGCAGTAAGGCTGGTGATTTGATAATCACGAGCTCGACGCATGCCGCGTAAAGAAGGAAAACGGGGTGTATTAATCTCTTTTACCACTGTAAGCAACGCAGGCAGGTCAACCTCAAGCACATCATAACCGTCATCCATCATGCGCTCTAGGGTGAGTACATCCTTAGCAATAGTGCGTACCTTCTTAACACAGGTAACAAAGGGCATATCAAGGCGTACAGCCAATCCCGGCCCAACCTGAGCAGTATCACCATCCGTGGCCTGCTTGCCGCAGAGTACCAAATCTGGTTTGCCAGCCTTAGCCACGGCCTGGGCCAAGGTATAGGTGGTGGCCAGGGTGTCAGCACCGGCAAAGGCGCGATCTGAGACAAGAAACGCCTCATCTGCCCCGCAGGATATGGCCTCAGTGAGAATAGCCTGGGCCTGAGGTGGTCCCATGGAGATCACCGTTACTGTGCCGCCATACTCTTCTTTAAGGCGAACCCCCTCTTCCAAGGCATGACGATCATAGGGATTAATGACGGATTTAACACCCTCACGAGACAGGGTATTGGTCTCTGGATCAAGACGAACATCCTTGGCATCCGGAACCTGCTTTATACAGACAACGATATTCATGGCTAATTATACTCCTTATTCAGTTCCTGACCGATGACATTGCGCTGGATCTGGTTGGTGCCTTCATAGATCTGCAAAATCTTGGCATCACGCATCATCTTTTCCACTGGATACTCTCGCATATAACCATAGCCACCCATAACCTGAACGGCATCCACAGCTACCTTCATGGCAGTATCAGTAGCCATGACCTTACACATGGCCGAGGCCTTACTCATTTGCTTGGGGTGGGCATCAATATGTTTGGCAGAGACATAGACCAGAGCGCGCGATGCCTCGGTCTGAATGGCCATATCAGCCAGCATATGCTGCACTGCCTGAAAGGAAATAATGGGCTTGCCAAACTGCACACGCTGCTTGGCATAGGTGGCAGCCTCGTCTAGGGCGCCCTGGGCCAAGCCAACACCAAGGCTGGCAATACCAGGCCGGGACTTATCAAGGGTCTTCATAACAGTGATGAAACCAGCGCCACGCCGACCAATCATGCGACTCTTGGGGATACGGCAATCTTTAAAAATCAACTCAGTGGTGGCCGAGGTACGGATACCTAGTTTTTTCTCCTTGGGACCACAGCTGAAGCCTGGATCAGTACTCTCAACCACAAACATTGTGGCACCACGAGGGCCCTTATGGGGATCGGTCATGGCAATAACGGTATACAAATGGGCCTGACCACCATTGGTAATCCACTGCTTGGTACCATTGAGTACCCAATAATCACCATCCTCTACGGCGGTGGTTTGGATACCACTGGCATCACTACCGGCATTGGCCTCGGTAAGGGCAAAGGCAGCCCGTTTCTTACCAGTGGCTATATCAGGCAGGAATTGTTCTTTAAGCTCTTTAGAACCGCTTATGACGATGGGGTAAGCGCCCAAGGCACTGGCAGCATAGGCAGTAGCAATACCAACACAGCCCCGGCCAAATTGTTCTAAAGCCAAAACCGTATCAAAACAACCGCCCCCTAATCCGCCATACTCTTCAGGGACAAAGAGGGCAAAAAAATCGGACTTGGCCATGGTTTCCACGATGTCTAAAGGATAGCCTTCAGTCTCGTCATACTTAGCCCGATTAGGGATAATCATCTCATCGGTGATCTGTTTAGCCAGATCAACGATCATCTGCTGATCTTCGTTCAGGAAATGATCCACGTATTCACACCTTTATTAGCTATGAGCTGCCAGCACATGGGGCTGTCAGCTTATTACAAGTTTTCTTACTAAGGCCAACGTAAAAGGGTAGCACCCCAAGTAAAACCACCGCCAAAGGCACAGAGAAGGAGAAAATCTCCACTCTGCAGTCTTCCTTCAGCCAAGGCATCAGTCAGGGCTATGGGGATACTAGCCGCCGACGTATTACCATATTTATCTACTTTTATGTAGAGTTTTTCAGCAGGCAGGCCAAGCTTATCACGCAGGTTATTGAGGATACGAATATTGGCCTGATGGGGGATAACAAGAGAGATATCAGCCATATCCAGTTTTGCCTCAGCAAGAACACTGCTAATAGCACCCTTCATGGAGCGTACCGCATGTTTGAACACGTCACGGCCAGACATCTTAATATAAGAGCCGTTATACTCTTCATTTTGCAACTCAGGGTTCATGCTCTGAGCGGCTTCACTATAAAGGAGATGATTGAGCCTGCCATCAGCAAAAAGATGATCGATGAACACCGCCTTATTAGTTGAGTCACCAGTAAGAACCGCAGCACCAGCACCATCACCAAACAGCACACAGGTATTCCGATCCTGCCAGTTGGTACGGGTAGAAAGCGTCTCAGCTCCAATCACCAGCACCTTCAACTCACTATTTCCCTGGATATATTTATCTGCAATGGATAGACCATACAAAAAACCAGAACAAGCCGCATTGACATCAAAAGCAAAGGCGTTATCAGCACCAATGGCCTTTTGCACCAAACAGGCACAGGAAGGCATCTCCATCTCTGAAGAAATAGTGGCAACGATAATCATATCAATATCGCTGGCAGCAATATCTCCCATGGCCAAGGCATTTTGAGCGGCCTCTGCAGCCAAAACAGAGGTATACTCACCAGGGCCAGAGATATGCCTGGTCTTAATACCAGTACGGGTGACAATCCATTCATCAGAGGTGTCCACCATGTTCGCAAGGTCATGGTTGGTCATTACCCTCTTGGGCAGATGTGAGCCAACACCGACAATCACCGCTCTACTCATCTTTTTTTTGTCCCTTTGCTGATTGTTCCAGATCACCATCCTGGGCAAGGAGAGCGAGAATATGGTCATTCACCTTATTTCCGGCCAGACCATCAGCCACCAGAATGGCGTTTTTAATCGCTATGGAATTAGAACGGCCATGACAGATAATACCTGTACCATCAAGGCCTAAAAGCGGGGCGCCACCATATTCAGCGTAATCCACCCGTTTTTTAAAATTCTTAAAAGCCTCACGGGCTAGAAGATAGCCCATCTTGGCAGTGAAGGTCTTGGAAATCTCCTCACGCAACATAACAGTAACAGCCTCAGCCAACCCCTCACTGATCTTCAGACAGACATTACCGACAAACCCATCACAGACAATGACATCCACATCGCCTTTGAAGGTATCGCCCCCCTCAACATTACCGATAAAGTTGAGTTTACTGGCCTCCAGAAGCTCATAGGTTTTCTTAACCAAGGCATTACCCTTGCTCCCCTCAGCACCAATACTAAGCAAACCAACCCGCGGTTCGGCAATAGCAAACATGGACTGAGAAAAGGCCGTGGCCATAACACCAAATTGATAGAGGTGTTTCGGCCGGCAATCAACATTAGCCCCTACGTCAAGCATGACAACGGGACCTTTCAGGGTAGGGTACACAGTGGCAATGGCAGGCCGCTGAATGGATTTGAGGCGACCAAGATGTTTGATGGCAGCGGCCATGACAGCACCGGAATTACCGGCAGAAACCACGGCATCAACCTCACCTTTTTTATGAAGTTCAAAGGCACGGAGCATGGAGGAATCTTTTTTACGACGCACCACAAGGGTGGGAGAATCATCCATCTCCACCACCTGAGAGGTGGCAACAACATTGATAGATTCTTTGGGGTAGGAATTACCTAAGGCGGCATAAATAGCCTGTTCATCACCAACCAGGGTGATCTGGACAGTGGACTCGCGCAGGGCCATCAACGCCCCGCTCACAAGCTCAGCCGGGCCTTGATCACTTCCCATAGTATCAAGGGCTACATGCACGTTAAAAAATCTCCTGCAAGAAAAAGACGTAAATCAAAGGCAAAGGCGCACACTTAAAGAGCGCATGATTAGTTCAATAATCATGGCAGAAACTACCCTGAAAGGACACATGACACAAGTAGAAACAAATGGTTATCCCTACGCCAAGGGTAGTTCGTGGCAGGCAGGAGAAAGGGAAACAAATTCCCTTCCCCTGGTCAAACAGTAAAAGGCTTATTCGAAATCTTCATCAAGCTTAATAATTTCACGACCCTTATAGGTACCACAGCTGCCACAGAGGCGGTGGGGCATTTTAGGCTCGCCACATTCACTACAGGCGCCAACCTTAGGGGTGGTCAGGGCATCATGGGCACGACGTTGTCTGGTACGGGAATGGGAATGTCTTCTCTTAGGTACAGCCATGGAATCTCTCCTAAATGTATAAGGGGCCTGATACAATACCCCCTGTAGATAAAGCCCGTATAAGGCTCTTTCATTATAATGGTTATAAACTCAAGCAAGGAATTCAGACAATACGTAAAAAACCTGCTAAAAATACGAAACAGTGGAATATATAAGATGCGGCCTGATTGTCAAGGATTTTCAACCACACCCATTAAGGTCTCTCTTTATTTTAGAATAGGAACAGGGAAATAGTTTAATTGGGATTTTCGGTGTGATTCAGCAAACCCTTAGTGAGCCGTTGACTGCAGCTCTGGCGGCAAAAATCATGAAAGAACTACAAACTAG
>JAOZSN010000106.1 GCA_029939635.1 Deltaproteobacteria bacterium
CTCCCCTTCCATCTCCTCAGGTACTGGAAGGTCGAGAAGATGCAGAATGGTGGGAGCAATATCCTTTAAGGCACCACCAAGGTGCAAATTTGCACCTTGGTGCTTGTCATCAATAAGGATGAAGGGTACCTGGTTCAGGGTATGGGCGGTGTATGGCTCATCATTATCAACATCATACATGATATCCGAGTTGCCATGATCGGCGGTGATTAAAACCGTGCCACCCATCTCCTGCACCTTGGCCACCAGCCGGCCCATACAGCTATCAACCGTCTCACAGGCGGCAATGGCGGCGGGTAGTATACCGGTGTGGCCAACCATATCGGCATTAGCAAAATTAAGGACAACCAGATCAAAACGTCCGGAATCAAGCTGCTCTAAGAGACGCTCGGTTACCTCTGGGGCTGACATGGCCGGCTTTTCATCATAGGTGGCCACATCACGGGGAGAATCAACCAGCACCCGCTCCTCTAAGGGAAAGGGTTCCTCCCGCCCACCATTAAAGAAAAAGGTAACATGGGCATATTTTTCGGTCTCAGCAATACGTAGCTGCTGCAGTCCATGCGTACTCACCTCCTCGCCCAGGATACGCTCTAGGGAGGTGGGAGGAAAAACAATGGGCAACTCAAAAGCGGCATCATACTGGGTCATCATGACGTACTGCTTTAATTGCGGACGATGTGGCACGGCAAAGCCATCAAAATCAGACATAGTAAAGGCACGGGTTAACTCACGAGCCCGATCAGCTCTAAAATTAAAAAAGAGCAGACCGTCACCATCGTTAATAGTGGCAATGGGTTGATCATCCTGACATAAGACCACCGGTTTGATAAACTCATCAGTCTCATCATGAGAGTAGGCGGATTCCATAGCCAGAACCGGATCAGCGCCGGCCATAACACCCTCCCCTGCCACCATGGCCTGCCAGGCCTTTTCCACCCGCTCCCAGCGGGTATCACGATCCATGGCCCAGTAGCGTCCCGCAATGGTCGCCACCTGACCTCCACTAATATCAGCCAGGGCGGATACCAGCTGCTCCATGTAGCCCTTGCCACTGCTCGGCGGCGTATCACGGCCATCCATAAAGGCATGGATATAGACACGGGACAATCCCTTTTCTACAGCCATACGTACCAGGGCAATGAGATGATCAATATGACTATGCACCCCACCGTCAGAAAGCAAGCCCAGCAGGTGCAAGGCTGCACCGCTTTGTTTCAGGTCCTCAATAAGGTCAACCAGCACTGTGTTGTTAGTTAACTCGCCACTGGCCACGGCTCGATTGATCCGGCTAAAATCCTGATAGACCACGCGCCCGGCACCGATATTGAGATGGCCAACCTCAGAATTACCCATCTGGCCTTCCGGCAATCCCACCGCGCCATTATGGGCAAGCAGGGTGGTAGCGGGATACTCTTTACTCCACCTATCCATATTGGGCGTATTGGCCATGTGGATAGCATTGGTTTCAGTGCTTTCCCCTACCCCCCATCCATCAAGGATAGCCAGCAGTACAGGAGACTTTTTACTCACTGTCTACCTCCACCCGTGGAGCATCATGCCACAACCCTTCAAGATCATAAAAACCACGGGACTCGTGATAAAAAATATGAACAATAACATCGTCATAATCGAGCAAAACCCAATGCCCCTCACTCAAGCCTTCGCAATTATTGGCATTAAGACGCTTTTGGCGTACAGTCTGACCGACTGCTTCAGCCAGGCCTTGCACATGACGGGTGGAGCGACCACTCATGATGACAAAATAATCAGCAAACGAGGAGATTTCGCGAACATCAAGGATGACGAGATCCTCAGCCTTCTTAGCCAAGGCAGCTCTGCTTAAAAGTTGCGCTTTCTTCAGGCTTGAAATATCTTCCAGTGAGGTGTGAACAGGACGTATAGTCATAGGGCTAGTGCCGTTTGTTTAGGTGTTAGGAACAAAGGTATAGTTACAAGAAATAGTATATAGGTACATACTGAAAGAGCAAAGAATAAATCATCTGACACTAACAACCCAGGTAATAATTCTCCATGGGTAGTCAAATCTCCAAAATCGGAAAAGTTCACCAGTGCCTTAGATACCAAAATTTTCTGCTAGAAAACTGGTCAACTCCCAATGCCAGATATCTGGCTGCTCAAGATAGCAGGGATGGGGAGCCCCGTCGATTATTACCATATGACTGGAATCAATAGATTTATCAAGCAAATGGCCATTACTTATAGGAGAGATAGCATCCTCGCCGCCCCAGACAATGAGGGTAGGCAGCATAATCTCAGCAAGCCTCTCCTTATTTTCCTCAACTCCCACGGCCCCAACCAGCACCAAGCCACGGAGCAACTCCGGATTGGCCAGGGAAAATTCCAGGCTTACCCGGCCACCCATGGACGGCCCGACAAGGATAGTATTCTGCAGTTTTTTATTAATGATAAACTGTTTAACCACCTTAAGGGGAGAGACATCAGACTCGGGAGACTGACCAAACCCAGGGAGATCAAGGGCTGTAGCCCGAAAGCCCTCAGCAGCCATCTTATCCAAAGTGCCAAGTTCCTGCCAGGTGGCAGCATTAAACTTCATGCCGTGTAAAAAGAGGAGATCGGCCTTACCGGCCTCACCCGCCTGTAGATAATGAAGCTGACAATCGCCAATTTTTTCAACTGTATCAAGCATGGAAAAACCTTTATCCTAAAATTAATGATACCGACTAAAATTTATATTTAGGTTCGAAATATGTGAGAGGAAAGTTAGCAATGCTAAAAAGTGACATATGTAGTCAATTTTTCCTTGTCCGTCCACAAAGAAAGAGGCATAACTGCCATAGTTCGTTTGACATCTAGAGCTATTCGAGTATAATTTCTCGACTTTTTTTAAATATACGTATACTCCCACATTATTCCCATATATTATCCCATCTTTTTCCCGCAACCTAGCCAGAAAAAGTATTTTTCAAGGAGCTGTTCTACATGAATAAGAGTCTGAAATGGAAGATTATCTTCCTCATCTTTCTTATTGGCTATGGTGCCATCACCCTGATGCCGTCAGTCACCTCAGGATTGCCAAGCTGGTGGACAAATTATTTGGCCCCCGAGGGTCTGCGTAAGGGTCTTGATTTACAGGGCGGTATGCATGTGGTCCTTAAGGTCAATCTCGACAAGGCCATTGAGAACTCCCTTAATTTTGCCAGTGACGACCTAAAGAGCCAACTTAAGGATAAAAAAATAACCGTGGTCAAGATGCCATCTGGCGACAACCACACGGTATTATTTACCCTGCCAAACAAAAGCACCCTCGAGGAAATACAATCCATAGTTAAGGATGATTTCCCCAACCTGCGCCTAGAGACCAAAACAGATGGCGACTTTCCCCGCCTGTTCCTGACCTTAAGCGATGAGCGTATTGATTTTATCAATAATAATGCCGTCAACCAGTCCTTAGAGATCATTCGTAATCGTATTGATCAATTCGGTGTTACCGAGCCGGTTATTCTCCGCCAAGGTGCCGACGAGGTCATTGTCCAGCTCCCCGGTGTTAAAGACCCATCTAGAGCTAAGGGACTCATCGGCAAAACGGCCCAACTCCAATTCAAGCTGGTGGATGGCCCTGGCACCGCGACTCTGCCGGGCCTTATTGACCAACTTATCGCCACTGGCCAGTGGCAAAAAAACAGTGGTGATCGCTTAAAAATTAACACCCTGCTGGCCCACCAGTTACCGGAAGAGACAGAGATCTATTTTGAAAAAGAGATCATAGCCGAAACCGGGGCGGAAAAACTTATTCCCCTGCTCCTCAATACCCAGGTGTTAATGACTGGTGAGATGGTTAAGGATGCCTCCGTGCGTATCGGTGGCAATTTCAACGAGCCGTACGTCAGCTTGGATCTTACCGGCCGAGGGGGCAAGGTATTTGGTGATATCACCGGCAAATATATCCATCACCGCTTGGCCATTGTCCTCGACAACGTGGTACGCTCTGCCCCCAATATTCAGTCCAAGATCCTTGGCGGCAGTGCCATGATCACCGGTAACTTCAGCTATGATGATGCCAATGATCTGGCCATTGTCCTCCGCGTCGGTGCCCTGCCAGCTCCGGTGGACATTGTTCAAGAAATGACGGTTGGAGCCTCACTAGGCGATGACTCCATCAAGAAAGGCATCTCCTCGGGCCTGTTTGGCACAGCATTAGTGCTGCTCTTCATGGTCTTTTACTACCGACTGTCCGGTGTTATCGCCACAGCTGCCCTGGTGCTTAACATTGTCTTTGTCTTTACCGGTCTGGCAGTAATGCAGGCCACCCTGACCCTACCCGGCATTGCGGGCATCATTCTCTCCATTGGTATGGCGGTGGACTCCAACGTCCTCATCTTTGAGAGGATGCGTGAAGAATTTGGTATGGGCAAGTCTACCCGCTCGGCAGTGGAAGGCGGCTATGGCAAGGCATTCTCCACCATTGTTGACTCCCAGGTAACCACCCTTATTACCGCCCTGGCCCTCTTCCTCTTTGGCACAGGCCCCATTAAAGGTTTTGCTGTCACCCTTTCCTTAGGTGTCACCTTCAACCTCTTCACCACCCTTTTTGCTACCCGCCTAGTCTATGATGTCCTTTATGACCGCCGCAAATTACGGCCCATCGCCTTCTTTGAGATTTTCAAACGTCCCAATATTGACTATCTCACCTTACGCAAAATAACCTTTAGCATCTCCGCTATTCTCGTCCTCACAGGTCTCTTTGCCACCATGCAAATCATGCGCGGCCAAGGCAACCTTGGCGTTGACTTTGCCGGTGGTGCCATGCTGCAGTATAAGGCAGATAAAGAGTTTCAGCTGGCTGATGTGCGCAAGATTCTCAAAGACTATGATCTGCAACCTGTTTCAGGCGAGAACCGTCTCATTGTGAAGATCAAAAGATCTGAAACCGTGGTGGGTGATGACGCCATTATTGTCGGCGCCCTGCTAGCCGATAACCTACCCGGCACCACCTTCACCATGGAGAGCCAGACAGAGATCGGTTCTTCGGTGAGTAGTATGTTGCGCACCAAGGCTATCCAGGCCATATTCATCTCACTTATTGGTGTTATTTGCTACCTGGCCCTGCGCTTTGACTTAAGTTTTGGCTTTGCCGCTGCCGTTGCCACCTTCCACGATGTCCTGGCCGTGCTGGGCATCTGCTATATCATGAATGTGGAAATCACCCTACTCATTGTCACGGCCCTGCTTACCCTGGCCGGCTATTCCCTTAATGACTCGGTGGTAGTTTTTGATCGTATCCGTGAAAATATGCACAAGGATAACAAGGAGGGCTTTGATAAGGTGATCAATGGTTCGATTAATGATGTCTTAAGCCGGACATTTGTCACCTCCCTGACCTCAGCAATGGTACTGGTAGCCCTCTTTCTCCTCGGCGGCTCAGTAATCCACGACTTTTCCTTTGCCTTGCTCGCCGGTGTTGTTGTTGGTACCTATTCGTCAATCTTTGTGGCCAGCCCACTCCTTTACATCTGGCGGAAGAACTAAACCATGGCTGCAAACAGTTTTCCTGAAAACGTCAGGGACCTTAAAGAAGACGAGTCCTTTGCCTTTGCCTGCCACCCTGGTGTGCCCTGTTTTAATGAGTGCTGCCGGGAACTGGAACTGGCCTTGACCCCCTATGATGCGCTACGACTGCGCCGCGAATTGCAGATGAACACCTCTGATTTTCTTGAGCAATATGCCCTGGTAGAATTTGAGGAGGGAGATGTCTTCCCTCGTGTGTATCTGGGCATGGTGGACGATGGCCGAGCCAGCTGTCCCTTTGTCAGTAAAGAGGGCTGCTCGGTTTATCAGGGGCGCCCCGGCCCTTGCCGTACCTATCCTCTCGGCAGGGCTGCCTATAAAGACCAGAATGGTGAAGTTGCGACCTTCCATGTCCTCATTCATGAGGATCACTGCCAGGGTTTTAATGAGTCTGAGCAGCAAACCATTGCCAGCTGGACCACAGGCCAAGGCCTTCAGGACTTTAATCAGCTCAATGATGCCATGATGACCATCCTCCATCATCCAGAGCTGAAAAAAGGCTTTACCTCCACTAAAGAGCAACGCAATCTCTACCTTGCCTCCCTGTATGATTTAGATCATTTCCGCACCCTTGACCATGTAGTAAATAGTGACCAGCTTAGTGACGAAGAGCTTCTATTAGCAGCCATTAACTGGCTACGAATACAACTCTACGGATTTTTCACGTTCTAAAGCCATGACCAGCCTTGTCCTCTCCCCTAGTGCTCCAGCCATTACAACGGAACCTCCTCCCCTTACCTTGGACACCGCCGCCAAACTCCAGGAAATCGCCGCAACCTATTGTGACTCCCATGGCGGTTGTCACGGCCCTGATCATGCCTTGCGTGTGGAACAGACAGCACTCTTTATTGGCCGGAGCATGGGGGCCAATCTCGATATCTTAAGTACTGCTGCTATTTTGCACGACATTGGCCGTCACCACGAGACAAAGAGTAGGGGCATGCTGTGCCATGCCAGCAAAGGAGCGGACATGGCTGCCGGCATCCTGACAGATTTTAATTTTTCCGCAGAAGATATCAAACAAATTTGTGCGGCAATACGTTGCCATCGCTTCCGTGGTAATAATATCCCCCAGAGCCTGGAAGAAAAGATCCTCTTTGATGCTGACAAGCTTGACTCCATTGGCGCCATTGGCATTGGCCGAGCCTTTCTCTTTGCTGGCCAGATTGATGCCAAATTGCATAATGCCAGTATGGACATCAGCGGCACCAAGTCCTACTCCAGCGAAGACACAGCCTACCGCGAATTCAAGGTCAAGATGTGCAAGGTGAAGGATCGCATGCTTACCCCCTTAGGGTTTCAACTGGCCCAGGAACGACACGACTTCATGGAGATTTTTTTCCAACGCCTGGAGAGAGAGATATTTGGCTAGTGAAATAATGTAGTGAAAAGTGTAGAGTGAAGAGACTTTTTACAAGTACTTTTTTACCCTTAACGATATTTAATAATCGGAGTTTTTAGCATGGCAAACAAAGTCAAAGTCCTCGTGCTCACCGGCTATGGCACTAACTGTGAAACAGAGATGGCCCACGCCTGCACCCTTGGCGGTGCTGACCAGGTTGACATTGTCCACTTAAGTGAACTGCTCTCTGGCGAGTATCGCCTGGATGACTATCATTTCCTCAACCTGCCCGGTGGCTTTCTTGACGGTGATGACCTGGGAGCAGGTCAGGCCGGAGCCCACCGCTTTCGCTATGCTGAAATCGAAAATAGCGGCGAAAAGCTGCAAGAGCAGTTATTGCGTTTTATAAACGACGGTAAACTCATCTTTGGAGTATGTAACGGTTTCCAGCTCATGGTGAAGATGGGTATGTTACCTGGGTTTGCCAATGACCATACCGACCGCCAGGTCAGCCTGACCTATAATGACTCCAGCCGCTTTGAAGATCGCTGGGTCAACCTGGCCGTTAATGATAAGAGCCCCTGTGTTTTCACCAAAGGGTTAAATAGTCTCTATTATCCCATCCGCCATGGCGAGGGTAAATTTGTCGCCCAGGATGAGACAACCATGCAGCGCCTGGTTGATGAGAATCTTGTTGCCCTGCACTACACCACGGCAGACAGTACCAAACCCACTGACCAATATCCAGATAACCCTAATGGTTCGCCCCATGCCATCGCAGGCATCTGCGACCCCAGTGGCCGTCTCTTTGGCCTTATGCCCCATCCAGAGGCTTTTTTACACCGCACCAACCATCCACGCTGGACCAGAGAAGATCTGCCCGAAGAGGGTCAAGGGGTTGCCCTCTTCCGCAATGCTGTTGACTTTATCCGAGCCAATCTTTTATAAAAGCGAATATCGAATGTCGAATAAGAAATGTCGAATAACGAAGTATGGATGTTGTCTTAATTAAGAGAAGTATATCCCAAGGCACCTCCTTTGGAGGCACCTAACTTCGACATTCATTATTTCTTATTCTACATTCCTGAGTCTACGCTTCGCTCCGCTTAACTGCGGTTCGTTGCGGCAGTTTTATAATATGACCTCTGACGCTATAGAAAATACAGACTGTAAGCCAGACAAGGGCTTTGAGGCCAGTGATGCTGCCAAGAAGGTGATGGCTACTGTCCTGGCGTTGCGCACCACCCTGTTCACCTTAAGCGGCTTACTGCTCTTTGGCACCGTAGGTTTCTACTTTATATCTCCCCAGATCTTTGCCCTGCTCCAGGGCCATCTCAATCAAGAGCTGGCCTTCTTCACCGTGGCAGAACCGTTTCTGGCCCATGTTAAACTAGCTCTGGTGGCCACCCTTTTCACCATCATGCCGGTCGTTGTCTTCTGTCTGTGGCGCGCCCTGGCCACACCATTCAAGCTAAGTGTGTTAGCCCAAATTAATTTCATAGCCACCACCATCTTTCTCTTTTATGCTGGCTCACTTTTCTGCTATTTCATTACCCTGCCTTTTGGTGTCAATTTTCTCCTTGGTTTTGAATCAGAACAGCTCAACTCTGTTATTTCGGTGGGCAGATTTGTCACCTTTGTCACCATCTTTGTCCTGGCCTTTGGCCTCATCTTTGAGCTGCCCATCTTTATGGTCTTTGCTGGTAAGGTAGGCTTAGTTTCCCGCACCACCTTCACAAAAAATCGACGCTATGCCCTCTTGGCCATCGCCATTATCTCCGCCCTATTGACTCCCACCCCGGACATAGTTAATATGCTGCTCATGGGTGGCCCCCTCTATCTGCTTTTTGAGGCAGGTATCATCATATTAACCATCTTACGTATTCCCTGACAAGAGCTCGCCATGAAAGCAGTCGCCCTTATTCTAATCAGCCTGATACTTCTCCTGCCAAGTGTAGGATTTCCCAATCAGCAACAGGCCCCGGTACCTACCTATATCCTCCAAGGACTCAACGACTACCAAACAAAAGGCTATGAGGTTGCGGTGCAGACCTGGCTTACTGGCAGCCCCTTTGAAAATGCCACAGCCATGGCCTCACGCATCAGCTTTTTTAAAAACATCGAGATGATGTATGGCAATTATCTGGGCTACGATATCATCTTCACTCAGCAAACAACCAGCTCAAACCGTGTCTACGTCAGAATGAACTTTGAGCGCACCGCAGGCTACATCATGTTCACCTCCCTACCACGAAATAACAACTGGGTTCTGAGCCATATTGACCTGGATAGACAACAGAAATATGGATCCACAGTAGCACCTCACTAAGACAAGCCAGGAGAGAGACATGACCTTTTATTGCAAGAATCTTGATATAAATACGGATCAATGCAACAAACTCCATAGTGAATGCATCATGGGCAGACCAGGATGTGTTTTAGAAGGCCGTGTGGCCCTTAGCGAGGAATTAGAGAAGAAGATAGCAAAGTTGGAAGAAGAGCGAGTCGAGCGTGTTCGGCAGAGAAAGGAAAACGTCTAGTCTTTAAACAACAATCCGGAAAGTACTCTGGGTTTGAGACCTACTGTTTTGCGGACGACAATCATCCCCACTGCCACTGTTTTCTACAGAATCTGTACTAATCTTAAAATCAGTATGAAACTCATGGCCACAGGAAGGGCAACGCAGTACCATGCCACCAATATCTGTGGGGATACGTAACTGTTGAGTACATTTTGAACATTTTTTGACCATTTCATTTCTCATGGGGAGAGTATCGGTCAATATAGGATAAACTAAAAAAATAGAGAAATACCATGCCTGGTGCCCGAAATACTTTACTGAGATTGTCTGCTCTTTTTGTTTATCTCGCTGCTTTTATTACTATTCAAATAGGCCTGGGTCAGTACATGTCTACACCTTCGCCTCCCATAAACCATATTTTTTATAGTGAAGAAAACACCCCTGACTACTTCCCGGTTCTGCTTCAACAAAATGGCAAAAGCAGCAGCGATGGGCTTTTGGTGCACAGTCTTCCCATAGCTGACCATGGTACCGTGGGATCAAAGCAATTACGGGAAGAATGGCATATATACCAGGCCAATGGAGAGGGCAGACTGGCCAATTCATCCCTTGTCACCTATACCGTAGAGCCACTCTCTACCGTCCGCCACAAAATCACCCTCTCCCTGAACGAAGAAAACCAAAGAAGAGCCTCCATTTACACCTATGAAGTTGAAGCTGATCGCATATATCCCCGCGAACATCTCCTGCAAAGCTATGTCGGTGACAACTTCAGTCCAATGCCTTTTACCGTGGGCCTGACCTTGCTCATTATTCTCCTTGGTGAAAAAATAGTATTGAAAAGGCTGAAAACGCCCCGCCCAAACGCAATGAGACAAGAACAAAACACCTAGTTGGTGTCTGTCCAGAAATGGGTCATTTGCTAACTGCGCCTACAAAGCCTATCCTTTT
>JAOZSN010000245.1 GCA_029939635.1 Deltaproteobacteria bacterium
CGATATTCTCGCTTACCGGTCCGTGAGGTTAAACCCACCGGTTTCAAACCGGTGGGTGTTTAGTTTTGATGGGATTAACAGGATGGACAAGATATTAAAGCAAAGAAAAATTTTTGTAAGATCCTGTTAATTCTGTCTGGAATTTACTCCTGTTCCATGAATTTCTTGTTGGTGGTGATGGTACTTTTTTTCATGAGAAAGGTGAGCCAGCTGTCAATGAGGGCCATCTGTTTTTCCTGGGCAAGAGCAGTGCGAAAGGCTTTATCTGTGCTCCCTGAGATGGATGTGTCTCCCTGGCTTTTTTGTAAAAAGGCGTAGACATAAAATGAGCTTCCCTGGGCCAGGGGTGCCTCTGGCAATACATTATTGCTGTGTAGAGAAAAGGCGTTGCTGGCCAACTCTTGGGGCAGGGTTGAGGCCTGCAGACGTTTACGGGAGAAGAACGGGGTGATCTTGCGCTCACTGCCGGCAGCTGCAACTGCTGCTGAAAATTCGCTGCCATCTTTGATTTGTTGCAGGGTATCAGTTGCTGCTTTTTCAGCCATTTCCGTGGCCTTGGCCGCACGGAAATCAGAGGTGGCTCGTTCTTGAACCGTACCAAGTTCAGGAATCACAGGTTCCTGCCTGTCGTTAATATAGATGATGGCGTAGCCATTGGCGGTCTCCAGAAGTGAACTTAGTTCACCCTTGGCCAGAGTAAAGGCCTTGTTGACCAGGGCTGCATTGCCAGCCAGTTCAGTAGGTGGTGCCGACTGTTTGAAAAAATCGCTCTGTTGCAGGGTTATACCCTGCTGGTTGGTGTAATTGGCGAGGCTACCGGCCTGAAAGATTTTTTCATACGCCTCTCCTGCTTTTTCAAAGGCCACGGCCTTGGCTTGTTCGGTCTGCAGGTCGGCAATGATATTTTCTTTGACCTCGATAAATGGGGTAAGCGCGGCTGGTTTTATTTCGAGTAACTTGATGATGTGAAAGCCAAACTGGCTCTCCACCACTGCACTTATCTCACCGGGCTGCAGGCTAAAAACAGTCTCCTCAAATACGGGTACCATACGACCCCGGCTGAAAAAGCCTAGATCACCACCTCGACTGGCTGAGCCAGGGTCTTGGGAAAATTGACTGGCCAGCATGGCGAAATCCTCGCCAGCCTTGGCCTTGCTGAGGATATTTTCCAGCTTGGTTTTTTGATCTCCGCCTTCATCTTTGCGGAGCAGAATATGGCTGGCATGCCGCTGTTCTGGGAGCTGATATTTGGCCTTGTTGAGTTCGTAATACTTTTGTGCCTCCTGGTCACCAATGGTGATGGCAGCAAGATAGTCAGCACGATCATAGGTAAGATAGTCGAGTTTTACCTGGGGTTCAGTTTGGTATTGCTGCTTGTTTGTTGAGTACCAGGCAGCCAACTCATCGTCTTTGACCTCCACCTGGGCGGTGAATTGGTCGGCAGAAAAGATCGCATACTCCAGTTGTAACTCTTCATTGTCAAAGGCGTAGCGGTCGTTTGCCTCCCAGTCACTTAAGGTGGCAAAACCAGCCAGCTCACGGGTAACTTTGCGAGCAAGTATATCTTGGCGCAGGTCAGCTTCATATGTTTTAGGGTTAAGGCGATTACTGGCTAGAAGCTGGATATACCGTTCGTTGTCGAAAACACCGTTCACCTGGAAGGCTTGCTGGCTCTGGACAAGTTTTTGAACCTCCCATTTACTGACATACAGACCCAACTCCTGACCACCTTGCAGCATCAAAGTTCTCTGGATTAGACGTTGCAGGATTTGATTTTTCATGCCCAGGTTCTGCAATAAACCTTTGGGCAAGGCACCACCAAATTGCTCTCGGAGCTGATCCATAGAGCGATTATACTCCTGGTTGAATTCAGTAAAGGAGATGGGATGATCATTAACCATGGCCACGGCATCACGGCGGTTGCTATCGCCCATATTGGTGCCCCAGAAGATAAAGACTAGAATGATGACAACAATGGTCACCTGCAGGGCCGGTGATTGGGCCTTGCGGCGCAGATAATCGAGCATGGGTAACTCCGTAAATTATGTAAAGAGAAAATGGAATGAGAGTGTATTTTTTTAAAAATTAAGAATAACAGAAATTTAACAGAAGGGAAACAGGGAATGGGGGCGAGAATTGCGGTATGACACGGTTTTTTCTACTTTGTCCCATATTTTGTAACGACGAAGTTGTGTTTATGTTGGGTCATTATAAATGTTTTACGTCAGCTCTTTTTGGGAACTCATATAGAGGCTTTGCCGTGGCACAACACATGTGCATGTTCCCCTGTAAAAGATGTATGGCGGTTTTATCGATATTTGCTTGGATATAAATGATATTTCGTGTTTTCAGCTGGTTGTATGTTGTGATGGGGATTTTTGGGAAAACCATGTTAGGGGTTAATGAAATGTGCTATTATAAAGAGCGTTTTTGAAGTGACTCAGTAGATAATGCTGGGGTAGGTAAATTTGTTTACCGGGCATCGGAGTAACAATTATTGACGATGTTCAAAAACTTATTCAATCCGAGGGATATGAGCCCGTTTAGTTTTTTTCAATTTTTCCTACTTCTGTTCCTCCTACTTTTGCTCAACACACCTGGCAAAACCTGGGCAGATGCCGAAATCGTCGCTGAGGAAACGAATCAAAAGCCTTTTCCGGTGCGATGCAGCACCTTTGGCACGCTGGGAGTTTCCTTTGGTCCTGATGATCCTAACCCTGTTCGTACCCTAG
>JAOZSN010000107.1 GCA_029939635.1 Deltaproteobacteria bacterium
ACTACCAAGTCACCAGCCACCATGGCAAAGAGATAGCAAGGTTTAGGGAAGGGATCATGCCAGCAGGCAAAATGACGATCATTATCAAAGGCGCCAGAATCTACCAAATTGCCATTGGCCAGCAGTACAGGAATGGAGGTGTCAGCCTCAATGGTGGTGGTAAAAACTGCCATGACATCAGGCCGGTCAAGGTAAAAGGTAATCTTGCGAAAGCCTTCAGCTTCACATTGGGTACAATAGTTGCCGCTGGACCGATACAAGCCCTCAAGGGAGGTGTTATTATTCGGAAATATTTTGGTAACACATGTGAGATTAAAGCCCTCAGGAACCTGAAAAATAGTGAGCCCATGGGCAGACTGCTCATATTGATCATCAGCAAGACTCTCACCATCAATGAGGAGAGCCAACAGCTGAAGCTCTTCACCATTAAGGAAGAGAGGAGCAGGCTCCACAGCAGGGTTCAATCGCACCGCCATGGTATTGGTCACCTCAGTCCCTTGCTCTGCAAGAGAAATAGTCAGTTCCACCTCATCAATAAAATACGACGGGGGCGTATAATCAGCCCGATATTTTGTTACTGGTGTTGTCATAATTTTATGGCTGCCGGAATCGATTGTTTCCTGACAGTATCAGCATTAGTATCTTGACCCACCCCCGGCTCACAAATCTTTTTCCCTACCACCGGCACCTTAATAACTGCATCAAGACGTAAAGCTCGAAAGTCAAATCCGGCATTATACTGTTTAATCAGCCAAAAAGGCAAATCAAACTCATCATGGCAGAGGGTCCAGAGGTTATCCCCTTTTTTTATCTGGTAAATGACCTCGCCTGTGATAGTAAAAGCCTGGAAAAAATCCTCCATGAGCTCTTGGTGATAGAGGAAACGGCGTTCTTCAAACTCTTCCTTGGATATTTTTTCAAAGGGCAATTTCAACTTCTGACCAAACTGGATAGGCCGCCCAAAACGAAAGGAATTCAAACTACGAATCTTGCGGGTAGGAATTTCCAGCCAATCAGCATAATGGCCCAGAGTCTCTTCAGCCTCCACCTGAATTGTCCCCATTTCCCCCTTTTTATAAGGTTTGACCCCAACCACAGAAAAATTACCGCTTAAGACCAGAGGATTAACCTCATGCTCCACAATCGCTTCTTCAGCCGTTGGTGTACTATCCACCTCTTGACCTTCCTCTACTATGGCAGATTCAGTGCCTAGTTCCGTAACCTCATCAGGCTTAAGAAGTAAAGCCTGCATCATTTTCTCCACTGTAGCTGCAGTGGACGGAGAATCTAACGGCGCGTGGGAGGCCATCAATGGTGATACCGGCTCTGTATCCTGTACCAATTCTTCAGCAGGTTCGTCACTCTGTAACACTGAAGAAGGAATGGCTGGAGCCAACTCCTTGATCTCTGTTTTTGTTTGCAATTCAGCAACCACAAAGGGCGAGATGGGCCCAGCAACAGCCGGAACCTCTATTTTAAGTTCTGGAACCTGGGGCTGGACAATACTATTTTGAACTGGCGGTTCAGCAATGGCCATGGCATCAGTGCTTGCTTCGGCTCTCTCTGGGACTTTTTCCTCAAGTTTTGCTACAACAATCAGCTTTTCATCTGCAGCCTGCAGTCCAAAGGGATTAGTTTTTTGCCGCCACTTGGAACCACCTGTGACAGCCGCCACAGTGGCAGGGGCTGTAGTTGCAGAGGCAAATTGACTCTTCTTGGAGGCAGTCAAGATACGTTCCTTGATGCTACCCATACTAGGAGCCACCCTGCTAGAGCTCTTTTGCGATGAGGAGACAGCCAGCATAGTTGGTGGCTCACCCACACCTGGTATGCGTAAATTTTGCCCCACATATATAGTGGCCCGTCTCCCCAGGCCATTGGCAATCTTTAGATCATCCAGGGACACACGATTCTGGCGGGCAATCTTGCCAGCGGTATCTCCACGCTGGACACGATAAAAGCGAGAACGCTTCTGTCTATCGCGAAAGATGCTTGATGGCATAGCCGAAGCCAACATTGCCATTTTCTGTCGTTTGCCAGGTAGGCGTAATTTATAGCCCCGAGGAATATATTTTTGTCCCTCAAACACTGGTGGACGTAAGGCTGGATTGACCTCTTGTAACTCCTTGGCACTTACCCTAAAAAAGGACGTGACATCATCAATGGGAGCATAACCCTTCAATTCAACGCTATGATACTGCAGCGGTTTATCCAGTTTTAAATAACCAAAATAGCGCTGATAATTCTTGGCAACATGCCGAGCAGCAATAAATGATGGGTAAAAATTGCGCGAGGCAAAACGAAACCGTGGGCCATTATATTCACTAAAAATACGCGCATAGGAACCCTTTTGCCGTTTGGCACGTGCCATGCCGCTGGCACCATGATTATAGGCAGAAATTGCCAGGGGCCAGTTACCCAGGGCACGATAATTTTCTCGCAGAAACTTGGCCGCAGCATGGGAAGAGGCGATGGGATCACGCCGTTCATCCACGACATAATCAACCTGCATATAGCGCCGTCCAGTGGAACGAATAAATTGCCACATGCCCGCCGCACCAAATTTGGAGTAGGCCTTATAATTATAGGAGGACTCAACATGGGGAAGATAGGCAAGATCTTCAGGCAGATTATGACTGCGAAAAATCAATTTGATACGCTCCAGATACTGCCCTGAACGGATCACACCAGGAATAAAGCGGTCACGTTGGCCAAGCTGGAAGCGTATCTTACGCCGTGCTTTTTTGTAACGTTTCTTACTGGCTTTGGCACCAAACAGGGATGCAACCTTCTTTTGTTCTCGAGTTTGCGGTTTCTTACCAGCAGCAAGATGATCCAAAATACGCTGATATTTTCTTTTTACCTTTTTTACCCGTGCACGGTTTGTGCGACGACTGCCATGTTTACACTGGTCAACAAGGTCAATAACCTCATATACAATAGCAAGGTCTTCACTATCGTGAATAACACCCTTGGTGGTGGGATAGGTAGAGTATATCCGTTTCCAAAAATCCACATTGGGTTGAATTTCAGCAGGAACAGGAAAGGACTGTCCCCATGCCACCGAGGCTCCTAATATCACAACAAACAACACTAAAAGAGAGCTACGTAGAATATGTAATTTTTTTATATAGATACGTCGTAAAACCATAGATCAGCAGAAGATATAAAAACCGATTGTCACGAGGACAATGGAAGCGAGGCGAAAGCTCTGATTATAGACAATTAACTCAACGGCCAGACGTGGCGAAAAAATCCCAGCATAATAGGGAAACTGGTGGCGTACAGCTCGTACCGGTGACGAGAGGATATTACCAACCAACAGGGCAAGGATCACCTCGCTGCTCGTCATGGTTCCAGCATCAAGCAGGGCACCTGCCACTGCCAGGCCGGCAGTAAATTCGGCAGCAATATGCAGCACAATAATACTTAAACTCTGGGGATTAAGCCATGAAAGGCCAGGCACATAGAGTGCCATAATCCCCTCAAGCCAGACAAAACCACCTGATTTAGTAACAAAAAAAATTGTAGTATAAATGGGTATAGTAAAAAATACTATTTTTTTCATACGTTTTTGAAAGCGTTGCCAGGTAACAGCTAAGGCTTCAGAAAATGTTATACCCTGTTCAGTCGTCTCTGCATGTGTCTGGTGGCAAGTGGGGAAAAGAATAAAACGCCCTAATAACAACGTCACAGAAGTACGCAATACTGCGGCAAAAAAAGTAATCCCCACATAAATAAAGGCGGCATCTTTAATAAGTGGTACAGTAATAAAAAACATGGTGGGCAAATGAAGAAAATAAGTAGGGAGACTGTTAAAAAGGTTGGCACAGATAAGCTCTTTTTTTTCTATCTTTCCTTGGGCAAAGGCCTCAGCCAACATGGAATTTGCGGCAATTCCAGAAAAAAACGCCATGGAAAAGCTCAAGGCAACCTCATCAGAGAGATGCCCCAATCGACTTAAAGGCCGCGCCAGTCGCGCCACCTTAGCTGTCCAGTTGAGGGCCTCAACAAAATTGGCCAGCGCCAAGCCCACAGAAACAAGAAGCAACAGACGCAACAAAGGCCATCCCAAGCCCTGCCACAGCTCGAGCACCGTGTCCATCTTATGATTCTTCTTTCTGGCCGGAGGAGTAGAGAGGCAGAGTCACCCGCACCGGCTCACCTTTTGCCAGGATCTCCACCCCTGCCTCTTCCAGCAACGCAATAGCCACATTCTCTTTACCCTCTGGCGCTATCAGCTGATCAGGTTTCAAAGAGAGAAGCCAGCGTCCCAGTTTAAACCCTTTTTTGCGATGAAGCTCCCGACAGGGATTTGCCAGATATCTCCGCTCAACGGTACCACTTTGCAGATCCATCTCCTCCACCAGAAAATAGGGAGCAGAGCAAAAATGATCAGATGGGGTACCAGTCTCATCTTCCACAGGTGTCAACCTACGAATTTCATGACCTGCGGAGAAATGAGGCCGGACCCGAGCCATAACCACCCGCGGAAAATGTTTAACAATATCCTCTTCAAGTCTATCCGCTACTTGATCTGCCACCTGGTGGGAAGGTGTGTGAAGGACAATATCCATATCAACCATGAAACGGCCACCTGTGACCCGACTCAAAAAACGCTTTACCCGTGTCACCTGCGGACATGCCTCCACCATCTGGCGAATCTTCCGTTCCGCTTCGCGATCCATGGAGGCATCAAGAAGATCCCGCAGGGCAGAAACAAGCAGCTGAATACCAACCCGCAAAACAAAGACGGAAACAGCTGCTGCTGCCCACCTGTCAATATGCCAGCCCCAGAAAGAGGCAAGCAGGCCCACAAGAACAACACCGGTGGAAAGGCTATCGGCCAAATAGTCGCGGCCATCAGCCTCAAGGGAGGGGGAATTTAGACGACGGCCAGCCCGAAACAGAACAAAACCAAAGGCTAAAGCCACTACAAAACAACCAATGGTCACAGGTAGAGCTATGGATACATCAGGAATTTGAATGGAACCCAATAAGGCCTGACGGCCAATTTCATAGCCAGCCAGAATTACTACAATGGCCGTCACCAACGTACCCACAGTTTCGGCCTTATAAAGCCCGTATGGGAAAGAAGGGTGCTTACGCCCCGCCACCCACAGCCCAACAAAAACAGCCGTGGATGCAAAGACATCAGCACCAGAATGAATGGCATCACCAACTAGGGCTGTACTGCCAGACAACACACCAGCCACACCTTTGACCAAAGCGAGGACAAGATTAACAACAATGGAGATCCCCGCCATATGGCGGGCGGCCAGAATTTCGTTTTTTACAGTTTCGCTCATTGGGAAAAAGGCAGGGGTCAGAGGTCAGGGGGCAACAAAACGCATATGGGCTATTCTACACAATTCCCAGAACTACCAAGATATTTTCTATAAATTTTTAACAAGTAAGACAAGACCACTGAGAAGAAGGATACCACTTACCAACCGTACAAAATTCTGCTGACTGATGCGAACATGCACCTTACCGCCACAATAAAGACCCACAAACATCACCGGCACCAACAAAAGAAAAAGAACAATGGAATGCCAGCTAATTAATCCTGCACAGATAAAGGCGATGATTCGCAGGGTGCCGTCAATAGCAAAAGAAATGGAGATGGTAGCACGAAACTGAGACTTATCCAGGTCACGGAGACGATAATAAATAACATAAAAAGGACCACCCGTACTAAAAACTGCCCCCACGGTACCACCACAGAAACCAGCAGGAACAGCCCAACGTCGGCTACCCAGAAATTGCGGCAAGGGTAAAAGAGAATAGCAGGCAAAGCTTATAATAAAAGCAGCCAGACCAATGGCCATCACACGTGTATCCAGATTTGCAAGGAGATAGGTTCCACACAAAACGCCAACAACAGTAAAGGGCAATAGCGGCCATAAATCAGCATAACAGATATGCCGGCGGCCCTTGAACCCTTGGGAAAGAGATGCCAGATAATCGAGTAGACAGATGATCGGCACCACCATAACAAAATCAAGCTGCAGGGTGAGCAGGGGCATGGCAATAAGGGCTGAGCCAAAACCGGCAATACCGCGAATAAAATAAGCGAAAAAGAGAATGACCATAACTACAGCCATAGCTGGGAAGGAAAGAGCTAGTTGATCAAGCATAGGTCATATATTTGAAGGCAGCAAAACAAAACGCCATCATCGAGCAAGCGATGATGGCGTTTAACAATTTGTGGGGCGTAGAGGGTGAACTTTTAGACAAATTCTACTGATTCTTCACCCTCTTTACGGGCCGCAACTTCGCCAATAACATGGGGCGATTCCCCTAAGGCAACAAGTTGCTGCATGGCATCGTCTACCGCCTTGGCATCAATAATTATGGCCATACCAATACCATAATTAAAAGTACGTCTCATCTCTTCCACCGGCACCTTGCCCTTTTCCTGTAAGAAAGTGAAGATCGGTTGTACGGGCCAACTTCCCTCATCAATCACTGCCTTACTGCCCTTAGGTAAAACACGGGGGATATTATCATCAAAACCACCACCAGTAATGTGAACCAAACCGCGAACCTTGAAATTTTTAAAAAGATTTAATAATGGTTCGACATAGATACGGGTGGGGCGCAGTAATTCTTCGCCCAGGGAACAACCAAGCTCATCAACATAATCTTCCACAGAAAGGCCAAGTTCTTCAAAGCAGATCTTGCGCACCAAAGAATAACCATTAGAATGGATACCACTGGAACTAAGACCGATAATCTTATCACCAACCTTGATCTCAGAACCGTCAATAATCTTATTGCGTTCCGCAATACCTACGACAAAACCAGCCAAGTCATAATCACCAGCACCATACATGCCTGGCATTTCAGCTGTTTCGCCACCAATCAAGGAACATTTGGAAATCTCACAGCCTTTGGCAATACCCTTGACCACATCAAGGGCCAGTTCGTTCTCAAGTTTGCCAATGGAAAAATAATCGAGGAAAAAGAGGGGTTGTGCCCCTGAGACAACAATATCATTGACACACATGGCCACAAGATCAATACCGATAGTGTCATGAATATTACAGAGATTGGCAATCTTAAGCTTTGTCCCCACCCCATCAGTAGAAGAGACAAGGACTGGATCCTCATACCGATCACCACCCAGGGCAAAAAGACCACCGAAACCACCGATATCGGTCAAGACACCACGGCGAAAAGTTGAAGAAACAAGGGGCTTGATCTGATCGATAAAGTCATTGGCCTTATCAATGTCAACACCGGCTTCTGCATATCTGGAAGATTGGCTCATAGTCGTATAAAATCTGCTCTTAAATGGTTATGTAGCGGAAGAAAATTGACTGTCAAAGCTGGTCAACCTAGCTCAACAGGACACAAGTAAATACAGGTGTAGCGGTAAAAAGTCAAATAAATTATGAACATAACATATACAACCAAATGTATCAGCCCATGTTTCACTATACTACAAATGACCCTTGTTAAATAACCAATTTTATTCTGTACCATAAAAAAAGCTAATTTCTCCATAATCTTGGCGACATAGGACTGACCAGATTTTGACTCATTTTTTTTCACCAGCACTAAAGTTGATGCGCATGGTTTTCAGACCTACAAATCCCAGCAAATAGGTCAAAATTGAGGAAAATTCCATTGACACTGCCCTGTTTACCATGGTAACAAGATCTGCTTTAGTTTTGGTGGTTGATAACTTCCACCTTTACCCTTGCTCCCCATGGTGGGGGGCCTCATGTCCATAAGGAGAATATTAATGAATTACGAAACAATTTCCATCATCCGGCCTGCAGCTGGAGAGGATGCTATCTCAAAGATCAGCGAACGTACCGCCGAGATCATTGGGGCAGCTGGCGGCGAGATTCTTGCCGTTGATAAATGGGGATTAAAGAAGCTTGCTTACCCCATTCAAAAAGAAGAAAATGGCTATTTCGTCTACACCGTATTCAAAGGAAACGGTGCGGGTCTTGATGAGATGGAACGTATCTTCCGCATTGACGATAATGTCCTTAAATATATGACCATCCGTCTTGATGACTCATTTGCTTTACCCGAGAAAAAGGACGCAGAAGACTCAACCGAGCAGGAAGAGGTTGAGGAATAAGCCCCCTACCCCTAACCCAGAGCCTCTGGAGATTTTGTAAAGGTTACTGGATAAGTGCCTTAATATTAGATGCATATTATTTAATTAAAACAAAATTTCCATTTTATTGGCATTACATGACAATAAATAATCTTCATAAGGCACTAAAAATTCACAAGGTAAAATATAATGAGAAGAAAAAGAATTTTCCACCGTCGTAAGGTATGCCGTTTCTGCGCAGACAAGGAACTTGTTATTGATTATAAGGACGTAAAAGTTCTTAAAAGTTTTCTTACTGAGCGTGGCAAGATTATTCCTCGTCGTATATACGGGAACTGTGCTAAACATCAACGCCAGTTAACCGAGGCAATTAAGCGGGCACGCCAAATCGCCCTGATACCATATGCTGGCAACCCGCAAGGGTAGTCTCCTGGAATTTAAGTGATGGATGCAGACAAAACAAGGGTAGCTGATCTAAACGCCATTGTTTTGACCAGCCTGCTTTTTGCATTGCCGTCTATCCACTCCGGATTTGACGGACTGCGCACCCTCATCCCCTTAGTGCCGTTTTACTATTCATTAAAAAAGGGCGATAAGCAGGCGCGGAGAATCATCTCCATTGCATTAGCCATAGGCGGCGTCACAAGCGCTGTACTTGGTAATTTCAGCAGTATACTCTATGTCCTTTTCCTGCTGCCGGCAGGATTTAGCCTGGTACAAAGCAGCAGGTTACGTCTCCCTGTAGCATGGGCTGGAGGGATAACGAGCTTGCTCATCATGCTGGCCTGGCTCATTGGCGGTCTGCTCTACTGGATAGGAAGCCAGTCAAATCCGTATGTAGAAGCCTTAAATGCCATGGACAAGGCCTTTGAAAGCATGGCCGCTAGTTACCAAGGTCAGGATCTGGCTCCAGATATAGCTCATGATGTTGATCGAGCTATCAGTCAAGCACGAGTCAAGGTACCAGCCCTTTTCCCGTCAATCCTGATTATTTCAGCCTTGCTGGTCAGCTGGCTCAATATGGTTATTGGTAACCGTCTGCTGCGCAAAGGGGGCTTCCAAGCACCGTGGCCTCGTTATCGCTATTGGCGACTGCCAGACAATCTTATTTGGTTGCTCATTGTCGCAGCTGGTGGGGTAATTATTTTCAGTGGTTCGCTGGCCACCTTTTTTCTCAACATGCTGCTGGTTCTTATCAGCATCTATGTGATGCAGGGGCTGGCTGTTATGCAGGCGATGTTTGAACGCTGGACCGTCCCGAAGATGGCTCGCGTATTTATTTATGCGATTATCTGCTTCCAGACCTTTTCGGTGCTTTTACTAGCAGTACTTGGTGTAATGGACATCTGGAAGGATCTCGGCAAAATAAAGCCTGAAATACCAGAGCAATAAGGGCAAGAAAACAAATACTAACAGGTTTAACCTGAGGTGATATTATGGAACTTATATTAAAAGAAACAATTGACACCCTCGGCCAGGAAGGCGACATCGTCAAGGTAAAACACGGCTATGGCCGCAACTACCTCCTTCCCCAAGGCAAAGCAGTATTGGCAACAGCAGCTTCTATTGCCCAACGAGACCAGAACATGGCCGCTATTCAGGCCCGTCTCAATGATGCACGCGGTACAGCCGAAACCCTGGCCAAGAAACTGGCCGGTGCCACTGTGGTCATTGCCATGCGTGTTGGTGAGGATGGCCGTCTCTACGGTTCAGTAACCTCTGCTGATCTTGCCGAGAAACTGGCAGAGCTTGGTATTGATATTGATAAACGCAAAATCATGCTTGAAGAGCCCATTAAAGCCTTGGGCAAAGAAACTGTAGCATACAAGGCAGGATACCAGGTCAAGGCTGAATTCATCGTCGAAGTTACTGGCCTTGATGGAGAAAGAAAGGCTGAGAAAGTTGAAGAAGTAGAAGCTGAAGAGCCTGAAGAAGCAACTGCAGAAGAGGCAGCGGTGGAGGAATAAAACCCACCTTTTCCCATTCTCAGCAAAACACCTAAAAGGGGGCGGATTTTATCCAGCCCCCTTTTTTTTTATTTACTTATAGTTTCATGTTTCCAGATTCATGGTAAGCAGGTAAACCAGGTAATTTGAAACGTAAAATTTAAAATCTGCAACTGCCTTAAAAATGGATCAACAACCAACCTCCCTCCATCGTATTCCTCCCATTCCTCATCATCTCTTGAAAAATCTTCCCTTTCAGAAGCTCCGTAAAGCGCGGGTCGATATGG
>JAOZSN010000108.1 GCA_029939635.1 Deltaproteobacteria bacterium
AGCCTGTCTGGGAGGTAGTATCAGTACCACCGTTGGTGAGCAGGCCGGGATACCCTGGCGTTGCTATCTCAGTAGGGTCAGTTTTGTTGGTGGTATAAGATGCATAAACATCCAGTCCACTGCGTACAATATCTGCGACCTGGAAATGAGCACCATAGAAATTTTCGTTGCCAATGGTGTAATTCCCTTGCTCAACGGCAGAGGTGACCATATCTTCAACTCGAACAAAGCTAAAAACCATTAAGCTGTTTGGTACCATTGGGATTTCAGATTCGAAGAAAGTAGCGCCAATTTTCATATCCTTGGTACTGTTATCATCAAGAAAGCCCATATTTGTGCTGTTCATGTCGCTATGATAGCCGATACCATAGCCAAAGCGTAGACCAGCGTTTTTAAGGCCGATGTATCTTTCAAGGCCCAAGGTCAACACTATACCATCCATCTGGGTATCAATAATAATGCCAGGATAGGTTGATTGGCGTTTCCTGTTCTCTTTAAATTCAAGAGGTGGTCCCTCGGAAGAGGGGTGGCGACCAACAGTTACAGCAAGTGGAATTGGTGAACCCTGGGGAATCCAATCAATATAAAAACGGTCAATCAACAGGTCATTATTGGCTTGACGCTGGGCTGCATTCGCTTGGGAATAATAATTGGCAACCGTATTTTCGTCATTATCACCCCAGGCATGCATTGCTGCTAAACGGGCATGGAATTTTAGAGACTTGGAAATGCTGGCATCCATATTGATACGGAAGCGGTTTGTCCAGTTATTGTCATCATTATCTCTTGATCTATCCTCTGCTCCTGTTGTCCGCTGTGCTAATGGAACCATGTTGTTCCATTGAGACTGTTGGGTCGCATTCTGGCCATTATTATTGAGGATACGTAGATTTTTATATTGATACGAATCATAACGCAGACGATACTCAGCGCCAACGTTAACCCTATCCTTCAGGGTTTTGGTCTCAACCTGATCGAGGGTATCGTAGATATTGTTAATGTCCTCAGCCATGCGATCTACTTTGTCTACCGTAGATTGCGGTGCTGCTGGGGCTGCCTTAGCCCTGGCTGGTGCTGCTGCCGTGTTGGCTGGTTGGCTTTCCATGCTGTCCACCCGAGTCTGCAGGGCATCAAGACGTTTTAAAATGGCACGGTAATCATCGGCCGATATGCGCACCGTATCAGCGGCTGCACCGTGGGCCAGCCCCGCCCAAAGCAGCATGGCTCCTGCTGTTAGTAATATTTTTTTCATCTCTTTCTCCTTGCTTACTTCGGAATGGCAGCAGCTTCCGGCTGGTCACTGTCTGCGGCATGATCTTGCAGGTAGGTCACGATGGTCGCAAGTTCCCCGCCACTAATCTGTCCGGAAAAATCGACTTTGTGTCTGCCCCTCTTAAAATATTTTCCCCACACCACGGAGGCTTTATCTGCTGGATTTACAGGCATTGCCTGCCCTCCCTTCACATGACAAGATCCACATTTTTGTTTAAACATGGATGCGCCATCAGCCGCGATGGCAGCACTTGATAGCAGTGCTACAGCAGCGGCGGTACTAAAAGCTAGACGCCATTTCATACTCTCCCTCTCCATTGTCTTAAGGTTGTTAACAAGTAATCCCCATGACATTTTGTCACACTATTTTATAGCATGGAGATTTAAAAAATTCTAGCGAGTTATTGTTGATAATCTGGGTAGTTAGCTCCCTGGTGGTAAAAAAACGAGGCTGGCATATTTGCCAGCGTTGTCAGTATAGCCCTTTTCATTGAGGAAATATACCATCACTGGTGGGGTTGGGGAAAAGTACAGTTGTCAGTTGTCAGTTGTCTGTTTCAAGTTGGTAACTGCATATTTTAGCCCTGTTTCCTTGATCTGTGGCTGTTTGAAAATATGTTGCTGTCTCCTCTTAAAAGGTGAAACACCCAAACTGACAACCAGCAACTGATAACTGTAGTCCTACCCCCGTCCCATAAGCACGGCTAATTCGTCCACATAGCCCTGCAGTTGCTGGGCCTGGCTGCGCAGCGTGCCGGCACCAGCTGCTAATTCCTCTGAGCTTGCCACATTTTCCTGGGCCACGTTATCTACCTTCATTACTGATGAGCGGATATTATCTACCCCAATGGCTTGTTCTGCAGAGGAGATGTTCACTTCAGCAATCATAATTCCTACCTTGGCCACGGCATCCAGTACCTCCCGGGTTGTTGTTGCCGCTTTATGGGAGATGTCCTCTCCGTCACTAATGGTGGCAGTCTGGCCATCAATGAGCTTGGTGGTACTGGCCGCAGACTCTGCCGCCCGCAAGGCCAGGTTACGTACCTCATCAGCCACCACGGCAAAGCCTGCACCCTGCTCTCCAGCCCTGGCCGCTTCAACGGCAGCATTGAGGGCCAGAAGGTTGGTTTGGAAGGCGATTTGTTCAATTTCACCGACAATTTTATTTGTCTCTTCATTGGCTCTGGCAATATCACCCATGGCCGTTGAAAGCTGGTCCATTAGGTGGGTGGAGGTGTCCATAATTGTTTTGCTGGAAGACATCAGGGTGTCTACCTGGCGAGCCGTATCTGCGGTGTTCTGCGTGGTGGCCGCAACTTCTTCCAGGGAGCTGGAGATATCATAGACCGCCCCGGCCTGATTTTCGGCACCATGTGAAAAGCTTAGACTTGAGGAGTTCATGGCATCGGCAGCCAAGGCGAGATCCTCGGAACTGATCTGTAGGCCATCGGTAATACGGGCAATGATGAGCAGGATGTGGCGGACAAGGAAGAATGTCAGCAGCAGGCCACAGACCACAGCAATGGCAGCAGCAATGGCCACCATGAAACCGGCAAAACGCACTCCCTTGTTGGTCTGCTCCTTGGTCTCTTCCATCTTATTACGGCTGGCGCTGAGGGCTTGTTGTTGAAAGGCATTTAAAATAGCCAGGTTTTCTTGCAGTTTTTGGTTGATGTCAGATTGTAGCTTGGCATAGACCGTTACATAGCCAAGCCATAAATCCCAGTAATCCTCTATGGCAAATTTAAGCTCACCCGAAACTGCATCGGCCAATGCCTCAAATTCTTGGTCAATGCCCGCCTTGTTTTTGGTATTTGGTCGTTTCATGTCACGGCCAACGCGATCCATAAGGGCCACGAATCGTTTGGTCATGGCGGTGTCCATCTGCTGGCTGAGAACCTCTGTAATGGTGGTGGCTACAGCCTTTTCCTGGTTGTGCAGGTTGTCAAAACGTGCTGAGGCAGCGTTGACCAGTTGATCAAGGTTTGCCACCGCAGTCTGGGCGTCATCATCCTTCTCTTGCACAAGAACAGCTTGCAGGGTAGCCAAGGCCTGTTGACCGGCAGCAAAGTCCGCTGGAGTTGCCGAGAAAAAATAGCGGCTGACATCCTCGCGTACACGGGCGATTAGTTCTACCATAGTGGTCTGTTTTTTCAGGCTCAGGCGGGAAGATTCGGCCAGTTCGCTGACCCCTTGGCCAATCTTGGCAAAGCTGAGAAAGGAAAAGCCGGAGACAATTAACAGAAAGAAGATGATGAGCAGAGGGGGCAGGGCAACCTGCACCCGTAGGGAGAGGCGGCTTCGTTCTGGCTGGGGTTGTGGCTCGGGTGGTGCATACGACGGTTCAATGTCAGCCTCTGGTGGCACCATGGGGGGATATTCTGACGGTTCCATGTGATCCTCATCATCCTTACTAGGAATACTATTTTTTGGGCATGTAGCACATTCGTAATTGTATACTCGGCCATTGCAGAGTCGTTGTCCACCAAAAAAATGTTTTAAATCTTCAAATAGATAGCCACTGCATCTAGGCAGAGTTAGGTTTGGTATAATTTTAATTTGTTTTTTTTATGGTGATTTTTTTGCGGGGTTGGCTATAGTGAGTGCTTATAATTTTTTGGTGTCACCCGCTGCATTGCGGGTGGTGAAAAGGGAATACGGTGCAAAACCGTAACGTTGGGCCAACGCTGTAAGCGGGGACCAGCACCGCATAGAACCACTGCAGAGGATACTATACTGCGGGAAGGGGCGGTGTTTGGGCTGATCCGCAAGTCAGAAGACCTGCCAGGAAAAATTTTCGGATATTGTCCACACATCCGCATGGGGTTCGTCCCTGTGCGGATTTTTTTATGCCCGCCCTGTCCAGGAGGAGAACATATTACTTTTACGCGAGGAAATTAGCATGAAGACACAGTTGGAAAGAGCCAGGGCAGGTGAGGTAACAGCAGAAATGGAGCAGGTGAGTGCAGATGAGGGCATAGCCGCCGAGGAAATTCGGGTCAGGGTGGGTTTAGGAGAGATTGTTATTCCAGCCAACCCAGCTCGACCAACCCAGAAGGTTGTGGGAATTGGTACTGGTCTGCGCACCAAGGTCAATGCCTCCATTGGGACCTCCTCAGATATTAAAGATGTAGAGCTGGAAAAACGCAAGGCCCGTATTGCTGAAGAGGAGCAGGCCGATACCTTGATGGAACTCTCCACCGGCGGTGATCTTGATCGGATCAGGCAGGAGATTCTTGGCTGTACCAGTTTGCCGGTGGGTAATGTTCCCTTGTACCAGGCCTTTAGTCATTACAGTCGGCAGCATAAAAATCCAAATTTGCTTGATCCAGAATATCTCTTTGATCTTATCGAGCAGCAGCTGGCCGATGGTATTTCCTTTATGGCCATCCACTGCGGAATCAATCGCTTTAGCATTGAGCGCCTGCGTAAGCAGGGGTTTCGCTATGGAGGGTTGGTCTCTAAGGGTGGCACCTTTATGGTTTCCTGGATGGAGTATAACAGCCAAGAAAATCCCCTCTATGAACAGTTTGATCGGGTCTGCGCCTTGATGAAAAAGTATGATGCTGTCCTTTCTTTAGGTAACGGCATTCGGGCCGGTGCCATCCATGACAGCCATGATCGGGCTCAGATGGCTGAGATGATTATTAACTGTGAACTGGCTGAGTTGGGTCGGGAGATGGGCTGCCAGATGATGGTGGAGGGGCCGGGCCACGTACCCTTGGATGAGATAGAGGGTAATATCATGCTGGAGAAAAGAATGAGTGGCAATGCTCCATACTATGTCCTTGGCCCTTTGCCGGCGGATAGTGGGGCCGGCTATGATCATATCACCGCTGCCATCGGCGCAGCAAATTCGGCCCGTCATGGTGCTGATTTAATTTGCTACATCACCCCGGCTGAACATCTGGCCCTTCCCAATGAGGATGATGTGCGGGAGGGGGTGCGGGCCACCAGGTTGGCGGCTCGTATTGGTGATATTGCCAAATATCCTGAGCGCCGGGAGCATGAGAAGAGGGTGGCTTTGAGTCGGCGGGATACCAATTGGCAAGAGCATTTCAAGCTCCTGATGTTTCCAGACAAGGCCCAGCAGGTTCGCCAGCAGCGTTCACCTGCCAAGGAGGGTACCTGCACCATGTGTGGAGATTTTTGTGCCATGGAGCGGGGCCATGCCCTGTTTAAGGATGATATGAAGGGGGATAAAATAAGGGCGTAACGGTTTACGGTTTACAGTTAACGGTTTACGGTTTAAGGATGTTTTTAAGTATTAATTTCCTTCAAAACCGTAACCCGTTAACTGGCAATCCGGCATTTTAATTTTTTGCTGGCGGCCACTATTAGAAAGTGAGGAATACCGATTATGGCAGCAAAGATGATTATGGTTCTGGCCACCAGAAATCAGGGGAAACTTGCTGAGTTTCAGGAGTTATTAAAGGATTTTGATGTTGATCTGCGTAGTCTGGCTGATTTTGGCCCGACCCCGGAGGCGGTAGAGGATGGCGAGACCTTTGATGATAATGCCTATAAAAAGGCATCATTCACTGCCAAGGTGCTTGGCTTGCCCTGCATTGCCGATGATTCTGGCCTGACTGTGGAGGCCCTGGATGGTCGCCCTGGTGTCTATTCAGCGCGCTATGCCGGTGATAATGCCACCGACGCTGATAATATTGATAAGCTGCTTGCTGAGATGGATGGCCAGCAGAACCGCAAGGCTGCCTTTGAATGTGTCATCTCCATTGCCGTGGCCTCAGGTCCGGCCTTGACCTATGAAGGGCGTTGTGAGGGAGAGATTACCACCGAGCGCCAGGGAGAAGGAGGCTTCGGTTATGATCCCGTATTCTTTTCGCCTGAATTGGGCAAATCTTTTGCCCAAGCCAATATGACAGAAAAAAACTCGGTGAGTCATCGTGGTAAGGCCCTGGCCGAGGTTGGTCAGGAGTTTGGAAAGATATTAAAGTGGTTGGAGCAGCGACTTTTTGAAGAAAAGGAGCCTAAGCCCGATCATGAGGAGTTCGAGCATAACGACTGGTCAGAGCCATATATGGTTAAATAAAAAGCGAATGGCGAATAGCGAACCGCAGAATGACGAATTTCGAAGGAAGGTATTTATCTAAATTAGACAATATCATTCCTTCTGTGGTTCGACATTCATTACTCGATATTCTGCGGTTCGTAGCTTTTCAGTCATTAAACCCCACTCGTTCAATCAAACGGCGGATGACCTTGCGTTCTTCCAGGCCGAGGCGGGGTACTTCAAAACCGGTATCGTAGAAATCTGGGTTCACGTCGTTGGCTGACCAGACGCTCTTGGCCTCAAAGACAAGCTCTTTTTTAGAGTAGAAATCATCGGGGAGACGCAGGCGTAAGGTCCGTGTCTGGTTCTTGGGAATCGGCTCTTTACTGACAATCTTACAGCCGCGTGTGGTGATATCCACCAGGTTGCCCACCACCTCGTCTGTGTCAGCATCGTGCACCTCAAGGTAATAGATGAGGTGCCGTCTTTTCATGATCCGTGTTTCATCATCTTCTATTTTCATGCTGACATCTCCCCACTGAGATCTAATTATTCATGAGACCGTGTTTATGAAACTATGATGGACTGCTTTTTATTTTTTTGCAAGCTGATCTACTATAAATTTTACGACATTTTCAGCACTGATCTGTGACGAATCAATGGTGATGGCATCTGAGGCAGCTTTTAACGGGGCAATATCGCGGCTGGCATCGGCATGATCTCGCTGTTCGATTTGAGCCAGAATCTCTCGCTCATCTGCCTTTTCCCCTTTTTCCTGTAACTGCAGGGTACGTCGTTTGGCCCGTTCATGGGCCGAGGCATCAAGGAAAAATTTATGGGGGGCATTGCTAAATACCACTGTACCCATGTCTCGTCCTTCCGCCACAATGCGACCTTTAGCGCCAATCTGCCGTTGCAGTTCGGTGAGTTTCTGGCGCACCTGCGGCAGGGCTGAGACGCGAGAGGCAACCATACCCATTTCTGCGCTACGAATGGCACTACTCACATCCTGGCCATTAACAATTACCTTGGCATCATCGTCTCCAGGAGTCATCTCTAGCTGGATAGTGGCCAACATGGTCTTGACTTCTTCCTCATTGGTCAAGTCAACATTATCTGCCTGGGCTTGCCAGCCCACGGCACGATACATGGCACCGGTGTCAAGGTAGGTGTAGCCCAGTTGCTGGGCCAGTATACGGCTTACGGTGGATTTGCCGCCACCAGAGGGGCCGTCGATGGTGATAATGGTCATAATAAAACCTTGGGTAGTCAGAAGTGCACATTCAGCATTCGACATTTTTTGTTCGATATTCTACTGTTCGTTGTTACATAAGAGGAGAAATCGCTTACCCTTTAATTTCCTCTAAGGCCGTGATCAGGGAAGTGATCAGGCGCTCATTTTCTGCTTTGGTCCCCACTGTGATGCGAATATAGCTGGGGTAGCCATAGGCGCTCATGGGGCGGATAATGACGCCCTGGTGAAGCAGGTTTTCGTAGAGCTCTTTGCCGTCACAGCCCACATCAACCAGGAAGAAGTTGGTATGGGTGGGAAAGACATGGCAGCCCAGTGCGGTTATTTTTGCACTGAGCCAGGCAATCCCATCCCTGGTCATGGCCATGGTTTTGTTATAGTGGTCATCATCCTGTACACAGGCCAAGGCACCTACCTGGGCCAGTTCATTAACATTAAAGGGCTGCCGTACACGGTGCAGGTATCCCGCTATCTCGCTATTCATGATGCCAAAGCCTACTCGCAGTCCAGCAATGCCATAGGCCTTTGAAAAGGTACGCAGGCCCACCACTGATGTGGAGCCATGTATATAGTCGCGGACATCCAGGCGGATGGCAGGGTCAACAAAATCCACATAGGCCTCATCCAAGACCACCACCACGGTCTCTGGTATCTTGGCCAGGAAGGATTCAAACGTCGGGCGGTCAAAGACGGTGCCGGTGGGATTGTTGGGGTTATCCAGGAAGATGAGGCTGGTTTTGTCCGTCACCTTGGTGGCAATGGTATCAAGGTCGTGCGCCATATCTTGCAAAGGCACGACGATATTAATGCCATCCCGCGCCTGCACCATAGTCTGGTAGACCAAAAAGGATGGGTGACTGGTGATTACCTCGCAGCCTGTACTGACAAAGGCTCGTACCAAAAAGTCGATGACCTCGTTGGAGCCGTTACCAAAAACCAGTTCATCCATCTTGACACCCAGCTTTTCAGCCAGGGCTTGAGCCAGATAATGGCAGGAACCATCTGGATAGCGATGCAGACCAGCTAAACATTGGGCAATGGCTGCCATGGCCTTAGGGGATGGGCCCAAGGAATTCTCATTGGAGGCCATTTTGATGGAATTGGTCACCCCATACTCACGTTCCAGCTCTTTAAGGGGCTTACCGGGAGGATAGGGGATGAGGGATTTTATATTGTCGGATATGTGTAGTTTCATTGGCTTAGCCCAATGCTGGTTTTTTGTTGGTAATTTCCAGCCGTTGTTCCAGGTTATATGCAGTTTTTATTAAGGTGGCCTCTTGGAAATGGCCGGCCTGGAGCTGGAGGCCGATGGGCAGGCCAGTGGAGCTGAAACCACAGGGTACTGACATGCCGGGGATGCCAGCTAGGTTAGCCGGGATGGTCAACAGGTCAGAGAGGTAGACCGAGAGTGGGTCACTGGCCTTCTCGCCAATTTTCCAGGCCGGGATGGGGCTGACAGGGCTGGCCAAGACATCACACTGGCTAAAGGCCTCTGTATAGTCATTGACGATGAGGGTGCGTACTTGAGACGCCTTTTTATAATAGGCGTCATAATAGCCAGAGGAGAGGGCATAGGTGCCGATGAGGATACGGCGTTTTACCTCATCACCAAAACCTTCAGAACGGCTGCGCCGATAAAGATCAATAAGGGAATCTGCATCGCTATTACGGTGGCCGTAGCGTACCCCGTCATACCGTGCCAGGTTGGAGCTTGCTTCGGCCGGAGCAATAATATAATAGGCTGCGACACCATACTCGGTGTGGGGTAAGGAAACTTCCTTAATTGTTGCTCCTGCCTCCACCAGCAGATCAATACCGTGGCGCACAGCTGTCTCGACCTCGGAGTTTAGGCCAGGCCCAAAATATTCCTGGGGGATGCCCACCGTAAGACCGCTTAGGCCATCCTGCAAGGCAGCCAGATAATCTTCACTTTTTTGGGCTGCCGAGGTGGAATCACGGGGATCATGGCCACAGATGCCGTTTAACAGTAGGGCTGCGTCGGTGACATCCTTGCTCAAAGGGCCTATCTGGTCCAGGGATGAGGCAAAGGCCAGTAGCCCAAAGCGGGAAACTCGACCATAGGTTGGTTTTATGCCCACCACACCACAGTGGGAGGCGGGCTGGCGGATGGAGCCACCCGTATCAGAGCCAAGGGAGGCCAAACATTCATCAGCCGCCACTGCAGCAGCAGAACCACCGCTGGAGCCACCGCAAATATGGTCTAAGGACCAAGGGTTTTTCGGGGTACCAAAGGCGCAATTCTCATTGCCAGAACCCATGGCAAATTCATCCATGCTCACCTTGCCAAGGCAGACAGCGCCCTGGGCCTGCAGCTTTTCCATCACAGTGGCATCATAGGGTGGCGTAAAATTTTCCAGAATGCGGGAACCGGCCGTGGTGGTGAGTCCCTTGGTGCAGATAACATCCTTAATAGCCAGGGGGATACCGCATAAAGGGGCAACCTCACCGTCCCGCCGGGCCTGGTCGGCAGCTTCGGCCTGTTGCAAGGCTGGTTCTCTGTTCTGGGTAATATAGGCCTTGACCTGGTCTTCTATCTGGTCAATACGGCTAAAAACATCCGTGGTCAGTTCGACACTTGAGATGTCACCCTTGGTCAGCAGGTCACTGGCCTCGTGGATAGTCAGTTGAGATAATTTCATATTTTATTTAGGAGCCAGAATTCAGGAGTCAGCACAACTGCTTAAGGAGTTTGTTGCTGACTCTTGGCTTCTGTCCCCTGTATCCTTTTTTTTATTAGT
>JAOZSN010000109.1 GCA_029939635.1 Deltaproteobacteria bacterium
ATATGACCCATTTTGATAAGTACCGAGCCATGGGCATGGCGTTGAAAACCACGTTCAATGGTGGTGGGGCGTAATTCGTTGTTTTTTCTATTAAATGAGCGCATTTGGAAAACAGTTTACGGTTTACGGTTAACGGTTTACAGTTGTGGATGCTAACTATAATTAAGGTTATGTCTATAAACCGTAAACCGTAAACCGTAAACCGTAAACTCGCCTTCCATGAGCCAATCACTTCCTCCCTGGCAAAAGATATCTAACGACTCGACCACCACCTATCTTCTGGGCCTGCGCCCCGATTGGCTGGTGGCCCCGCCCGAAACTTCTGCCTCGATTGATCGCCTGCTGGCAGGTAGCCCGCCCGCCAATTTGGCAGAACAGCGCCTGCATCTCCAGCTCCAGCGTCCACCATCCCAGCCCTATACCGGTCGAGCCTATTATCTCACGTTGGGGGCCTTAAAGGAGTGTTGGTTTCACATCACCAATACCTGTAATCTCAGCTGCAGCCATTGTCTCTTTGCTGCTGGGCCACAGTCGCGCCAATATCTGGCGCGGTCGGTGTTGGAAGGGGCGATTCGCCAGGCAGCTGAGCTGGGCTGTCGGCTCTTTTATTTTACTGGTGGTGAACCATTTATCTATGATGGATTTGTGGAAATTATTGCTGATATTCTCGCCACGCCGCAGAATCATGTGGTGGTCTTGAGTAATGGCCTGCTCTTTGACAAGCATCTTGCTGGCCTGCAAGACTTGGACCCCACTCGTCTTCACCTGCAGGTCAGTGTTGATGGCCTGGAGCAGAGTCATGATACCATCCGTGGCGCTGGCTGCTTTCAGCGTCTCATGGCTAATTTAGATCATATCCACGGGGCTGGCTTTGCCACCACCCTGTCCATGGTGGTCTGTCGCCAGAATTTAGCAGACATGGAGGCCATTATCCGCCTGGCTCATGCCCAGCACTGTGATAATGTCCATTTCCTCTGGCATTTTCAGCGTGGCAAGGGCAGTGCTGACCAGCATGTCCCACCCCTGGAGATTCTGCCAAAGTTGCTGGCAGCCCAAACAGTGGCCGAGGAGCTGGGTATCACCATTGATAATATTGAGACCCTGCGCGCCCAGGTCTTTGCCACCCCAGGTACCCGCTTTGATTTAAGTAACACGGCCTGGGAATCGTTGGCCGTGGGGCCGGATGGCCATGTTTATCCATCACCTGCCTTGGTGGGTATGGCAGAGTTAGATTGCGGCGATTTGTCCCAGGGTTTGGCATCTGTCTGGCAGCAGTCAGAAGTGTTGCAGGCCATTCGTCAGGCTACTTTGCTGGGTACGGTTTATGAGGACAACCCGTGGAGCTTTTTGATCGGTGGCGGAGATATTGACCACAGCTATTTGGCTGGCGCTACCTTTAGTGGCCATGACCCTTATGTGGATCTCTATAATGGCGTGGCCGACTGGCTTATAAGCCACCAGGCCGGGAACTATCCAGTCAAGGGTGGAGAGCTGCTCCTGAAGATGGGGGATGTGCGGTGTGATTGTCCTGACGGTCAGGCCGTTACCATGACCCATTGCAACTGTGTGGTGGCCCTGGCCGATGGTCGAGGTTCGGTGCGGGAATTTTACGGTCAGGCTGCCCAAGCCGCTAACGAGGATATTGTTAATCCCTTTGCCGACGAGCAAAAAGAGGCGGATTATATTCCTGAGGATTCTCGTCAGCGTTCCTATGGCTGCGGGAGCCCAGTGACTGATGCTGCCCCGCGTCCAGGTGAGACCGTGGCTGATTTAGGCAGTGGCAGTGGAGTGGAATGCTTCATGGCCGCTGCCCAGGTGGGGGCTGAGGGGCAGGTTTTTGGTATTGATATGACCGATGAGATGCTGGCTCTGGCTCGTTCTGCCCGGGCAGAGGTGGCTGATAAGCTCGGTTATGCCAATGTAGAGTTCAGGCGTGGCTTTCTGGAAGAGCTTCCCCTGGACGACACCACGGTAGATGCGGTAATCTCCAACTGTGTCATTAATCTCAGTACAGATAAGCGCCGAGTTTTCCTAGAGGTGCTGCGGGTCTTGAAACCTGGGGGACGATTGGTGGTGTCAGATATTGTTACCGATGGGTCTATTCCAGCAGCGATAAAAAATGATGAGCAGTTTCGGGGTGAATGTCTTGGTGGAGCCATGATGCAGGACGAGTTGCTTGCCATGCTGCGTGCCACAGGGTTTACCTCGGTGGAGTTGGTGAAACGGTTTCCCTACCGGCTGGAAGGAGGGGTGCAGTTTTATTCTCTTACCTTCCGTGCCTGGAAACCTGTGCCAAGCCAGGATGTGGAGGTGATCTATCGCGGGCCATTTGCTGCTGTAACCACTGAGGATGGGGTGCTTCTCCTCAAGGGCAAGCGTCAGCTTTTAAGTAGCAAGGCGGCCCAGGCCTTAGGCGAGTCGATTTTTGTGGTGGATGAAGAAGGGGCGGTGACCAATATGGCCATGGTCTCTTCGTGCTGCTCTCCCCAACCTGTGGAGAGTCTCAGTGCCGAGGACTGTTGCTGTGGGGTGCCGCCCGAGGAAGGTACAACAGGTGCTGCTGGGGCTGATAATGAAAAACGACTGAGTCAGGACTGTATGGTCTGTGGCGATCCCTTGGTCTATCGCACCACTTCCCAAGAGGTGAAGTGTCATTATTGTGGCCAGCTGTCCAGCACCAATGCCAGTTGCAGGCAGGGCCATTATGTCTGTGACCAATGCCATCAGGCCGAGGGCTTGGCATTTATCCGCCAGCTCTGTGTACAGACCAGTAGCGAGGATATGGTGGCCTTATTAAAAGAGGCCCGTGCTCATACGTCCATCAATATGCATGGCCCAGAGCATCACGCCCTGCTGCCCGGTGTCATCCTGGCCACGGCCCGTAATCGTGGGCTGCCTTTAAGTGATGATGATATCCTCAGCGGTATTATGCGGGGGAGTATGGTGCCTGGCGGTGCCTGCGGGTTTATGGGAAGTTGTGGGGCCGCCACTGGGGTGGGTATTGCCATGGCTGTACTCTTTGAGGCTACACCCATCACCCCCTTTGCCCGCCAGCAGGCCCAGGGTGCCACGGCCCGTGTCTTGACTCGGCTGGCTGAAATCAAGGCAGGGCGTTGCTGTCAGCGGGAGACCTGGCTGGCCTTACAGGAGGTGGCAGCCTTGTCTGTTGATATGCTACCAGTGGCCCTGGTTGCTGAAGATGAGTTGCATTGTGGCCAATACCTTATGAACCACGAATGTGTGCGCAAGCAATGCCCTCTGTGGGAAAAGCGGGACCAGAATGTGGGGCAGTTGAAGACGTTGCCAATGATGTGAAAAATTAGAACAGATGAACGTCGAACATCGACGTTCATCTGTTCATCAGCTGTAGAGGAAAAAGTATTACCATGCCAGAATTACCCGAAGTAGAAGTAATATGCCAGGGCCTGCGCCCCCATGTGACAGGTCGGCAGGTAACAGGGCTATGGTGTGGTGAGAAAAAGCTGCGTCTGCCCATCCCCCAGACAGAAATGGCAGAGTGTATGGTGGGGGCTCATGTTGGATCCATCAACCGTCGTGCCAAATATCTACTCTTTGATCTTGATAATGGCTGTCGGTTGCTGGTGCATCTGGGTATGACCGGTCGTCTCGGTATATTTCCCCAGGGTGCACCCCAGGCTATTCATGATCATGTCTGTTGGCAGCTGGATGATGGCATGGAGATGCGTTTTAATGACACACGACGTTTTGGTTTTATCCGTCTGTTGAAGGTCGATGGGCCAGACCCCTTTGCTGGGTTGGGCCCTGAGCCATTTTCTGCCGATTATTCAGCGCAGTACCTTAAGGATAAGGCTGGAAAACGGGTACAGCCCATCAAAAACTTCCTCATGGACAGCAAGGTGGTGGTGGGCATTGGTAATATCTACGCCAATGAGATTCTCTTCTATGCTGGCCTGTTGCCAACCACGCCCATCGGCTCAATTACTCTTGCCAAGTGGCAGCATATTGTTGATCTAAGCTCTACAGTGTTGAAAAAGGCCATTGCCAGTGGTGGCACCACCATCAGTGATTATGTCAATGCCTCGGGCAAGAGTGGCTATTTCCAGCTGGAGCTCATGGTCTATGGCCGCAAAGGTGAACGGTGTAAGATGTGTGCCACGGCAATTGAAAAGCAGGTTATTGCCGGACGAGCCAGTTATTTTTGCCCACGCTGTCAACGCTAGTTGTCTTGATGACCACAGCACAGGGATATGGTATAGGTGCATCCTGCATTTCCTCATTCATAATTGTTTTTAAGGAGTAGCAATGAACCCCCATAGTCTGGATGAGCGCGAAGAGGAGCTTGATGTCTTCTTTGGCACCATCAACCGTTTTATCGGCTATTTTACTCGAGATTCCCAACGCCGGTCTGGCAATGATACCACCAAGGAGTATCCCTTTGTGGCCATGGATACCCGTCAGGCCTATGAACAGCTGAAATTGGCCCGTAATTATCTGCGCGAACAGGGACGGTTCAAGTCTGGTTTACAGTTTATTGATATTGGCTGTGGTATCGGCAATGTCATGCTCATGGCTGAGTTGATGGATTTTAGTGTCTATGGCATTGAAAAGGATGAGGTGCCTTTTGAGATAGCCGAGAAGCTGCTGGGTAAGGAGCTGGTGGCCCAGGATGATATCTGGGATTTTAATGACTTTAACCAGTTTGACGTGATTTACTATTTTCGACCCTTTTCAGATAAAGAGCTGCAGACCCGATTTGAAAAACTGGTGGAGGATGAGTTGAAACCAGGCGGTATTCTTATTGCCAATCGTAAGATGGGCACTGAGATTGATGATGACCCCCGTTTTACCCGTCTTACCGAACGGTGGCCAGTATGGGTGAAAAAATGCTAGTTACCGGTTAACGGACAACTGGTAACGTGAAAAAACATGACAGGGGCTAAGAAAATGCAAAAAGGCACTTTCTCGGTAACAACCACAAAATATATGGAGCTCATTGATATCACCGGCATGGTGGAGGATGAGCTGCACCTGGCTGGGGTGGATGAGGGTGTTCTGGTTCTTTTTAATCCCCATACAACCGCTGGAATTACCATCAATGAGGGGGCCGACCCCACCGTACGTACAGATGTGATCATGGCCTTAAGGGAGATTATTCCCTTTGAACTGCCGTTTCGTCACATGGAGGGCAACTCGCCTTCCCATGTACTGGCTTCCCTGTTTGGTGCTTCAGAAACGATTTTTTTGGAGAATGGTCGTTTACAACTCGGCACCTGGCAGAAGATTTATTTCTGTGAGTTTGACGGGGGGCGGAGCCGTAAAGTACATTGGCGGTGTATTTAGGTTAGCTATCAGGTGTTGGCTCTCGGAAACAGTGGCTTGCCTCTCCTGACACCCGACCCCTGAAACCTGCCGTTAATCTGCTATACCTTTGCGCAACACCTCAAGCTCGCGCTGACGGACATAGCGTAGAATTTTCTCCTCTTCCGTGGCACTACAGTAAAAGCGTACTCCGACGCAAAAAAGCTTGATTGGTGCAGACTGAATGGTTTGGCGGAGAATATCACCCTCCTCGATGTACAGGGTGAGAATGCCATTTGTTACGTCTGGAACAGTATCTTCGCTGGGGATAGTGAGGATGATATTTTTGATGCGGGTGACGTCTCCTATGCCTGGGTGTTTTTTACTTACCAGCAGCGTTCCTCCGGCGCTTAAATCCTTACAACCCAGTTTATAGAGGGCATGATCACAGGTAAAGGATGCCACGCTGTTTCGGGGTAGAGTAACTCGGTAATGGTTGCGACGTTGGAGCATGAAAAGCTCCTTGGGACGGGTGCATTTAAGGCCATTTTTACTGGTCGCCAGCACTGTGGAGATAAAGTGCATCCAGACCTTTGTCTCGCTGCGGAACACCACCCGAACACGCATTTTTGTGCCCGGCCAATCCTTTGGTTTATCAATGAGGATGTGTTGGTCGGTGAGTTTATATACAAGTGTAGCGCCAGACTGGTAGCCTTTACTGAGCAGGCTGATAATGGTTCGGCTCTGTTTCAGCCATTTGATGGTGTTGCTAATGATTTTTGGGCTTCGGGTGGTTTCGTACCCACCTTCCATGGAGACCCAGCCTGTCATGATGGGGCCGCTTATTTTTGAATTAGTTGTCATAAATAATTTAGGAGTCAGAAGTCATACGTCAGAAGTCAGAATGTGGAGCTAGTGTTGTTGTTTTATTCTGTCGCCTGAGTGGTAACTTTTGAAAAAATATGTCTCAAGTAAATAAAAAATGTGATGCAGGAACTATCTGTTTTGGTTTTGATCGGCAGACCGATGAAGATTCATTAGCCATGTTTATCCGCTGTTTTTCTCAGGAAAATCTTTTGGAAAATCTCATCCCCCGTCTGTCCGATGAAGAAATCAGGGCAACGATGGACTATCTCACCGGCGTGATGAACCGTCACTTCAGTGAGGGTGAGTATCATAAATACTTTTTGGGCAGAAAGGAATAGTTTGTTGGATTTTTTCTCCTGATTCCTGGCTGCGCTATTCTCCACTCAAATTTTTCCCATAATATCATATTGTTGAGGAACATGACAAGATGAGCCATTCAATAATGAAAAATCTGCGCGATTATCTGACGGTATTGCGTCAGCATGGCGATCTGTTGGAGATAGATGTGGAGGTGGATCCCCATCTGGAGATCGCCGAGATCCACCGCCGGGTCATTCGTCAGGGTGGCCCGGCCTTGCTCTTTACCAAGGTGCGTGGCAGCAGTTTTCCGGTGGTCACCAATCTTTTTGGTACCAAGAAAAGGATGGAGCTTGCCTTTGGTAATCGGCCCCAGACCTTTGTTGCTGATCTGGTCCGGGCGGTGGAAACCTTATTGCCTCCCACCTTAGGCAAGGTTTGGGGGATGCGTGGTTTGGTGCCCCAGGCCATGAAAATTGGTCTCAAAACAGTGAAGAATGGGCCTATCCTGGAGAAATGTCAGCAGCCCTCCCGCCTTACAGAACTGCCTATGCTCACCTCCTGGGATACGGATGGTGGCCCCTTTGTCACCCTGCCCCTGGTCTATACTGAGCATCCGGGTGGTCGTGGTCATAATCTGGGTATGTATCGTATCCAACGCTATGATGACCAGACTACCGGCATTCACTGGCAGATCCACAAGGGAGGTGGTTACCATTATTATGAGGCTGAACAGCGCAATGAAAATTTACCCATGACCCTGTTTATCGGTGGCCCGCCCGCCCTGATGATGGCGGCCATTGCGCCTTTGCCCGAGAATCTGCCAGAGCTCATGTTGGCCTCCCTTATTTTAGGTGAGAAGTTGCCCATGGTGAAAGATCCCCATGGTGGTCATCGCCTGGTGGCAGAGGCAGAATTTGCCGCCAAGGGCTTTGTTGCCCCTCATCTACGTCGACCAGAAGGCCCCTTTGGTGATCATTATGGTTATAATTCTCTAACCCATGACTATCCGGTCTTTCAGGTCAGTCATCTCCATCATCGCCGAGATGCCATTTATCCAGCCACAGTGGTAGGGCGGCCCAAGCAAGAGGATTATTTTATCGGTGACTTTTTGCAGGATCTCTTGTCTCCTCTTTTTCCTCTGGTGATGAGCGGGGTGCGTCAGCTTAAGACCTTTGGTGAGGCTGGTTTTCATTGTCTGGCAGCGGCCCGGGTAGCTGATCGTTATCATCGAGAAGCGTTTGCTTCAGGTCTGCGTATCATGGGTGAGGGTCAACTTTCGCTTACCAAATTTTTGCTGCTTACCGATGGGGATGTGGATATTGAAGATTTTGGCGCCCTGTGGGTTCATATCCTGGAGCGGGTGAATTGGCAGCAGGATCTTTTTGTCTTTGCCAATGTATCTCAAGATACCTTGGACTATACCGGGCCATCGGTAAATAATGGTTCCAAGGCCCTGCTCATGGGGTTGGGCAAAGAAGCGCGTAATGTTCTGCCCCGGCGGTTTAGCGGTGATTTACCCCACGGATGTACCAAGGCCGAGGCCTTTTTGCCAGGCACCTTGGTGGTGCAGGGTGATGGCTATGAGAGCGACAAAGAGTTGCCCCAGCGCCTGGCCTTTCATGCAGGTGTGGAAGGATGGCCAGTCATCCTGCTGGTTGATAATCTGGCTGAGGCCACCGAGAATATGCAGGAGTTTGTCTGGACATTTTTTACCCGCATGGAGCCTGCCGCAGATATTTACAGTGCAGGCCAGCAGGTAAACAGGTTTCATGTTGGCCTGCAGCCCCCCATTGTTTTTGACTGCCGCATGAAGCCCTGGTATCCTCATGTCTTAGAGGTTGACGAAGCCACCCGTAAGCTGGTGGATAGTAAGATAGGAGATATTTTGCCGGCTAAGCTGCGGTGATAAGCAAAAGCGGTTGACCTTTGCTGGTGAGAGATATAGGCTTTTTGTCAGGTGTCAGGTTGATGATTGTTACTAGGGAGAGATTATGAAAATCAGTAAAAATAAGGGCACTGGAGCTGTTGGCACCTCAAGCAAGGGGGCAAAAAACTCCTCCACAAGCGCTATTGATTTTCGGCACATCCTGCAGTCGCAGTTGCAGGGAACCTCTCCTGTGGTTCAGTCCTCGGCGCCCTCAGAGGTTGCTGCTGATCGGGAAGTAGTTCCTCCCCAGTTAAGGATGGAGGGAGTGCGATTGGCTGAGGCCAGCATTGATTCCCTTGATGCCTTTGCCGCAGCATTGGCCGACGCTACCTTCTCTGCTGCTGATCTGGAACCGTTTATTACAGCCCTGGAAGAGGAAAGCCAAGGTCTCATAGATATTAACGTCCAGCTACCCAAGGATGATCCCTTGGCCCAGCTCATCGAGCAGGTGGCCACCTCCTGCTTCCTTGAAACCTCAAAATTTCGCCGTGGCGATTATCAATAACTGTAGTTAACAGTTACCAGTTGTCGGTTACCAGGATTGTCTTCTGGGCAGCTCTGCACTGATAACCAGCAACTGATAACTGGAAACTGTTTTTATGTTACGTCTTCAAAAAGTCATTGCCCAGGCCGGTATCTGTTCTCGCCGCGCTGCAGAGGAACTCATTGCCGCAGGAAAGGTGCAGGTGGACGGTGAAGTTGTCACTGCCATGGGGATGAAGGTTGACCCAGCCGTACAACAGATTTTGGTTCGGGGCAAACCTCTTGCCCTGGCAGAAAAAAAAATCTATATCTTTCTTCATAAGCCGGTGGGCTACGTCACCACACTTAATGATCCCCAAGGCCGACCCATTGTCACCTCGTTATTGCGCGACGTAGATGCTCGTGTCTTTCCTGTTGGTCGCCTTGACTATGATACCAGTGGTGCCCTGCTACTCACTAATGATGGTGATCTCGCCCAGCGTATTCAGCATCCTAGTTTTGAAATACCAAAGACCTATGAAGCTCGTGTTAAGGGCAAGCCAAGCCCCAAGGCCATTCGCCAATTGGAGCAGGGGGTGCTGATTGAGGGGCGTCGAACTGCCCCGGCTCGGGTCGTACTGCGTAAAGCTGCTAATCGCTCCACAATATTAGAAATTACGATCCATGAGGGTCGCAAACGTCAGGTGCGCAAGATGTGTGAGTTTGTGGGGCATCCTGTTATTGAGCTCTGCCGCATTGCCTACGGTCGTCTGCGATTGGGAAATTTACCCTCAGGCCATTCTCGAATGCTTGATTCTGCTGATATTGCCCGTATTTTTTCAGTAAAAAGGGTGGCTAGTAAGAAAAAAAAATCATGGAAAAGGCCTACTGCTGCAAAAAATAAGCACAAGTAATTTTTTTTGCCCTTTCCCTCTTTCTAGTTATTTCAGCTAGTTACGGTAGGTTGCGCGGCAACTCATAACTCTTTGTTCTGCTGTCATTCTCCTTTGTTAAAATCAGCTTTACTTTCTTAATCGCGTCATTATAGAATGACATCGTGGTCAATGAATGAAAACTATACGTAACCTTCTACAGAGCTATCTGGTTAATATGGTTGCGAAACAAAGATATTGAGAATGTCGAGGCAGGAGAACTACATGAATATATCAGAGCTTATTGAAGCCATGGCCCTTGAGATGGATATGACACCCACCGAGGCCGGCGAGATGGTGAATACCATTCTTGACTCCATGAGTACTACATTGATTTCAGGGAACACCATTGAAATTCGTGGTTTTGGTAGTTTTGTTATTAAAAATTATGAATCCTACCGGGGGCGCAATCCTAAAACAGGTGAAAAAATTGAAGTCCCCCCCAAGAGATTACCTTTTTTTAAGGTGGGCAAAGAATTGCGAGAACGCGTTAATAATTGATTTTCTCTTTTTCCTAGACATAAAAAA
>JAOZSN010000246.1 GCA_029939635.1 Deltaproteobacteria bacterium
GTGAATGAATTCGGCACAGAGAATTCTGTGTTGATTATAGGTGAGGATGTGGTGGTGTATAAATAAGACAGTGTAAAGTCGATAAGCGAATTTGTGAGACATCGAGAAGTTCAAAGTGCAAAGTTAAGGTGCTATCTGATTAGATAACTTCCACAACTTTACACTTTGAACTTTACACTTTTAACTATTTTTACTCTTCTTCGCCGGTACTAACCTTCAAAATCTTATCACCGGGCTTTAAAGCATCGCCTATCTTGGCGGAAATCTTCTCTACCGTTCCGGCCACATCTGCCAAAATAGGTGTCTGCATTTTCATGGCTTCAAGCACAGCCAGCTGATCTCCTTCAGCAACTTCCTGGCCTTCTTCCACGGCAATCGCACAGATATTTGCCCCAAAAGGTGCCCGAACATCGCCAATTTTGGCCAGGTCAGCAATCTCTTCTTTGGACAGTGTCTCCACCGCAGCTACACCTTCAGCAACCTCGGCAGCCATGGTAAACACCCGCTGATGATGATCAACGTTGAGATAAATACTTGTCTCGCCATCTTCATTCATCTGCTTTGGACCAACTTCGATGAAATGTTCTTTACCAGCACTGTCGGTAAACTCAATGGTTTCGCCAAGGGCAAAGCCACCACGTTTTAAGAAAATTGATGGTGGCAACACATGCGCCTGACCAAATTTTTCCTCAAACTTAAAGAAATCTACCGCATCATTTGGATGCTGCAGGTAAGTAACCAACTGATGCTCGGTGGGTTCATAACCAAGACGTTCCCGCAGAGTAGTCCTTTCCTTCTCGATATCCATGTCTTCGATATCATCGATACCGCCTTCTTCCTCCAAAATTTTCTTCCAGTCAGGACCAAAGGCCTTCTCGTAAATCCATTCAGGAGGATTATAAAAAGGAAATGGGCCATACTTGCCAAGCAAGAGATTTTTCAAATCACCGGAACAGTTACCGTAACGCTCGCCACCCTGTACATTGCTTACCGCAGTTGTCCAGAGAATCTGAGAACCAGGAGTTACACTCCAGTAGTTACCAAGTTCCTTCTGCACCTTAGGTAATTCGTCATGGAGAATTTCCGGCATTTTATCAAGGAATTCACCCTTAACAGCCTGCTCAAAACTTGATCCCATTGCGCCGCCAGGCAGCTTATGAATCTGCACTGTAGGTAAAAACCCTTTAAACTGAGACTCGAAAAGCTCATAATGCTCACGCTCGTTACGCAGCACTTCAGAACTTTCAATAACCGCATCTTCATCAATGCCAACAGCCTCATGCCCATAATCTTTCAGGGTTTGTAAAACAGAAAGAATTGGGGCAGGGCCAAAGTAGCCGGTGAAAGCATGATCAGCAGCATCAACAATTTTGGCACCATTAACAACAGCTGCGGTAATACGGCCAATATCATTGCCATCAGTATTATGCCCATGATAATGAATAACCATATCCGGGTACTTGTCCTTGATGGCTCGAACCAGATCACCGATACGTTTAGGAGTTCCTAAACCACCATGATTTTTAATACACAGCAGAATCTCATCACCGGTGATATCAAGAAGCTCACCGACTTTTTTCACATAAAATTCATCTGTATGTTCAGGGCCGGTGGAAAAACAGATACATGGCTCAAGAATTTTACCAGCTTTTTGTACCTCCTCAAAAACCGCCTGCATATTTGGAATGTGGTTCATGAAATCAAAAACACGCCACACATCAACATACTTGGCAAATTCCTTCACAGTAAAACGAATAACATTCTGCGGGTAAGGACGATAACCAAAAAGATTGACCCCTCGACACAATGTCTGAAACATGGTATTGGGCATAGCTTCCCGAAGCAACTTCAACTTCAGGAAGGGATCAACCTGCTTGCGGAGAATATCCACATGCACCGAGGCACCACCGGTGATCTCAAGAGAGAAATAATTTGCCTTCTCGCGAGCCTCGGCTGCTAATAGATCCGTATGGAGCAGGATTCTATTTTTAAAATCAGACTGGGATAAATCGCGGGCAGTGTTAGTGACATAATAGCCATCCGCCTCGCGCACATTTTTTAGTACTTCCGTGATACTCATACCTTGAACAATACGGTTCATGGTGACTCCTTATAAAAAATGATAATTAAAAATTGAGAATTAAGGATGCTATCTGCCAGCTCCCCAAATTATCCATTATCAATTTAATCATTATCAATTAAATCGCGTAGGTGTTATCCTTCTTGTGGTGAATCTCAGCAATCAACCGGGCCAGCTTATTCACTTCTGTGGCATCATCTTTGTACTCAAAAAGCTCAGGATGAGTTTCCAGGTAAGAAGTATCAAAATCACCTTTCTGGAAATCAGGATCATCAACCAAATTCAAGTAAAAAGGAATAGTGGTTTTCGGACCGGTAATTGTATAATTATTCAGACAACGTCTCAGCCGGTCAACGGTCTCATTCCAGGAATATCCATGTACGGTTAATTTAACCAGCAACGAGTCATACACTTCCGGAATAGTAAAGCCCTGATAGACAAAACCATCAAGACGCACACCGTAACCGCCAGGTGAGCGGTAGACAGAAACGGTCTTACCACCTTCCGGCATGAAATCGTTCTGAGGATCTTCAGCATTAATACGCATCTCAACCGCATGGCCGCGTACCTGCACATCATCCTGAGAGAATACAAGTTTTTTGCCAAAGGCAAGTTTGATCTGGGTACGGACG
>JAOZSN010000247.1 GCA_029939635.1 Deltaproteobacteria bacterium
AAAGTGGTAAATGGCGCAGATCCTTCCGCCCTTCCATGAAATCAGCAGGCAAGGCGGCCAGTCGCTGGGCATCTGCCTCCTCCTCAGCACTAAAGGCCACCGGCAAGGCCACCTGGCGCAGGACAATATTCTCATCCTCCTGCCACATACCAGCCCGAACCAAAATATGATACGGATCGTGGGGCCGCCCAAGCTCTGCCCGTTTGAGCAAATCACGGGCAACCTCCTTGTCTTCAGCCTCACTGCCAAAGAGGTGAAAATCCTGCACCAAATCCAGACATTGCTGACGCTGGGGCCAATCATAGTCCGCATTACCGTTATAAATTTCCCGCAACCCTAAAGCACCAAGGGAAAGAAGCTCAGCCTTTTCCGCCTCTTTCTCGGCCTTAACTTTAAGTTGCTCAACGATCTCTGCAGTATGAACTTGGACCTTGCCCTCACGGTAGCGAAAATAAAAACGATCGGCAAAGACACAACGCAGGAAGGCAGCAACATGATCATCATCCGCATCTTCAGCAAAGGCGAGTTCTGTTAAAAACTGGGGAGTAAAGGCAGAGTCATCCTCCTCCACGGCCAATTCCCAAATCTCGCTGAGATCAATGGGAGCCATCATATCCTGGCGGCGGACAGACACGTCCTGTAGCAGGGCCATAATATCCTCCCGACCCGAGGCAGAGTACCTCTGGCCAGAAACATGAACCAAACGGGACTGGGGCAGTTTTATCTCCCGACCATTTTGATTCACGACCCTGAGGCGTTTGCCCGCCTCTTCCTGCACCAAGGCGCAGACAAAACGCCCCTGCTCAACATATTCTACTATCTTTCCCTGCATATCAGTTTACAGTTTACGGTTTACGGTTTACGGTTAAAGAAAAATAACTATCCAAAAGAGGGAATCTATGCCCCCATCTGCACAGTATACGACTAAGGCGGACAACAATAAACTGTAAACTGGCAACCGTAAACCGTTAACTTTCGCCCTGACAAACGCCCCTATGATCGAACTCGAAAAAGACATCAAGACCGGTGTGGTAGCCCTGGTTGGCCCACCAAATGTAGGAAAATCAACCCTGCTGAACACCTTGCTAGGCCAAAAAATCTCCATTGTCTCACCAAAACCCCAGACCACCCGCAACCGCATTATGGGCATTATTAATGATGATGACTACCAGATCATTCTGCTAGATACCCCAGGCATCCACCAGGCCCATTCCCCGCTGAACCAGGGTATGGTCAAGGTTGCCTTAGATTCATTGCACGATGTGGAGGTGATTGTCTTTATGATTGATGTCACCTATCCACTGCCAGAAAAACTCCTCAACACCAGCAAACTGCTCAGCAAAACAAAAAAACCGGTTATTCTACTCATCAACAAAATTGACATCATTGACAAAGATGAGTTACTCCCCATCCTGCTGGCGTATCAAGAATTACACCCGTTTCACGCTATGCTGCCCATTTCTGCCCTTAATAATGATGGTTGCCAGAAACTTATAGGTGAACTGCTGCCACTGCTCCCCCTAGGGCCAAAAACCTTTCCTGATGATATCCCCACCGATGTCTCAGAACGCTTTATTGTCAGTGAGATGATCCGAGAAAAGATCTTCCTGCTCACCCACCAGGAAATCCCCTACTCTACAGCCGTCACCATCGAAAGCTTTCAAGATAGGGGAAAACAGGTAACCATCCACGCCACCATCAACGTGGAACGTGGTTCACAAAAGGGTATTATTATCGGGAAACAGGGCAAGATGCTTGCCAAGATAGGCAAAAGTGCCCGCCTGGATATTCAGGAATTGCTGGCAGCCAAGGTGGTACTTAAACTGTGGGTCAAGGTAGTAAAAGACTGGACAAACAGGCCCAATACTCTTCGCGACTTTGGCCTGTAGAAAGATTTGAATTACAGTTACTGCTGAGCAAGGAAAGAATCAACCACCAGTTGCAACGAGCCTTGCTGCTCCTCGGCCAAGCCAACAAACTCGCACCCCACGGCAATATGATCAAGAAATTCATGATCAAGTACCCAGCGCACCTCCATAGCAGAACCAACTAACCCTGCCAGTTCATCTCGTCCAACCAGGGTTTGCAGTGTCAACTTGTCACCGGCAATAACGTGCAGGGAATCCTGGCGCTTAAAAGAAAACTGTACCCCTCCAACACTAAGATTCAGCACATCACCAGCCAAAGATAGGTTGCCATGATTGAGCTGCACACCAGCAGACAACACATTCTCATTGGCAAAAAACACCCTAGGATCACGCCTCTTCTCAATACCGGAACCACCCATACTTCCCTCCACTACAAAATTATACAGAATATATACAATGAGTTACTAACTAAAAGTAATTACATTTTTCTAGTTTATATAATTGTTGCCCCACTGGCCAGCAAAATTGCCAAATAAAAAAAAAGGCCTGTCTCAGCTAGAGCCAGAGAAGAGTACTTCTTTGGCAACAAGGCCTAAATTTTTCATGCTATATGGTTTTTTAATGAACCTGGCAACACCCAGTTGCAGAGCATCTTTGACATCATCACTTTCAGAAAATCCACTGGCTATAACAGCTTTCTGGCCTGGCTGTATTTTAATTATTTCCCTATAGGTCTGGAGACCAGACATTCCTGGCTCCATCAGCATATCAAGCAAGAGTAAATCTACACTATGAGCCTGTAGATACAACAGCGCATCTTCACCGCTGCTTACTGTTTCCA
>JAOZSN010000110.1:0-9832 GCA_029939635.1 Deltaproteobacteria bacterium
ATTGCCGAATTGCTGGCTGCCAATGCTCCCAATGTCTCTATTCATCCTGGTCGTTTTTCCAGTTGGCATGGTACTGATTTTCAGCGTATCCGTTCCTTGGCCTGTATGGCAGGTATGCTTGGTGCCTTTGGTGTTCCTGGTGGTTTTGTTAAGGGGAAAGGTCCTGGTGGCTTTGGCAAGATTAAATGGGGTCATGGTGCTGAAGCTCCTCAGGCTCTGCATCGTGCCGCTGATATCTATCCGCAATCCCCTGCTGGTACTCCCACCGATCTGATCCGGAACTGTGCCATCAGCAGTAAGCCATATCCAATCAAGTCCTGTGTTGTCTGGGGTCAGAACCCCATGCAGACCATCCCTGGTCAGCAGAAGACCGTTGCCATGCTCAAACAGATGGATTTTGTCATGTGTGTTGATGTAATGCCCACTGACATCACCATGTATGCTGATATACTCCTGCCCGAGTCTTCCTATCTTGAGCGTTTCGATTATATTAAGAAGGGTACCCAGTGGGATTTCAGTGCCAAGCATGAGCAGTATATTTCTGCCCGTATGCCCATGGTTAAAGCAGATTACGAGCGTAAGGATCAGGTTTATATCTGTAATGAGCTTGCCAAGCGTCTGGGGCATGAACATGCCATTCCTGTTCATACCATTGAAGAGATGGTTAATAAGCAATTAGAGCCTGTTGGCCTGTCCATCGACAAACTGATTGCCGAGGATGGTATCCATATTCAGCCAGGAAAAGATCCCTATGGCAAAAAATTGGATATTAACTTCTACCTGGAAGAACTACAGGACGAGTATAATCTTCCTGCTGCTCCCACCTATGTACCCATTCCCCAGCCACCCAAGGGTTATTTCCGGATGCTTTTTGGGCGTACACCCCTGCATAGTTTTAACAGGACTCAGAATAATATCTGGCTCCATAATGGTATGCCGGAGAATCCTGTCTGGGTTAATGATAAGATGGCCAAGCGTCTCGGTCTTAAAGATGGTGACCGGATCTCCATGGTGAACAGTGAGGGTGTTAAGTCTGACACCACCTCCCATGTCAAGGTTACCCCTGGTATCCGCCAGGATTGTATCTACATGGCTCATGGCTTTGGCACCAAGAACAGTGCCATGACTGTGGCTAAGGATGCTGGTATTGATGATCAGAAGCTTTGTACCATTCTGGCCGTTGACAAGGAGACTGGTTGTAGCGGTATGCGGAACAACTTCGTCAAACTGGTCAAGGCATAGAGAACGCTTAGATATTCCTAGGAGGATATATTAGTTATGCAATATTCAATGGTAATTGATTTAAATAAATGTGTGGGGTGTCATGCCTGCACTATCGCCTGTAAGGCGGAATGGGATGTTCCGGCTGATAAGGGTAGAAACTGGGTTCATCGTTTAGGACCTGCCAATACCCCTGAGGGTCTGGCTTCTACTTACTATCCTGGCCTATGTAATCACTGTAATGAGCCTGCCTGTGTTCCTGTATGCCCGGCTGATCCTATCGAGAAGACCTTTAAGGATAAGAAAACTGGCAAGACTGTCACTATGGAAGTTGCAGCCACCTATAAAGATCCCTTTAACGGTACTGTTCAAGTTGATAAGGCCCGTTGTCTTGGTTGTGGTGCCTGTGCTGATGCCTGTCCGTATAGCGCTCGTTATATCAACGAGAATCAGGTGAACGAAGAGACTGGCAGTGATGGTACGGTAGATAAGTGTACCTACTGCATGCCTCGTGTTGAGGCTGGTCTTGATCCTGCCTGTGTGCAGACCTGTCTGGCTGGTGCTCGGATCTTCGGTGATATTGATGATCCTAATTCTGCGGTCAGCAAGTACAAGAAGAATGGTGCCGTAGCTCTGACCTCTGCCAATGTAAATATTGGCTCCAATGGTCTCTATGCAGCTAATAAGCGTGACATGAGTTTACTTATGTCTTCTTCTGCTCCACAAACCATGCCTGAGGCCAATATGCGCCGCATCTTGATGGCTAAGATGAAGCCTGGTATGAAGAAAGCTGCCAACACCTTGGGCCTTATGGGTCTGGTTGGTGCTGTAGCGGTCAAAGGTATGAACGACGACAAATAAACTGTCGTTTTCGTATCATAGTTGTTGAGTGAAAAGCGGTCTGAACCTTGTGTTCAGACCGCTTTTTGTTTTATGATCGTAGTCATATTGATTTTGGGTTGAGCACTGCCTCTTTAAGTTCTGTCAGTGAGGTGTGTTCCATGAAACGGGCGGAACGTTCCAGGTTACGGGCCTTGCTGGCGTAAAATTCAAGAACCCTTCGGGCCAGGCCGAGCACCTCGTTATCGTTGAGGTGCTTTGCTATAACATCTCCAATACGTGGGTTGCCGCCGCCATTGCCACCAAAAATTAGGGTCCAGCCCTTTTTCTTACCAAAGATACCAAGATCGCGAATATAGCTTTCGCAACAATTCATGGGGCAACCAGAGACACCTACCTTAGTCTTGGCTGGCAAGATGATGTCAACTAACTCTTCCTGTAGGCGTTTACCTAAGGCAAAGGAGTGCTGGCGGCCATATTTACAATAGCCCTTGCCTGGGCAGGCCTGGATATAGGTTAATCCGTTGCCTTTTGTTGGTTTTATGTTTGGTATGCCCAGTTTGGCATTAACTATCTCTTGTTCTGCTGGATCCATGCCGACAAAGGCTAGGCGTTGGGCCGAGGTTATTTTTATAAGAGGGATATCGTGCTCCCGGGCGATGGAGGCGATATTTTCTAAGACCTCAGGAGTAACCATGCCCATTTCTGGGCCGGGAACAACTTGGTAGGTATTTGGGACGCTATCTGGGGCAGGAAATTTCATGGCGGTTCCTCCGGCAAAGCCGTATTAGTCGGTGTCTATCTGTGGTTTAGCCTTATCATAATAAGGCTTTGGTTCGTACCAATGCTGAATTGTTTTTCGTGGGCATACCCGGATGGGAGGAGTTGTCTTTCCGGCTACGGACACCAGTTGGTGTTAAAAGCGGAGAGAACTACCCCTCGCTCCGGCGATTTGGCACGGAAAAGAACCTATTATAATGACCAAATTTGAAAAAGCATTGACTTAGATCATATCTACACTACTGTTTTTCACTTCCTGAGTTTCCCTTTGGTCGCGTAATCTCACCTTACATAATTTCATTGCCCTCTATGTCTGTTCTTACCTCTGAATTTCTCGCTACTGTCTCCACTGATCCTGGTGTCTATCTCATGATGGACAAACAGCACCAGGTAATCTATGTGGGGAAGGCACTTAACTTACGTAAGCGTGTTTCATCATATGCACGTTTTAAGGGTTCTAGTCACAGTAAAACCGGGGCTATGATCCGCCGTATTGTCTCGGTGGAGTTTATCATAACCCGCACTGAAAAAGAGGCCCTTATCCTTGAGGCCTCTTTGATAAAAAAACATCGTCCTAAATATAATGTCATCCTGCGGGATGATAAGAATTACCCCCTCATCAAGGTGACCGTGCAGGATGAGTGGCCCCAGGTATTGATGACCAGGAGGCGCAGCAAGGATGGCGCACGGTATTTTGGCCCCTATGCCTCTTCTTCAGCTATGTGGTCAACCCTGCGTTTGCTTAACTCCCTCTTTCCTTTGCGACGTTGCAAAGGCAGCAAGGTAAAGCAACGCCAGCGCCCCTGTCTTAATGGTCAGATGCGCCATTGTTTGGCGCCTTGTTTGGGAACAGCTGATTGGGACAAGTATCAGCTGGATGTGGCTCGGGTGGTGATGATCCTTGAGGGTAAGAATCGTCAGCTCATTAGCCAGCTAAGGGATGAGATGGCCCAGGCCGCTGCTCATTTAGCCTTCGAGGAGGCTGCAGGCATACGTGATCAAATTGGTGCCTTGGAAAAAACAGTGGAAAAACAGCTGGTGGTGGCAGGTAAGGAGCGTAACCATGATGTCTTTGGTCTGGTTTTAGAAGGTGGTTCCCTCTCTGTCTCTGTACTCATGGTGCGCCATGGTATGCTTATCTCCCATACCTCGTTTTTTATGGCCGAACCCGTGGGGTCGCCAGCAGAGATTTTGGCCGAGGTGGTGCGCCGCTATTATGGAGATGAACACGAATTGGTGGCGGAACTGTTGCTCCCCTGGTCCACCCATGAGGATGACTTGTTAGTCAAGTATCTTAGTGAGTTACGTGGTGCTCGGGTGCAGATCAAGGTGCCACAGCGCGGTGATCTTGTCCGTTTGGTGGAGATGGCTAACACCAATGCCAAACAGCTCTTTGCTGAGCGCGATAAACAAAAGAAATCCTGGCAGGTGCTGGCTGGCCAACTAGAGAAACTATTGCACCTTGGTCGTTTCCCCCAGCGTATTGAGTGTGTGGATATCTCTAATATCAGTGGCCAGCAGGCTGTGGGCTCTCTGGTCTGTTTTGTCGGTGGCCAGCCAGAAAAAAAGCTCTACCGTCATTACAAGATTAAGACCGTAAAAGGCCCTAATGATTATGCCATGATGGCTGAGGTTCTCAAACGCCGTTTTGATCCAGCCAAAGACCCTGCCCTTCCTGATCTGCTCCTCCTGGATGGTGGTAAGGGTCAGTTGAACATGGCACGGCAGGTCATGGAGGATCTCGCTCTAACAGGGCGTTTTGATTTGGCTGGTATTGCCAAGGAACGGCAGGAGGAAGGGGAGAAGCTCTTTCGGCCTGGTCGTAAAAATCCTATCTTGCTTGATCGCCATTCCCAGCTTTTACTCTATCTCATGCGTATTCGTGATGAGTCCCATCGTTTTGGTATCACCTTTCATCGCAAATTACGTCATAAGGCTGCCTTTAGCTCCGAGCTTGATACAATCCCTGGTATTGGTCCGGCCCGTAAGGCGAAATTATTGAAATCCCTTGGTTCATTGAGCGCCATTAAAGCAGCCTCAGAGGATGAGTTGTCCCAGGTGGAGACCATTGGCTCTGAGTTGGCCGCTATTATTCATCGTTCTTTATTGCTGGATTGAAGTTTTCTGTTGCCAAGTCTCGCATTTTGGGTGATTCATATAGACTATGATAGAGAGGACACCCATACCGTCAGCGCAATCATTTTTTGCCATTGATGGTGCTAAAATAAAGAGCATTCGCGAAGCTCAGAAGCTGACCCAGCTCTATGTAGCTACCTGTTTGGAAATCACGGTTGATACTGTATCGCGCTGGGAAAATGGTCGTTCTCCTAATATTAAGCTGGAAAATGCAGAGAAACTAGCTGAAATTTTCGATATTTCCCTGGCTGATATTGAAGATAGTCCCCCATTGCCTGATGAGGATGAGGTTCGCGCTGTTGATTCTAATGACAATGGGCAGGCTACTATTTCCAAGCTTTGGTGGGTTGGTTTACTTGGTCTTCTTGCGGTTATCGGGATTGTTGTGTTCCTTCTCCTGTCTCCGAGTAGTGTGAAGATAGAGATGGATGTGCAGCGCCTTTTACCCAGACATGCCTCCCCCCAGCAACCTTTTCCTGTGGTTATTCGGGTTCAGACCCACAGTGAGCAGCAGGTTTCTTTCATTCTCAAGGAGCAGGTGGCAGAGGGGTGTCAGGTCATTGAGGGCGAACCGCCCCTTATGGCTGTGAACCAAGAGGGGCGTTTTATCAAGTGGCTCAGTCAGAGTGGGGGTGATGATACTCTCTATTTTGCTTACCTTGCTCAGGCAGGTCCAGACCTCCAGGAGGGGGCCACTCTCTCTTTTGATGGGGAGGTGCTGGTCAAGGGTCGCTTTGCCCATAAGCAGGCCATCGCTGGTGTCAGTAGTCTGGTTATCATTAACTACCATTGGGCTGATGCTAATCGTGATTATGTCATTGACGATGAAGAAATCCTCACTATCTATAATTCTTTTAAGGTGTTGAAGGATCTTGGTGTGGATATTGCTGAAATTCAGCAGATCTGGGCCAGCAAGGGTTATCGCTGGAATCAGGATGATGAAAAATTTGTTGAGATTCCCTAGAAGGAGGATGTGCTGATGACGAAGCTTTCTCTTGGTGCCCAGCGCAGTGTATTGCTGGCTGTTTTGTTGGTAATGAGTCTGTTTGTAGTGGTAGACTGTGCGGTAGCCGCTGATCTTGCTGAGATTCGAGCCCGCTATAGTCAGCCACGGGGTACAAAAATCAGCTGGAAGATTCATATCCCTTCACCACCACCAGCAGCGGTTATTGTTCTACAGAGCATTCCGCCTGGCACTATTATCAAGAATTCATCTCCATCTCATAGTAGTTACGACTCTGCCTCTGGCACGGTTAAATGGCTATTGAGCGCGGTTCAGCCTGGTACCATTAAAATGAAAATGGAGCTGGGTAGACCCATTCGTAAAAAGGGTGAGATCCACGGTAAGATCATTTTTCAGGATACATCCTCCAGAGCCATTGCCGAAGGTTCCATGACCTCGAAAAATAAAAAGAAGGCCATTGAGGGCTGCTAATGGCACATTCTGTTGAATTCTGATCGTGCCCTAAACCATTCTCATCTGCGTGGGAATGGTAACAGAAGACTCGTCATTTTGTGCTTTTTGAAAGTACTACATGTGCTGTCCCTCTTTTTCTGGTTTTTCTATAGATACCCGTGTGCCTGTCAGGGTCGCAGGTTTTGAAGAAGTCGGCGGGTGAAGATGTAAATAATCAACCATACCACAGATGAAACAGGGATACTGAGCCAGAGTGATGCACACAGTTTGCCCACCAGGAAACTTCCACATGTGGCTAAAAGAACGGCAAGAAAGGTTGGCATCCTTACTTTCCTTGGTTGCCAAACATCTTCATCATTTCATGCATCTGCTCCATCTGCTCTGGGCTCGGCTGGTCAGCGGGGTGACTGCCATCCTGGTTTCTTTGGCCATATCCACCACCAGCAGGGACAGGTGCCTTGCCAGCCACCAAATTGGCTACGACGTTTGCTGCTTGCATTTGCATCATTTCTTCTTCTTGGCTGTCCTGGGTCAGCTGGATGCCGGCTGGTACCTTAAACTTGTCTGTTGGAACTTTACCTTTTTTGACGCTGCTGGCCTCCTCCTTAATAGTTACCCCCATTATGTTTGACTGCACTTTTAGGGCCAGGTTGGTGTCTTTGATTGTATAGATAGTGGAGCCCATGATGGAGACTTTGTCGCATGTATACCCCAAAATTTTTGTCGCCTTTTTTTCTACTGTTCCCTGCATGCCATCTATGGCAGAGAGTCCAAGCTTGTTCGCATTTTTCACCAGTTTTTTCTGGTCACTTTTCGAGAGTTTGTTAAATTCAGCAATCATAAATTTTTCTGGATTGGTCTGCTTGTGGCCGCTCCGTGTCAGCATGTCAATGGTGTAGACCCACTCCGGGGTGGTGATAATCACCTCGTTTTGATTCTGCGTCATGCCGAACATGGCCATGGATGTCTGTCTGTATTCTGCTATTGTTTTGCCATGATCTGTAACATAGAGAGTTTTTGAGCCCTGCATGGTTCCTGAGATGGTGTAGGTAATGGTGGCATTTTTAAAGGGCAGCTTCTGTTGCCAGGGGCTGTCTATGGCCATGGCGTTATTAATGGGGTAAAGGCAGATAAAGAGGATAAAGAGGTATCTTTTCATTTTCATATTCCTAGTTTGTGATGAAAGGTATGAGGCTTGATGGACATTTGACTATATCATACTTATATCTCTGCATTTAAGAAAATATGTTCTGTCTTAACCTCGAGCCACTGGATAAGTGTCTTAACAGTTGAGGGAAGTTATCAGTTCCAAAGACGGATTTTGATTTCTTGCCATAAATAACTCGAAAATAAAGACTAAGGCACTAAAGCAAAAGTTGACAGTCATTGTCACCGCTGTTAGATATTTTAGGTTCTAGTTTTATGAATAGTACCCCTGTTTAAGGAGATTCAATATGTGGGATTATACCGAAGTTGTGAAAGATCATTTCCTCAATCCGCGAAATGTGGGTGAGGTGGAAAATCCGGATGGGGTAGGGGATGTGGGTTCCCTCTCCTGCGGCGATGCCCTTAAACTTACCTTTAAGCTGGGTGAGGATGGCAAGATTTCTGAGGCCAAATTTAAGACCTTTGGCTGTGCTAGTGCCATTGCCTCTTCCTCAGCCCTGACCTTAATGATTGTTGGACTTACCCTTGATGAGGCTGAAAAAATCACCAATGAGGATATTGCTGATTTTTTAGGTGGTCTGCCTAAGGAAAAGATGCATTGCTCTGTCATGGGCCGTGAGGCCTTAGAGGCTGCCATTGCCAATTGTCGTGGCGTGGAACTGCCCGAGATTGAAGGCGAGGTCGTCTGTGAATGTTTTGGCGTCACTGATGTTGAGATCCGCCGCGCTGTTGAAGAGAGTCATCTTAAAACAGTGGAGGAGGTGACTAACTTCACCAAGGCCGGTGGTGGTTGTGGGAAATGTGAGGATCGTATCCAGGAACTCATTGATGAGGTACGCCACACCGCAGCAACGATTATCCCCATGAAAGGCGCCAAGCGGCTTACCAATATCCAGAAGATCAAGATGATCGAGGATGTTTTTGAGCGTGAGGTGAGACCCACCTTGAAAAAAGATGGCGGTGATATTGAGCTTGTTGATGTGGATGGCAATTTTGTTATTGTCTCCCTGCGTGGTGCCTGTGTGGGCTGTGCTAAGTCCCAGTCCACCCTGAAAGAGTACGTGGAAAAGAAGCTGCGTGAACAGGTGCTTGATACCCTGACTGTCGAGGAGGGCTAAGGATGAGTGATGAAAAAGTAATCTATATGGACAATAATGCCACCACCCGGGTTGCCCCAGAGGTGTTGGAGGTTATGCTTCCCTATTTTAGTGATTTATATGGCAACCCTTCGTCAATGCATACCTTCGGTGATCAGGTAGGTGCTGCGGTTGATAAGGCGCGAGGCCAGGTGGCTGATCTGCTTGGGGCTGAGCCTGATGAAATTATTTTTACCAGCTGTGGTACCGAGAGTGATTCCACAGCAATTCTTTCAGCCCTGCAGGCCTTTCCTGAAAAACGCCATATTATCACTACACGGGTGGAACATCCTGCCGTGAAGAATTTATGCGAAAGTCTGGATCGTCTCACCGGCCATAAACATCGTATTACTGCCCTGCCGGTTGAGGCCGATGGTACCCTGGATCTGGCTCGTTATGAGGCTGCTATTGGAGAAGATACGGCCATCGTCTCGGCCATGTGGGCTAATAACGAGACAGGTGTTATTTTTCCTATTAAAGAGATGGCCGAGATTGCCAAGGAGCGCGGTGTGCTCTTTCATACCGACGCGGTGCAGGCCGTGGGTAAGATTGAAATTGATCTGGCAGAGATACCAGTTGATTTTCTCTCGTTATCTGGCCATAAGCTCCATGCCCCTAAAGGGATTGGCGTTCTCTATGTGCGTAAACGTACGCCATATATGCCTTTTCTCATCGGTGGACATCAGGAAGGTGGTCGGCGTGGTGGTACTGAAAACGTTGCCTCTCTCATTGGTCTAGGTATGGCCTGTGAGTTAGCCAAGAAGAATATGGCTAAGGAGAATAGTACGGTACGTGCCCTGCGTGATAAGCTGGAGAATGGTTTGCTATCTTTAGTGCCAAATACCATTTTGAATGGCAAAAAGGATATTCGCTTGCCCAATACCACCAACGTTAGCTTTGAATATGTGGAAGGGGAGGCTATTTTGCTGCATTTGGATCGGTTTGGTATCTGTGCCTCGTCTGGTTCTGCCTGTACCTCTGGTTCCCTAGAACCATCCCATGTTCTGCGTGCCATGGGCGTACCCTTTACTGCCGCCCACGGCTCTATCCGTTTCTCTCTTTCGGTCTATAATACCGAAGATGAGGTGGATTATATCTTGGAAAAACTTCCGCCTGTTATTGCCAACCTGCGTGT
>JAOZSN010000110.1:9842-10236 GCA_029939635.1 Deltaproteobacteria bacterium
TGACAAGATCAAAGGTGGTGGTTCCTGCGCTGGCGGTTCGTGTCATCATCAATGATTTTTTTGCTGCGAATTGCACGGGTTTTCACAAATTATTTTTGTTTTTTCTTCGTGTAATCCGCGCAATTCGCAGCTTATATTTTTCAACCTTCAGCCCTATTAACCTACCCCTATGATCGTCATCCCCCCATCCTATGAGATAATGAAAGATCTCGATGAGCAGAGCCTTGCCCTGCGTATCGAGGAATGTGGTCGCCTCTGTTATAAGAGTGAGGATAAGATAACCGAAGAATCTGCCCCTGGGTTTATTCGGAATATCCTCAAGCATGGGCATAATTCCGTTGCTGAGATGGCGGTGATCACCTTAGAAGTTATGGTGGACAAGGAATCTCTGGCT
>JAOZSN010000248.1:0-323 GCA_029939635.1 Deltaproteobacteria bacterium
GACAGGATAGAAAAAGCAAAAAAAGGTAAAAACAATGATCACTCCTGTTATCCTTTGCGGTGGCTCAGGCACCCGCCTCTGGCCCCTTTCTCGTGAATTCTACCCCAAACAGTTACTGGCCCTCACCAGTGAACTCACCCTCTTGCAACAAACAGCTACTCGCTTGGCTGACCATGAAGGCATCAATGCCCCATTAGTTATCTGTAATGAAGAGCATCGTTTTCTGGTTGCCGAACAACTCCGACAAACTCCAGTTAGCCCCGCAGCCATCATCTTGGAGCCAATAGGCCGAAACACAGCACCCGCTGTAGCCTTGGCCGCCC
>JAOZSN010000248.1:333-2708 GCA_029939635.1 Deltaproteobacteria bacterium
AAGATCTCAACAGGCTCTATTGCTTCTGCCAACTCAAAGCCGAATATCTTTGAGTAGAAGTAAAGCTCGCTGTCCAGGGCACGCTTGATGCTCGCAGCCCGGCGGAGGCCGTGCTGCTCATCCTACCGGCAGACCACCTTATCCAAAATGTGGATCATTTCACCGAGGCCATAGAACGTGGCACCCCCTTGGCCAAACAGGGCAAGCTGGTTACCTTTGGTATTGTGCCAGAAGGACCAGAAACAGGTTATGGGTATATAGAAAAAGGTGATCCCATAGCTGATGCCGATGGCTGCTTTGCTATTAAACAGTTTGTTGAAAAACCAGACATCGACACAGCCTCTCACTATGTAGACACCGGTAATTTCTTCTGGAACTCAGGCATGTTTCTCCTGAAAGCGGCCAGTTTTCTGGCAGAACTTGACCAACATAACTCAGCCATGGCAACCGCATGCCAGCAGGCATACGATAAAAGCCACCCAGACCTCGACTTCCTCCGTCTTGACAAAGAGCTCTTTGCCTCCTGTCCCAGTGACTCCATTGACTATGCCGTAATGGAAAAAACCTCAGAAGGTGTGGTGATACCGGTTGATCCTGGTTGGAGTGATATCGGCTCATGGGCCGCCCTCTGGGAGGTAGGCGGACAGGATAGCGACGGCAATGTCATGCACGGCGACATCTTAAACCATGACAGCCACAACTCCTATCTGCACAGCTCCCATCGACTCATTGCCGCTGTAGGGGTAGATGATCTAGTGGTGGTTGAAACCGCTGATGCGGTTCTGGTCTCACCCAAGAATCGTGTCCAGGAAGTAAAAAAAATCGTCACCAGGTTACGCCACGATAAACGCCCAGAAGCAAACCTTCACCGTCAAGTCTTCCGACCATGGGGCTCTTATGAGGGTATTATAAACGGTGAACGGTTCCAGGTCAAAATCATCATCGTTAACCCAGGCGCCACCCTTTCCCTACAGATGCACCATCATCGTGCTGAACACTGGATTGTTGTCAGCGGTACGGCACGCATCACCAAAGGCGAAGAGGTATTCAACCTGTCAGAAAACGAATCCACCTACATTCCTTTAGGCACCACCCATCGCCTGGAAAATCCCGGTGTTATTCCCCTGGAACTCATCGAGGTACAATCAGGTTCTTATCTGGGGGAGGATGACATTGTCCGTTTTGAGGATCAGTATGGCCGAGCAGAAATAACAGGTAGAAGTTAGAGAGTGTAAAGATTGATTACAGTCTCCAAAAACACACGCCGCTTGCCTCTACCTCAGCCATATCAAGCATACATTTGACATCGATTAGACACCCCCCTGGAGCCAATTTCCTGGTAAAATCAGTCAGATCCATATCACGATAGGCCTGATGAGGCACTGCCAGGATGAGGGCATTCAGATCCTGCAGGTCTGAGAATGCGCAGAGATCAAGTCCAAAGAAACGCTGGGTCTCAGCCGTAGTCGCACGCGGATCAGTAACCTGTACGTCAACACCATATTCGGCCAATTCAGTGATAATATCCACCACCTTGGAGTTACGTAGGTCCGGGCAATCCTCCTTAAAGGTTAAGCCCAAGACCCCCACCTTTACATCCTGCAGACGAGAGCCTCCTTTAAGCAGCAGTTTTACTGTTTTTTCAGCAATAAATTTTCCCATGCCGTCATTGAGCTTGCGGCCGGCCAAAATCACCTCTGGATGGAAACCAACCGTCTGCGCCTTATGGGTTAAATAATAAGGATCAATGCCTATACAATGTCCACCAACCAATCCTGGCCGGAAGGGTAAAAAATTCCACTTGGTACCAGCAGCCTGCAACACATTGAGGGTATCAACCCCAAGGCGGTCAAAAATCAAGGCCAGCTCATTCATCAGAGCAATATTCAAGTCTCGCTGGACATTCTCGATAACCTTAGCGGCCTCGGCCTCTTTAATTTGCCCCACCTGACACAGGCCAGCCTCGATAATGGAGCCATACACCTCCACTAAGGTTGCCAAGGTCTCAGGTGTATCGCCAGAGACAATCTTTACAATCTTCTTCAATGTATGCTTGGTGTCACCTGGGTTAATGCGCTCCGGTGAATAGCCGACGAAAAAACCGTCCTGCCAGCCATAGCCCGATTCCTTCTCAAGGATAGAAACACACACCTCCTCGGTGGTACCAGGATAGACAGTGGATTCAAAAACAACGATGGCCCCCTTCTTCATATACTGACCAACAAGGGTAGAGGCCCCTTGCAAAGGACGCAAATCAGGCTGCCAGGCCTGATCAATGGGAGTAGGTACGGCCACCACCAAGACATCGGCATCCGCCAACAGGCCCGGGTCGGAGGGAAGCTGTAGCTTATCAGCTCCCAGTCAACCTTCCTTAG
>JAOZSN010000010.1 GCA_029939635.1 Deltaproteobacteria bacterium
AATTACGCCGTGCCAACTCTCGGGCCAGGGCCTTAGCTGCGCCGATGAGACCAGCCTTTGCTGCTGAATAATTGACCTGCCCGGCTTGACCCGTCTCGCCAGAGGTGGAGGCAATAACAACAATGCGCCCCTGACGCTGGGAAATCATGACCTTACTCAACATACGGCCAAGAATAAAAAAACTATTGAGATGGACATCAATAACCGCATCCCATTCCTGACGCTGCATCATGGGCAACAAGGTATCCCTGGTAATGCCAGCATTGTGAATAAAGGCAAAGGGCGTGTCTTCCGCCAATAATGGTTCCAAGGCTATCGAGGCCTGTTCCTCATTGGCCACATCAAAGGGCAAGAGCCGACAGGTGCGGCCCAGGGCTTCGATAGCGGCCTGCACCTCGGCGGCTGCTTCATGGGCAGAGTGATAGTTGAGCCAGATATCATAACCACTGGCCGCCAGGCGTTTAGCTATGGCTGCGCCAATGCCACGACTGGCACCGGTGATGAAGGCGATGGGGGATTTTTGCGTTGTATCCATGGTCTTAGTAGTGAGAGGTGTAGAGGTTCCAGGTAGTTGTATAAAAAGTTATCAGTTGTCAGTTATTAGTTTTCAGTTGTTGGGTGTTATCTTTATTTTATAACTGCCATTTTTTTAGCTGTATACTGATAACTGGTAACTGATAACTGGCAACTGTCAACTTGCTTTTCCAAACTCACAACGCGCCGAACCAAAGGGTGCCTTCACCTGCCAGTTGCCCTGGCCTATGCCGCTCTTTATCCTCTCCATAGCTGTGGTCAGGGAGAGACAGGAGGCCAGTGATCCAGAGGAATAGCTGGGCAGCTCAACACTGGCAGAAAAGACCTCTCTATCACGACTTAATAAATAGACCTCGTCATTATACTGTTCATCAATGGTAATTTCAGCCAAGGTCAGCCCTGGTTGCTCATTAGCACTCAATAACCAGGCCACTGCCCCCATCTGTGGCAAACGATCATTCTTACCAACCAAGCGTCCTGCCGCCTCATCAAGGACCGGGCATGACTCTTCAATACCCAGCACCAGACAATAAGGCAACATACCGCTGACCACTGACCAGCGGGCGTCACTCAAGGCCGCCAAAAAAGGCCAACCATTGGTGGTAACGGTCTGTGACATGCCCTGCAGATTAAGAAGCCGCGAGACATAGCCAGCTGCAGCATTATGCACCGAGTGAGAAAAAAGGGTGGGAGAGGCCTGGCCCTCACCATCATCAAAGAGGGTATCTAGGAAATCAAAATTGGTTTTAAGGGGTCCGGTGGTGGAGCCCACACAGACCCCTACATCCTCGGGCTGACAGGAAGCCATAATGCCGGACTGTTGCAGGGCATGATGGCCAGCCAATACAGCCAGCTGAATAAAAGGGTCAGAACGGCGCAGACCGCGTAAGAGATGATCCAAGCCATCAAAATCAATGGTGGTAACCTGGCTGCTTGCCAATATGCGTACCTCAGTCATGAATGCCTCCCTCCAGAACCAGACAGCCATTTCCACCGCCAAAGGCCAAGGATTGCGAAATGCCTATCTTGCCAGCCAAAGCAACCTCCTCGCCTGCAGGCAGGGGTTGATAGAGGAAAGCAGGATCAATATCCTGGCAGCGCACTGAGCCCTTGACCCTACCTTTATTAAGGGCTGACAGGGTAAAAATCGCCTCCAGACCACCAGCAGCACCTAAGGTATGACCAGTAAGAGGTTTAGTGGAGATGAGAGGCACCTGATAGGCACCAAAAACTGCAGCAATGGCCGTGGTCTCAGCGCCATCATTGGCTGAGGTCCCGGTACCATGACCATTTATGAAACTGATGTCGTGAATGGCTGTGTCGGCGGCTGAAAGGGCCTTACTAATGGCAGTAACCATACCCCGACCCTTTGGGTGGGGAGCGGTAGGATGATAGGCATCAGAACCAGCACCATAGCCACGTACATAGCCCAAACAGCGACCTCCTCGGTTCACAACATCATCCGTCCCTTCCAAACAAACAATACCCGCCCCCTCCCCTAGATTCAGGCCCTTCCGGCTGACATCATAGGGGCGACATGGCTGGCTATCGGTGAGCATCAGGGAGGCAAAGCCATTTAAGGCAATACGTGACATACCATCAGCACCGCCAGCCAGGGCAATATTACAGCGCCCTGTCTCCAGCCAGCCCTTGGCCAGACCAATGGCATCGGTACCCGAAGCACAGGCATTAGTCACCACAGCTACAGGTCCGTGCAAGCCCAGCAAGGCCTGCACCGTGGAACTTATATTGGCATGAAAATAGCGCAACACGGGGTCAAGATCAGGTCGTTCATCCTGGCGCCAGGCCGCATAATAGGGTTCAGCATTAAAACCGCACCCCACCGTGGTACCAAGACAGATACCCACCTTGCGCTGACGAAGATCAGCCAGATCAAGACCAGCATGCTCCAGGGCCTGCACTGCAGCCTCCAAGGCCAGCAGCACGGTACGATGAACATTGTCCTCGGTCAAGCCATAGGTATTGCTGGCCATGATCTGACGGGCCACTGGGCCCAATGGATCCTGACGGGCCATAAATACCGGGAAAGTTAGTTTAGTACCGAATAACCACTCCGGCACCGACGCACAAGTAGAAGGCGTACCAGCCACGCAGAGTTCATGCTCAACCAGATCAGCACCAGCACCAGAGATACAGCCCATACCGCTGACAGCTATGCCAGATAAAACTCCACTCATATTACTGACGTTCCTTAATATATTTGGCCAGGGTATTAATATCGACAAAGGCCTCTTTGCCCTCGTCCATGTTGGCAATCTCCACACCAAAATGTTTCTGGATCAACACCACCAATTCCACTGCATCCAGGGAATCAAGGCCAAGGCCATCGCCAAAGAGCTGGGTATCGTCAGCAATATCCTCGGGCTTGACACCCTGGATCTTCAGATCATTAACAAAAATCTCTTTTATCTTCTGTTTTAGTTCATCCATCACAATTCCTATTGTAACTGTCCTGTAGCACTTCATCTTTGCCCATTTCGGCCTTCTCGAATACACTAGTATGCTTCGAAGTCCCAAATGAACAAATCTAAAGCACTACAGGACAGTTACGGTTCAGAGTTTGGGGTATTTTTTTTACCCGCGCTGAATAATTATATTCCTAGGCAAAATTCCTAAATCACTGTTTCCAAAAATTGAAAAAATTATACCATTGATAGGGGTATATTCTGAGATATTTCTCCAGGGTGTGGGCAAAACGTTGGGCACAGCCCTTAATCATGGCGGCTCGTTCATCACGGGACTGGTACTCAGGGTAGAGAACATCCCATATTTTCAACTCATAACTGCGCCTACCAGTCTTAGCACTGAGCATGATCACCACCGGCGCTTGGGAGCAGGAGGCCAGCACATAGGCAGAATCGGGCAAACGTACCGCATCACCAAAAAAATCCACCGTGGAAAAAGAACCCTTAATATAGCGATCCCCCATGATGGTCACCACCTCACCCCGTGCCAGGGCGGCAGCAGCATCCACCATACCACCAAAGGCTCCCTCAGCATCAATGATGGCAAAGGGGCGTTTCTTCTCTCCCACATCAAAATAATGCTTGGCTGCCGCATCCTGATCATATCGCATCAGGGCATGCACCGGCTTTGATAACTTACCAAGATGGGCCAGGGCTGTCTGCCAATTCCCAACATGGGCGGTGATAAGTACCACCCCCTTGCCCTTGGCCAGCAACTCCTCAAGCTTTTCGTAGCCAATGGTCGTGCCATTCATGCTGGCCTTGGGTTTTACCCCCAGCCAACCGCGATCCACGAGAATCTGACCAAAGGCCAGTAAATTATAATAGCCTGCCACAGAGCGCTGCCAGCGGCCCTGCTCGGGAAAACGGCGGTGCAGATAGGGAGCCATGCGAGCTTGAATAGAACGACTACAAAGCACATAGACAAACATCACCGGCACCAGCAGGATATACCCCCCCAGCTGGCCAGCCAGGAACAGAGCCAGGTAAAAAAAACCATGGCCCAGAGCCTCCAAACGTTGTGCAAGAGTACGCCCCGTCATACCTTAGCCTGAACCATTCCTTTAAAATGGAGAGCTGCAGCATACATAATAGCCCCCCCAACAAGCCCCAACAACGGCCCCAGCACCAAGGAACCAAGGAGCCAATCAAGCAGGCGATAATGGCCCTCCAACAACCATTTCTCCCAGCTAAAATCAAGGAGTAACTGACCATGCTGCAAAAAATAACCGGTCTGGACACAGAGCACCGGCACCACAGGTGGCATACAAAAATTACTAGCCGCCACTGCCGCCACCATATTGATATGGAGACGATGAGCCACATACATAATTGCCACGGTGTGCCCTGCTAAAATGGGTAAAGCTCCCATGAAGATACCCAACCATACTGCCAGGGCCAACCAAAATGGCGAGCTATGCTGCTGACAAAGTTGTTTTAAGGCCGTCCAGGGGTTACCAATGGCCAACTTCTGCCGCACCTTTTTTTCCTGGGGCAGCATCTTCCGACTGGGCAAGGGCAACAGACGCCGACAGACCAGACGGGTATGGAGCAGACTGAGACGCACATTATCCAAACCCAGATGAAAATGGCTGATCCGTTCATCTGCCGGCGGGTAATGAACCGAAACATCCACCGAGGTCAGCTTAATCCCAGCCCAACTGGAACGCACCAGCACTTCAATCTCAAAATCATAGCGCCTACGTGACCAACGATGAAATTGCAGCACCGCCAGAGGGTACAAACGCAGGCCGCTCTGGGTATCGGGAAGATCCGCACCACACTCCAGGCGTACCCAAAAATTGGAAAAACTGCGGCCAAAATGACTGGCACCAGGCACCGTATTCTGTACCATCTGCCGGGCACCAATAACAATGGCGGGCCACTCCTCTTCGCTCTTGGCCAGCAACAACAGGGCATCGGCCGGATCATGCTGGCCATCGGCATCAATGGTGATGATGGCCTCAAAATCATGCTCAGCGGCAAAGTCAGCACCGGCCAGGATGGCCGCCCCCTTGCCCTGATTCTCTGCTAATTGCAGGGTATAACATTGCAGATGTTCTACGGCCTGCAAACCTTCATCCGTGGAGCCATCATCAACCACCAATAGTGGCAGGCCGGTGGCCAAGGCCTGTGCTGCTACCTGGGCCACAGTAGCAGCGTGGTTATAGAGAGGGATGACAAGGAGGGTTTTCTTCAAATCAACAAATCCCACAACGGCCCCACATGGCCCATACTGTGCAACATCCGCACCCGCCCCTCTGTCTCACTGCAGGGATAGACCCATTCCATACGCTCAGCAAAGGCCGTACGTAGAGAATGATCAATCTCCTGGCGACTTACCAGGGGTGAATAGTAAAAAGTCGGTTCCACCAAGGGATCATCGGCAGTGATCAGACCATCGACAATAGCGCGCTCATAGAGAGTTGTGCCGGGCAGGATGCGAATACCGGTAAAGGCAAAAACCACCGAGTTAGGCAGTTTTTTTATATTTTCAATACCCTCAGCCAGGGTGGCCGAGGTTTCATCCGGGCCACCAAACATGAGAAAATGGGCACAGGGCAGGCCTGCCTCCACCACCAGACGATTGGCCTCTACCGCCTCAGCAAAGGTAAAGCCCTTATTAATCCCAGCCAGGGTGGTATCTGTCGCCGCGTCGGTGCCAAGTTCCAGGGTGGCCAGTCCAGCCCGTTTTAACAGGCGCAAATCATCTGCCACGATATGCTGTGGCCTAAAATAGGCACACCAGGGGGTTGTATTGCCCTTTTTTATCAGGGCCTCGGCCACCAGACGAAAATGACCGCTCTGATCATTAAAGACTCCATCGGTAAAAAAGATATAGCGCACGCCATGCTCCCTGCTGAGGCGATCCACATCCTCCGCCACCTCATCAGGGTCACGGTAGCGCATGCGCTTACCCTCAATGGTAGGGTAGGAGCAATAGGCACAGTTGCGGGGACAGCCACGTTTGGTCTGCACCCCCACCATCCCACCATGCTTGGTGTAATAGTCACAGGCCTGCTGATCGTAGTATGGTTTGGGCCATTTTTCCTCGTTACGATCGGCATAAAAGAGGCGTTCAACCGGTGGTCGGCCAGCGCTAAGTTCGGTGATGAGCCAACTGAGAAGTTTTTCACCTTCGCCCACCACACCATAATCAGCCGCAAAGATATCAAGCAAGGTCTCGGGCATGATGGAAAAGCCAGCACCACCTAAGACCAGAGGGGCAGAACTCAACTCCTTAATTGAGGCAATACAAGGTCCGATATCTACCAACAGACCCTGGGGATCATTGCTGTCCACCGTATCAAGATTACGGATGGAGACCCCTACCAGGTCAAAGCTTTTTTCCTTAAGCAACGAAACTAAGGAATCCTGGCCACCATGGGAAAGGAGATCAAAATGATGCACCTCATGCCCCGCATCTCGCAAGGCACCGACAAGATGGGCCACCCCCAGGGGATAGACTGGATAGGGGATGGTTACTTGGTTTGAGGAGATGAGGAGGATTTGGGACATTATAATAGATTATAGTAACTTGAAAGGATGAACATCGAACGCTTAACATCGAATGTTCAACATGGAATTAAATTTTATTTAGATGAAGCGAAGCGATTTCCTCATTCGATGTTCGATGATAAACGTTCAATGTTCGACGTTCATGTCTGTTCATGCGATATTCCAGCCCTACCAGCTGCGATTCGCACTAAGATGCCGTGGCACATAGGAGCCATCATCCATCTCTTTTCTAACCACATCGGCAAAGAGACGAGCCATGCGCAGGGACTGGGGCATTTCTTTGTAGAAATTATCCCAGGCATAATGGTACATCTCCTGCAGCACCTCAGGTGTCATCAGCTTAGGATGATACACCACCTCAGCCGTGGTATAACGATTCCAGTCAGTATGGAGGATACGACCCTCCTTGGCATATTTCTCGGTAACCGGCGCATGGGGAAAGGGGGTGAGGATGGAGAACTCAGCCATATCAATATCAATCTCCAGCAGAAAATCCACCAGCCGTTTGATGTAATCGGCATCCTGGTTATCGGTGCCCAACAGTACAGCTGCCTCCACACCAATACCATGGTCTTTGAGGCGTTTAACCCGATCACGAATAACGTCTGAGGTATCAAATACAGCCTGATAGACATACCAGCAACCGGCCTCAGCGGCCTTCTTCACCACCGCCTCCTCATCAAGGATGGGATGGGAGATCCACTTCTTCTTCAGGGGTTTAATACCCTCAAAGAGATCCATGACCCATTGGCGATCCTGGGCCAGGGAATTATCAACCAGAAAGATGCGGTTATTATCAATGGCAGCCAGCTCCTTCACCACCGTATCAACAGGGCGTGGCCGAAACTGCCGACCACCCAAAAAGGCAGTGGCACAGGGAAAACAGTTGAAGCGGCAGCCCCTGGAGGCATGGACAAGATCCACCATCTTGACACCACGATAGACATAACGCTCAGCATGGAGGATTGAGCGCCGGGCTGGCCCTACGGAATCAATGGGGGGAAAGTCATGAAAATAATCATACTTATCCTTGAGCTGACCATTCTCCACATCATTGAGCACCCCGGCCAGACGGCCATCCTCTGTTTCGCCCAGAAAGATGGAATCAGCCACACCATAAAGTTCCTCGGAATGAAGCATGGCAGCAATGCCACCAATGATCACCGGCTTGCCAAGCTCACGAAATTTAGCAATGATCTCCTTACCACGGGGCAGCTGGCAGGTGAGCATCATGGAGACCAGTACCACGTCTACATCTGCGCCAAAATCGATATCATCGACATTCTCATCAATAAAGGTCAGCTCATACTCTTCCGGTACACAGGCAGCCACACAGACAGGGCCATGGGGCGGCAGGTGAAATTCAGTTTGTTCCGGTATCTTATTCCATTTCGGATATATAAGGCTTACAGCGGTCATAATGTATTCACTATTAGTAACTGTTCAGCTGCACCCCATATTCGCCCATTTAAAGATTCTAGAATAACACAAGTACGCTTTGAATCTCTAAATGAACGAATATGGAGCATATCTGAACAGTTACAGTCTTGAGGTTATATTAGTTCCATACCCTTGCTAAACAGGTGCCACTATTGCAAAATCCACAGTTAAGGCCAGGTCATCATTGTGGCTTAGATCATCAAATTCACAGGCCAACATCAAGTCAACCTGGCCAGCAGCCAACCAGCGTTTCGCCTCCAGGGTAGCCATCTTCAGAGGGTCATCCGTACTATAGAGAGCAAAGACAGGCCCCACCAGGCCATAATGGTTGGCCGCCTCAGCCAAGGGAATATTGGCTAGGGTATAACCAAACAGGGCAGGACTGGCCAATTGCGGATTTTCTGCCATACTGCCAGCAAACTCCTGATCCACTGCGAGGGAACCACGGCGCGTGGCACCGACAAGGCCGACCTTCTTACCACGTATATTAAAATGGCGTCCTGCTACCAACAAACCTGTTTGTTGCAATAGGCGCCCGGCCTCTACCACCACGGCTCGACTTAAAGGGGTCATGCGCCCCCAGCGCCCCGGTATCTCCTGCAGGATGGTGCAAATTTCCTCGTCCGGGTCATCGTCCAGGGCATAGTGCAGTTGCCTGTTACCAGTTGCCAGTTTCATAGTACTCAAAAGCTTATCCCAACCAGCACCTTACTGGAATTAAGGGGATCATTGGGCTCAGTGCGACCACCATTGGAGATATGGTGGAAACGGTACTCAAACTTCAGGTCATGGCCGTCAGGCCTGGGCAGTCGCAGCCCCACGCCCAATTGCCAGTTACCATTCCAATGGGTACCCATGCCCTCAATCTTGCTACCGCTATAAAGGGGGCCACCACCAGCAAAACCATAGGGTTGCAGCTTGCCAAGGTTGGTGAAGCGATAGCAGGCCAAAAAAGCAAGGCCCACCATGGGGCTGGCCGCCGGATCCACCACAAAATGAACAGGCAGCTCAACAAGGAGTGAATGACGCCCCAGATACCAGGACTCCCCGATATCCTCAGTACCGCCATACTCATAGCGCCCCACCAAATCAATGGTCTCCACCCACTGCTTGGTCTTCCCAAGGCTGGTATGGGTAAAGCCATACCCCATAAGCATTGTCAAGGGTGATGATAATTTGTGTTCCTCAGCCACAGCCAAAGGCGTATATAGGAAGGAAACAACGAAACAAACAACAAACATCGAACATCGAACACTCAACGTCAAATGGTGAATATGACACCACCAAGAAGCTGAGGGATCTTGCGACACTCTGCGTGCCCTTGGCATAGGCTTTACCTTATTGAAAGATTCGCACCGCGATTTCCACATTCGATGTTCAATGTTCAATGTTCGATGTTTGACGTTCAAATCTTTTTCACTCCAGCCTTCAACCAGCAGAGGGGATCCTCGGCCAGATAATCACCGGTGACCTGGTAGGCATGGCCACGGCAGCCATAGCAGTTAGAGTTAAACTCGCAATCAGCACACTCGCCCTTAATGGTATTTCTGATATTACGCAGATCCTGAATAACCACACTCTTGTGCAGCACATCTGCCAGGGACTGTTCTCTGATATTACCAGCTGAGACACTGACGCCAGGGCAGGGGTGCACATCACCAGTGGAGGTCACGGTACAGGAATACTCATGGCGCGCACATTGGGAAGCCACCAAGGGTGGATGGGGGACCCAAACCCGATCATATTTTTCAGCATCCACCACTGCCAGCTTTTCAAAAAGCTCCTTAATTTTGGTGGGATGCACCTCAAGCTCAGGATGATCAGTGGCTCGGCCCTGCATGGTCATGGTCTCGATATAAGGGACGATATCCTGGTCCCGTGCCCAGCACCAGAGATCCACCAACTCGTCATAATTCTGGCCACAGATGATGGTCTCAATACCCAAGGTATGTTCAGCATCAGGATACCCTGCCTTCTGCAGATGGGCTAGGCCCTCCTGAATGGCGTCATAGGTCCCCTCCCGGCCAGCGAGAAGATCCTGCAGCTCTGGCTTGCGGCTGTTCATCTTGATCACCACCCCAACACCACGCTCGTACAACTTCACAGCATCTTCAGCAGTCATCTTGGTACAGTTGGTAAAAACATCGGTCTCCACCTTTTTGCTCAAGATATAGTCAATAACCTCAAAGAGATGCGGGTAGAGAAAAGGCTCCCCACCACCTAAAACAATGATCTTTCGCGCCCCCAGCTCCACGGCCTGATCTATCACCCCGTAAAGTTCCTCCAGGGTCAGCTCATTCTCCTGGGCAATACCAGAAGAGGCATAGCAATAGATGCAACGCAAATTACAGATACGTGAAAGTTCCAGTTCAATGGAAAGTAGGCCACCATGGGCCCTGGCCTGGGAGATCTCTTCCTGGGTAAATTCAAGCCCCCAGTGTTCAGATAGACAAGACATAAGTTAGTTTTTTTTCGTTAAAGGTATGTAGTAGGCGTGTAGGTAATAGACGAGAAAACAATGGGTACTATATCTAATAAGATGAGTACGTCAACCCCTCAGTCTCTAGCCTGACCAGCCAATCATCTATAATCATATTTTTTTCAGGTAATAACATGAAACGTGCACTTCTGGGCATTTACCTATAATCAAAAAATTTCTGTGGTTTACGCCCACCAGATTGAACCATAGTCGCGGCCACCTCATGATGAGACTTTATGACAATGGTGGGCCGTACCCGCAATTTGGCCTGCAATAACTCACTGACCTGGGCCTCATCCACCTGACCGCCCACCACCACCGTGACCTCATCAGCCAGCTCATAGCCAGAGCGCACCTCCACATAGGCACCCTGAACACTGCGAATCTCTTGCAGGGCATGGAAGATCATTTCCGGATAGAGGGTGGTGCCACGATACTTAAGGCGTTGGGCTAAACGACCCTCAATATGACCAAGGCGAGGAGTCTGCCAGCCACAGGGGCAAGGTGTGTCATCTAAGCGCGCCACATCACCAGTTCTAAAACGAACCAGAGGCATACCTTCCACCCCCAGGGGCGTGACCACAATTTCTCCAGGCTCACCAACGGGCAGAAGAGTACCCTCATCATCAACAATCTCCACCACCATCAACTCAGGATGGACATGGCCACCCCGACGATGGGAGCATTCGCAAAAGGCTGTCTCCAGCTCAGTGGCACCATAGGAAGAGAAGAGTGGTGCTCCCCAGCTCTCTTTAAGCAGCTCTCCTAAAGGAGTCAGGGTCAAATCAGCATGGCGGGTGGGTTCACCAATGGTAATAATACCGATGATTCCAGCCTGCTGAGGGCTCATACCATTGGCCAAGCCCCATTGCGCCAGTTGCAGCAGAAAGGTAGGAACACCCACCAAAAATTGCGGTTGCAGGGTATTAATCAGATGCCATTGCCGGGCGGGCTGACCAGCACCACTGCGGATGGCGGCGGCCCCTAGTTTTACCAGGCCAGAATAATAGGCCAGACCAGCAATAAAGCAGCGATCCAGGGTCACGGTGAGCAAGGCTCGGTCTCCAGCCCGCACACCAGCCCCATAAAAGGCCATCATCTCATTATAGGCCAGGCGCTCCAGATCAAAAGGGGTATAGGGCACCACCACTGGATCACCGGTGGTACCAGAGGTAAGGGCAATATCAGCAAAGGGGCTCTCTTGCTCATTGCTGAAGGAAGCATAGCCGCCATCGAGATCGCGGCGACTGGTCAGGGGTAGATGGGCCAGATCCGCAAGGCTTTGGATATCCTCAGGATTAAAACCAAGCTCTCGAAAACGTTCTTTATAAAAGGGCATCCGGCTGGCCTGCTGGAGATGAGAACGCAGTAGGGCTAACTGGGTTTGTTCCCTGGATTCTGGAGTAGCGCAACGTAAGGCTAGTCCCTCTTTCAGGCTATATGTTTTGTTGATAGTGCTCATGGCTTAATTCTAACTTAATTACCTCGTCTCATTTAGATAATTTCGTGCTGTTGCCCAGGGGAAGGGGGGCTGTCTTTGCGGCTACGACATTAATTTTCTTGATTGTCTAAGTTCACTGCATAAAAAACACTCATCCACGCGCTTCGCTGCTAAATATTTATACTTTTTTTATTACGTTCACTAAGACAATACTACGTAAATTCCTGAATACGCCGCAAAGACAGCCCCCCCCTTCCCCTTACCTATCGCAAATCTCCCAACCTTTGATGTGCAACCAACTCAAACTTAACAGTGGGCCAAAGAGATCAAGGACATTTTATACCCCTCAAGGGGGTACTGAACAGAGTGTGAAAGCGGAGAACACTACCCCTTTCTTCGTCGACCTAGCACGAAGCCAACTCCTCGACAAGTACAGCCCGTACCGTATCACGCAAGTACACCACCTCATCAGAGGCCTCACGATCCTGACGAGGGTAGATGGGATCTAACAGGGTCAGGGTGACCTGGGCTGGTTGCAAAAACATCTGGCCAGCAGGCATCACGGTTCGTGAACCAGTGATACAGATCGGCACAATGGGGATGCCGGTACTAACCGCCAACTCAAAGGCACCCCGACGAAAACGACCAATCTCTCCGGTGCGGGTGCGATGGCCCTCCGGCCAAATGGTAACCGAAGAGCCCTCATTGAGTAGCCCTTCCACGCCAATGGCTACTTCACTCCAGCCCTTGCGCACATCCACATAATGGGCCAACCGCATAAAAAGACTGTAAACTGGGATTTTAAAGGGCCAAGAGGTGACAAAGGCATTCTCTAAGGGTAAGGCACCAAAAACAAAGGGATCAATGGATGAAGTGTGATTTGGCACCAGAATAGCTGGTTGCGGAAGAGCGGCACCCTTATAGACAATACGTACTGGCCGCAAAAAAGGCACAATACAGACCAACACTCGCCCATAAAACCGAATAAGACGGCGCTGCATACTGGCCACACTGTATTGCCGACAAAATACCCGACCAAGAACTAACAGAGGGAGACAGAGAGTAACAGAGATGACAGTAAGAACGATAAAAACCGGCCAAAAATATAGATTAAAGCAGAAAGCCCCCATATCTCCCTTCAACTCATGCAGACTGATTCTTCAGATCAATAAGAAAGATAAAGAGGTCATCCATGGTACGGATGGAACGCAAGCGCTCCTCATCACTGAGCTTAAAGGCAAAGGTTTTTTCCAAGACCACCACCATGTCCACCGCATCCAGGCTATCCAGATCCAGATCATCATAGAGGGTTGCCGTAGGTATCATATCAGCGGGGTCAAGCTCAAATTCAGCGGCCAGAACCTCCACAACCTTCTGGCGTAGCTCATCATCAGACATCATTCTGTAACTCTCCTTATATGGCCCTAATTACAAGGGCAGCATTAACACCGCCCAGGGCAAAATTATTTTTCACTATTGTTGTCAACGACGCAGGCCGCATCTCTTGGACCAGATCAACACAGCTACACTCTGGATCTGGTTCCGTCAAATTCAAGGTGGGGACAATTTCCTGGCGCTTCAGCATTTCCAGTAGAATAATGGTCTCCAAGGCACCAGCAGCCCCCAAGGTATGACCAAAATGCCCCTTTAAGGAACTCACCGGCACAGAGCTACTCACAGCCTGGGCTATGGCCTGGGCCTCGGCTAGGTCACCCTGCTCCGTGCCCGTGGCATGGGCATTGACATAATCAATCTCACTACCACTAACCCCAGCCTCAGCCATGGCCTGGGCTATGGCGCGAGCCATACTTCTCGCATGGGGATTGGCAATATGTTCACTGTCATTAACATGACCAAAGCCACAAATCTCGCCATAGATCTGCGCTCCACGTGCCCTGGCGGAATCAAGACTCTCCAGCACCATGATGCCACTGCCTGCCCCACAGACCACTCCGTCACGTTTAACATCAAAGGGACTGGGCGTTGCATTAGGAGTATCATTGCGACACGAGGCAGCCTTTACCACATCAAAGACACCGGTCACCGAGGCGTGAGTCTCATCGGCCCCACCGCAGAGCATGGCCTGTTGTCGGCCACTACCCACCAGTAAATAGCCCAACCCTAAGGCCTGGGCAGCTGAGGTACAGGCACTGGATGGTGCCCATTGTTCACCGGTAAGCCCCAAGGCCAGGCAGACATTAGCGCTGCAGCTATGGCCCATGATCTTAAAAAATTCACCCGACTTGATGGCGGCAATGGAGTTATCAAAGAGATAATGACCATAGAGGGCAGCCAAGGCCTCCGGACTCCCCGTAGTGGAGCCAATTACTGCCCCCACCTCACCACCAGTCAAAAAATCCTCATCAAGACCAGCATCGGCTGCTGCTTCCTTGGCTGCTAAAGTAGCATAAAGAGCCAGTGGCCCCATGGCCCGGCGGAGGGAACGGGGTAATGACTTCTTGGCATTAAAAGGGGGCACAGGCGCAGCCAACAGGCTCTTCATGCCACCAATTTCACCCCACTCTTCAATAACTTTAACGGCAGAATGACCCTGCCAGACATTATCGACAAAATCATCAACGCCCAGGCCATAGGGGGAGACTGCGCCCCGGCCTGTTATGACAACTCTGTTTAATGGCATTGCTTTACATCCTCCCACAACTGTTCAAGACCAATCATCTCTCCTGCCGTCACCAGCCCGGAAAAGGCCGCCCCCACCACACCTGTCATCAAGGTAGACTGGCCGCTGAGCATGAGCCCTGGCAATTTGGTACGTACACCGGGATTATACTGACCCAGGCAGTGCATGGCCCCATAACAGGCACCCTGGGGGGCAGAAAGTTCATCACGAAAGGTAAGCGGTGTCCCCACGGCCAGGGGTTCAATGGCTCTATATTCATCACCCCATATCTGGGCTGCGTGATCAATCATGGCCTCGGCCAGCTGTTCCTTGAAAGCAGCATACTCTACCGAACGACTATTATGACTGGAATCATGGAAAGAGGCCATCTGCTGCCACGAGGCAGGCGCCAGCATTATAACACCTTCCGCCTTGCCGGACAACGATTGACTATCACAATGCCCTGGTCGCGACAACATTAATCCCCGATGCTGAGGTGAACTGGTCATAAAATCACTGAACTCAGCTGGCCCGGATGGCATGGAGTAAAAATTATGCCACTGCAGGGCATCCAGCGCCGGACCAGCTGGCAAGCGGCCAAAGAGGGCGTAGAGGGACATGGTATTTTCCAGATTGTGCAGCCGGTCTATATAGGCAGGCCGGAAGAAATCATTATTGACCAGACCCAACATGGCGGCGGGATGACCGCTAAAGACAACCTCTGAGCAGCTAATAAATTCATCATTAACCCTGACGCCGCTTATCTTGCCATTATCATCCTCTATTGATTCCACCTCAACAGAGGTGCGCACCTCCACCCCCAGCTGGGCCAAAACATGGAGATGGCTGTCAACAATGGCCTGACCTCCATTAGCTATGGTATAGGCTCCCATATAATAGCTATGGGCCACCATGGCATGGACATCAAATCGTGCCCGGCTCACCGGCACGCCATAGAGGAAGGTGGGCAGAGAAAGAATGGCCTGCAGCTCCTGATTGCTGGTAATAGAGTTGAGGAAATCAGCCAAAGATTGGTGACGAGTACCCAAACCTTGCAGAAAAGGGGTTAAGGGCAGGTCAAGATCATAAAAAGGCACATCAGCACAGATCTCCTGCACTGCGGCAAAATAGCGGGCAATAGCCTGCTGCTCGGCAGGGAATTGTTCGTTGAGATGGGCAGTGAGGCTTTCATAGGAAAAGGAAGCCTGCAATGGTTGAGCTCGGCCATGGATGTAAACGTGATCATAGCCATCCTCTGGAAAAGGGACAATATCCAGCAGAGGTTCCACACCCAGATAGCGCCATAAACGCCGGGTAAAATCATCAGGCCCAAGATTACCAGTATAATGAAAACCCACATCAAAGGGAATTTTCTGGCGCTTAAAGCGATGCAAGGCCCCACCGGCCAGGGGCTTTTTTTCGAGCACCAGCACCTCTCGGCCTGCCTTGGCAAGCAAGGCCGCCACGGTGAGACCACTGATACCAGAACCGATCACCACCGCCTTTGTCATGGAGTAACTCGCACAACAAGGGAGGCATTCACACCACCAAAACCAGAGGCATTACAAAGGATACGCGAGGGATTAAACTCCATGGTCTGTTTGGCAATACGCAGGCCCTGGCAGGCATCATCGGCCTGCTCAAGATTGCGGTGACCAGCCACAAAACCACCCTGGCTCATGAGCAGGGCATAGACCACCTGCGAGGCACCTGCCATCCAGAATTCATGGCCGGTCAAGGCCTTTGTAGCAGCAATAATTGGCCCATCTTTGCCCTGATCAACTCCAAAGAGCTGCACCAGGGCCTTGGCCTCCTTGGCATCCCCAACCTGGGTAGAGGTGGCATGGGCCATAACCAGATCAATATCAGCAGCAGCAAGACCGCCTTGTTTCAGAGCCATGGCCATGGCTCTGCCAATACCCTCACCACTGGGTACGGAGACATGATGACCATCAGAGGTAGTGGCATAGCTCTCAATCTCGGCTAAGATAGTGGCACCGCGCTGCACAGCCACCTCTTTTTCTTCCAGCACCAGGGCTGCGGCCCCACCACTGGGGACAAGGCCATCTCGCCCCACATCAAAGGGCCGAGAGGCAGCAGCCGGATCATCCTCCCGCCGGGAAAAGGCACCCAGGCCATCAAAGCTACACATGGATTGCCAGGAGATCTCCTGGGCCCCGCCACAGATCATCCTGTCCTGCCTGCCGCTGCTGATCAGCTCAGCAGCCTGACCAATGGCCATGCCACCACTGGCGCAGGCAGCGCTCAGAGTCCAGGAACAGCCATGAAGCTGTAATTTGGTGGCAATATTAAGGGTAACGGTACTGTTGAGCAGACGAAAGATATGACCAGAGCCAATCCCCCTGCTCTCTCCGGCCTCAGCAAGGAGTTGACATTGCTCCACCCCTGTAACCACCGAGGAGTCATTACCAAAGATCAGACCACAGCGCTCATCATTGGCCAAATCTGCCTCAACAAGAGCAGCCTGCTCCAGGGCCTGCTCCACACTAGCCCAGGCCCACTGGCCAAACTCGGGTAAATTTTTACGATAGCGCCGCTTCAGGCCGCTACTATCAAAGCCATAAATAACACCGGAAAGACCACTGCGGAAACCACGTTCCTTACGCTCGGCCACCAGCTCAATACCGCTGCGTCCCAGGCGCAAGCTCTCCTGCACCCGCTGGCGATCAAGACCAAGGGAGGAGATAATTCCCAGGCCAGTAACAACCACCTGGCGATTTTCAGCAGGCAATCTCATTGCGACTTGGACTCATGCTTATCGCCACCAAAGCCATCCTTAACGTCCTTCCAAAAGTTTTTAAAACCCTGTTTGGTCTTTGACCAGGCAGATTTGGAGTCCTTCTTCACCTCGTGGGAGGCCTCTTTACCGGCCTTCTTGGAGCCCTCATACGCCTCCTTGCCAGCCTTCTTGGTTTCATTATAGCCATCCTTGATACCATCGGAGATATCACGGCCAAACTGACCAACCTGATGTCCAAAAGACTCTTTTTCTTCCTTGGCAAGACCACTGACGGGCGCAAGGAAAAGCAATGTTATGAGACAAACAATAATTTTTTTCTGCATGGGAAGGAAATTGGGACAGATATTTTAATTAAAATAGATAAAAAGCAGCATGGTCTATTAAAGAAACAAAAAAAATATAGCTAACCGTTGACGAAACCTCAACATATTTCTTGTTCGCAAGGGGTAAAGCACGCCGACAAACTGATAGCCTTACCCGTTACTATTCCGTGCCAAAACGCCGGGGGGAGGAACTGTCTTTCTCGGCGTATTCAGCGGTTTCCGTAGTGATCCTTAGTGAACGAAAGAAAAACTGTACCGAATTTTAGCAGCGAAGCGCGTGACCGTTATTTTTCTGCAGTGAACTTAGGAGCACAAGGAGAGTGGTGTCGTAGCCGAGAAAGACAGCTCCTCCCAGCCGGATTTGGCCACGAAAAAAGCAGGCAATATTAAAATCTCTTAGCCAATACCGTATCGAAACCGCACATCCTGCCAGACAAAACTCTCCAAAGTGGCATCAAAGGCAGTGCGCTGGCAATCAACCTTAGCCATGTGACCATCACGCTGCAGAGCCATGGCACGGCAACCACCAAAGCAGAGAGGTAGGTATTCGCAGTGCTGACATGTCTTGTCCTGGCGCCAATGATCAAGATGATAGCTAGAATCATCCTGCACACCTTGCCAAATATCACCAACAACATAGTCATGGCGTCCCACTAATACCGGGCATTTATACAGGTCGCCGTTATAGTGAATGGTGTAGGAATTCTGAAGCATCACCTTGCAGGGGCCTGGTTCAAGCTCCGGTTGCATATAGCCAGCGGCCAGCAAACGCTGGCGCAGATCAATCTGTACTGGAAACAGCCAGTCTTCAGCCAAGGAGGCACAGCCCGCCCGATAGCCAGCCGGAGAAAACTCATTACTGGGCTGCATGATAGGATAAAAGAGGATCCGATCCATTGTTTCATGGTCAAGACCCTGCTCTTGCAACAGATCAATGAGACCTGGGAAGTGGTGATAGTTATCCTGGGAAAAATTACCACCCACACTCATCTTTATGAGATGAGCACAGGCACGAATATTTTCAATCAAAAGAGCAAAGCTGGGCTGACCAGAGCGAAAGGGTCGACTCAAATTATGATTTTCCGGCAGGCCATCCAGGGTAACCTTGGCAGCCTCCAACCCCAAGGGAATTAGCTCCTGCACTAAGGCAGGCCTAAGGAGGGAACCATTGGTAATCAGGGTAAACCCAAACTCCACACCAGTCTCTGTTGCCAGCTGTTGCAGGCCGGTGGCAATCTCCTTAATATGTGAGGGGTAGAGCAACGGCTCACCGCCATAAAAGGTGGCATGTATGGTTTCAGTGCTATCCTGCAGCTGTTTTTTGGCAAAGGTGAGCAGAGCAACAATGGTTGTACTGCTCATGGCCTCTTTAGCCTTTACCCCCTCCTCGTAGCAATAAGGGCAGGCAAAATTACAGTCCATTCCAACAATGATGTCCAATTTCAGATTTGGATCACAGTTATTAAGCTCATCAATATAGCCCAGCATTTGCTGTTGCTCAGCAGCAGCATCGTGCACCAGCAACCCCAGCTCGACAAGCTCCTCTACCAGGGATGAAGTGAAATCCCCCTGCTGCAGACGCTGCACCTCTTCCGGGGCCACCAAGGCCAAGGCACCAGTACTGGTGGAAAAGAGCAGGTCATCCTCAGACAGAATTGAAGCAGAAAAAATTTTGAGATAATGAGACAATTTCATAATAGGCATAAAAAAAGGGGCCAGAAGGCCCCTTTTTGATCACATTAACCAATAAAAATTAAGCGTTGGTTGGCATTTTAGAAGGACAGCCTAAGCCACTTTTGGCAACCTTTTTAACGTTCACACCCTTGCGTACTACTATCAGTTTCTTTTTCATCATGGTTCTCCTACTGAATATTAGTCTGACAATCTCTTAAACCAACAACATACCATAACCAGCTGAAGTTAAAAGCGAAATTTTAGCCCTGCCTCTAACCAGCGGCCCGCGCTTTTATCGCTATCAGAGGTATACTGTTGCTCATTAAATAAATTTCGCGCCACACCAAAGAGGGTGACCCCCATCTTATCGCTGGCCAGCAGCTCCTTATTAACACTGATATCCCAGACAATGGTCTCATCCTCAGTGGCATCATTACTGTGCTGATGTCCCCAGGCCACCCAATGACCGCTTAGCTCTGCCGTACAGATCTGCGGATTATCATAGAGCAGAATCAAGTTGGCGTTACCAGTATCATCAGTCCCTTCATAGACATGACCATCATTCCAATCCACCTCGCTGATGGGGCTGGAATGAACATAGGTCATATTGACGTGCAATGAGAGGTGATACCAGGACAGAGTCTGGATCTCCAGCTCAGCACCTTGACGGTGGCTTTTACCACCATTCATACGCCACGGTGTCCACCATACACCTGGCACCCAGGTGTTTTTTACATCATGATAAAAAAGAGTGGTCTTGACATGGCAGACCGGGATAACACCAGTTTCCATACCTAACTGATAGGACCAGCTCTCCTCTGGCCGGAGATCTGGATTAATCACCGAGGGGCTGTACCCCGGATCACCATGGAGGAATTGCACCGGCGGTTTCCGAAAGCCCCTGGCCACATTAACACGAAGCAACCAGTCACTCTGCAGCTGATAGGTAAGTCCCAGGGAAGGACTCAACTGGTCATGGGGTGTGGTGGACATGTGATCGTAACGCAGGCCAGGAGTAATAGTGGTCTGGCCCCAGCGCATAGTATCATTAACATATACCCCAAACAACTCCTCACGAATCGGAAAACTAACATAAGAGCTAGGAACATATTCGACCATATCCAAGGCATTATAGTGGTAGTCAAAACCCGTCACCACGCTATGGGCATCCCCCTGGTAGTCCAGGCGAGCGGCAACAGACCGACTTGCCTGCTCGTTACTGAAATGGGCCTGCAGAGTATCAGGGTCACTAGACTGGTAACGTCTGAAATGATAGGGGTTCTCGAAATAATTGGCATCAACATGAAGATTGAGCTGGCCAGACAGGGACTTGTCAAATTTAACAGCCCCAAAAAAATTATTATCATCTACCACACCAAGCCGGTCACTCTCTTCTCGACGATAGGTGGCATATTGTGGCCGGGTATAGAGACCGGAAAACTCCAGCCTACCGTTGCCTGGCAAGGCAAAGGCCACCTTACCGTAGCCATTGCTATTTTCATAAAAACGATCATCAAGGATACCGTCAGAGCGTTGATCACCGCCATAGAGATAATAATCCATGAGCCCAGTACGGCCAGTGAGTTCAGCCGTGAGGTCACTGGTACCATACTCACCCAGAGAAGACTTAAAATCAACCTGGTTACCTGAGTCCTTAGCACCATCCTTGGTGATAATGTTGATCACCCCGCCAAAGGCCGAGCCCCAAGTGGAGGAGGCAGCGCCCTTGATCACCTCAATACGTTTAACGATCTGCACCGGCACAATATTGACCCAGGCCAATTCAATGGAAGTCTTGTTAACAGCCACTCCGTCCAGGAGAACAGTGACATGTTCAAAACTGGAGCCGTGAATATAGAGTGATGAGTTATTATTAAAATCAAGGCCATTCTGGTCCACAAAGAGACCAGCCACCCGATTTAACACCTCATCCACACCATTGGCATTCATCCTTTCAATCTCAGCAGCAGTAATCACCGTGACATTCTCAGCCACCTGGCTGATTGGTTTAGCCACCCTGGTGGCGGTCTCCACCATGTCTTCACCGCCATAGTAAATGATCAAAAAATCATCCACCGGTTCTTCAGTGGCCTGTACCATACTGCTCCCCAGCAGTACCCCGGCCAGAGCCATTGCTCCATATCTGCCAACTCTCATCTTCTCCCTCTCCCCTGCTCCATCCATGCCACCAGCACAATGACAAAAATAAATAATCTTAGCCTGTTACAAAACAGTTCCCACGAAACCCTAACAACAAATGTTGATATTTCAACGAGTTACAAGGTATGCACTATAAAAACACTCCCCTCATAAGGCAAGGATAAAAATTCGCTGCCCATTGCCTGACAGCAGTTTACCCTTTTACATTTTAATGGTACATTGTTATTTAATCTGAATTTCTGATAAAAAAATGATAGTTTGCACATAATTAGAACCTGTCCATATCCACCCTATTCACCCGACACCATGCCCCTCCTCCTTGCCCTGCTCATAACCCTACTCTCGCCCCTCAGTCCGGCCTGGGCTTTCGAGGTGACAGTAGTACAGTCGAGTATGGCCAAACCCTATCAAGAGGTGCATAACAGCTTTAGTCAAGAGTTGCGCCACCGCCTGCCCCGTTCAGGCCTCAAGGCCATTGCCAGCTTCCAGGAAAATAGTATTTACCTGACAAAAGATGACCAACCAAAGGTCACTCGCAGCCTGGTGCTGAGCCAAAGTCCTGACCTCATCGTGGCCATTGGTCAACAGGCCTTGGCCGTGGTCTCCCCCATCACCACTATACCAATTATCACTCTTTTGGTGGCGGTACCAGAGCGGGTGAGTGGCCCCCAGGATAATATCCTAAATTGTCCCCTCACCACCCGCCCAGGCCAAGCCTTAAAAGAAATCCTCCAACGCTTACCAAAGATCAAACGTATAGGGGTGGTTTATGACCCTTCCCGCTCCGGGTCTAAAATTAAGGCCATAAAAAAGGCCTGCCCTGATCTTCTGTTTATCGAACGGCCTATCAGTAACAGCCGCTATGTTATCAAGGAGACCGAATCCTTAGCAGGCAAGATAGACCTGCTGCTCATGGTGCCTGATATTACCGCAGTTACCCCCTTAACCGAATCGACCTATATCCTCTTCTCACTACAGCAACGCGTGCCCTTGGTGGGCTTTACCGCCCAACATCTCAAACGCGGTGCCACCTTTGCCTATGTCTTTGACTTTGCCAGTATGGGGAACCAGGCTGCTGCCCTAGCAAGTAAACTGAAGAAGGGCACCCCCTTGACACGCCTCAAGACACCAGACTATGCGGCCAGTCGCCTGCTGACCAATGAAATTGTCGCTAAAAAATTAGGGCTCCAGCTGCCTAAGGAGGAGAGACCATGAAAACCCCCTCCCTCCTAAAACGACTGCCCCATAGTCTTGAGGCCCGGATTATTGCTAGTTTCATCATCATCCTGCTAGTCATGGCAACAGTACTGGATGTGCTGTTTATCACCATCCAGAAAGATACCTACACCAATGATATGCAAACTCATGGCTTTACCATGGCCCGAATGCTGGCCCAATCGGCACGAACCGGGGTATTCAGTGAGGACAGCGATCTCCTACAGGAAGCAACCAATAGTCTACTCGACCTAGAACGTGTCCATCAGATCGTTATCATGACCAGCACGGGCAAGGTACTGGTCAGCAATCGCTCACCACACCATGCCAAGCCCCACGACATTGAGCCAACAGAAACAAACTGGCAAGAAAAGCTAGCAGATGTACGCCACAGCAACACCCTCTTTTGGGAGGATGAGGATCATTTCACTTTCTGGTGGCCGGTGCAGATGAGTATGGCCTACCAAAATATTGAGGATCTCTACTTTAACGCCGAAGAAGAGAATAATGAGTCCATCCAGGAAATTGGTCATGTGGCTATAATAATTGACAAGGGCTATTATCTCCAAGGCGTACGTCAGATCCTTATTCGTACCGGTATAACCATCGCAATCCTATCAATACTGGCTATCGTTTGCGCCACCCTGCTCACCCGTCATATCACCACCCCACTACGCCAATTACTACAGAAAATTAACCCTGAGGAGCATGGCACAGCGCCGGATGTAGATATCCTGGAAGACACCATGCTCTCCTTGGTGGAGAATCTTGATTCCTCCTTTACCACCATTAATAACCTGCGCGAAGGGTTAGAGGTAACGGTGGCAGAACGCACCCAGGAATTATCCCAAGCTAATGAAGAACTTCAACAGCAAAAGGCCAATCTGGAAACCACCCTCTCTGAGTTACAGAATGCCCAGGCCCAGTTAGTACAATCTGAAAAAATGGTAGCCTTAGGCCAGGTAGTGGCAGGTGTGGCCCACGAGATCAACAATACCATCAACTTTATCAGTGCATCCCTGCCCTCGTTAAACCGCGCTGTCACCTGTAACGAAGAGGCCTTAAACCATTTTATAGGCACAGCGCAAAGCACAGATGCCACGAAACAACTAACTCTGCTGGATGAGGCCCAGGCCTTCAGCAAAGAACATGAGTGTGCCCAAAATAGCCAGGATATTGCTCTATTGCTTCATAGTATCAGCGAGGGAACAAAACGTACCATCCAGGTGGTCTCTGCCCTGCAGGCCTTTTCCCGCTCCAATGAGGAGGGAAAATTCACCTCCATGTCCATAGCAGATGCAGTGGATTCAACCCTGCTTTTTATTGACAAACATAAGCGTAAAAATATTTCCATTATAAGAAATTATGGCGACACCCCCAGGGTTACCTGCCAAATTGGCTCCATCAACCAGGTTTTCTTGAATATCCTCAATAATGCCATGCAGGCCATGGAGGGCTGTGGCACCCTCACCATCACCACTCGTGCCTTAAAAAATCGCGTCCAGATCCTCTTTAAAGATAGCGGCCCAGGCATCCCACTTGACATCCTACCCATGATTTTTGACCCTTTCTTCACCACCAAGGAGGTGGGGCAAGGTACGGGCCTGGGTTTAAGTATCAGCTATCGCATCGTCAAGGATCATCAGGGTGAAATTGTGGTGACCAGCAAGGAGGGAGAGGGGACAACATTTGCTGTTTCTCTGCCCATTGAGCAGGTTTAACAAATAAGCATCAAACATAGAATATAGAATGTTAAATAGTAGGATAGTTTCGTGCCAATGAGCCAGGAGAGGGGGGGGTGGTACTCGGAGTCTCCCGTTAGTCGCTTACAGGGAGCGTCGTTCAGAAAATTCCGTAGTATCTCTTTGGGGAACGGAGAAAAACACGTACCTATTTTCAGCAGCAAAGCGCGTGATTAGGTGTTTTTCGCAATGAGCCTAAGAGATCAAAGAATTTTATACCCCTCAAGGTGGTACTGAACAGAGTGTGAAAACGGAGATAACCTCCCCCCCTTTCTTCGGTGATTTGCCACGAAACCAATAAATAAGTTTAAGGGGCACATGCGGAACGATCCACATTCAATATTCGACGTTAAAAAAAATCAGACGTTCCTCAAATAAAAAACCCCTTTAAAATCAAATAAAAACACGCTATAACTCTGTCTTACTATCTAAGTCTCCCCACCCTTTCCACCAACAAGTTCTTTTCTGACATACAGGTTATCAAACGTGCAGGACATTAATATTCTCTCCCTCTTCTGGCAGGCAGGATCGGTGGTTAAGCTGGTTATGCTTACCCTGCTGATTTTTTCAGTTGCCTCCTGGTATATTGTCTACCGTAAATTTACCCTCTTCAAACAGGGCAAAAAAGCATCTGCCTCCTTTCTTGATGATTTCTGGAATAGCAAGAGTCTAGCCAACGCTAACCAAATTGCCCAGGAAGGAGCCCCCTGCCCAGAGGCGTCAATATTCCAGGCTGGTTATACTGAATTACAAAAGCTGGAACGTGGTCGCGACCAGCATGATGAGAACCTGGCCACTCGCCTGGCTGGCATGAGCAACCTGAAAAGGATGCTGGCCAAGAGTGAGGCTTTAGAGGCCTCCCGCCTGCAAACCTCACTGCCCTTCCTGGCCACCACAGGCAGTGCCACTCCATTTATAGGTCTCTTTGGTACGGTATGGGGCATCATGGTCTCCTTTAATGAGATCGGTGCCCATGGCTCAGCCTCCCTGGCCGTTGTTGCACCAGGCATCTCCGAGGCATTAGTGGCCACGGCTGGTGGCCTGGCAGTGGCCATCCCGGCAGTAATCTTTTACAACCATTTTTCCCACCAATTAGAACAGGTGGAGGATGACATGGCCAACTTCAGTGCTGATTTCCTCAATCTAGTTGAACGGGATCTCCTCCACAAGAGACAGGAGAGCGGTGAACGCAGACAAACATCAGGAGACAAGAAATATAATGCTGCCTCCTGACTCATACATCCAGACTACAGGTCTCTAAACATGGGCCCTTTACGCAAACGCCATAAACGTGCCCCCATGGCTGATATCAATGTCACCCCCATGGTGGATGTCATGCTGGTGCTACTCATCATCTTCATGGTAACAGCGCCCATGATGGTGCAGGGCCTTGATGTGCAACTGCCCGAGACCACGGCCAAGGCCATCCAGCAGGATGATAAGCCTCTTATTGTCTCCATCAACAAAAAGGGCGGTATCGGTATTGATAAAATCAAGGGTGATCGCAGTCTGCTGCGCCAGGAGTTGAACAAACTGGCTAAGGTTGATCCAGGCAAGACCATTCTCTTGAAGGCAGATAAAGAGGTTGAATATGGCCTGGTGGTGCGGGTTATGGCTGACATTAAAGATGCGGGTTTTGACAAGCTGGGTATGGTCACTATTCCGGTTGAAAAAAAGCGTTAGTTCATGGCTGTGCAGAATCTCCCCTTCCCCCTCACCTTTGCCTGTCAAATCTGGCAAAACCAGGAACAACGCGCCCCTTTTATCTTTTCCATATCCCTCCATTTTGCTCTTTTTATTGCCCTGTTCATTCCAACAAATTTTTTCTCATTCCAACGCCCCTTGCCAGAGGTCTACACGGTAGATCTTATTGACCTTAGCGAACCAGAGGTAGAGCCAGAGACTGAACCTCCTGTCACCAAAGTTACACCTCCCCCTAAGCCCCGGCCCAAACCAAAGGTGCAGAAACTCTCCACCACACCGCCTCTATCAAGCAGGGTCATGCCCAAACCGCCCACGGAGATTAAAATAATCCGGCCCCGGGCAGCAAAAAAAATCATGCGTCATAAACGGGATTCAACCTCCATTCTGGCTGGCCTGGCCCGCATGCAGACCCATGAAAAACTGGACAAGGAACTTAAAGAGGCTGAGGCTAAGGCTGAAACTGAAAATAAGAAAGCCATGGAGATGATGGCACAGGCCATCATGACTCGCCCAAGCAGAGAAACAACAGCACCAGTAGACAATCAAGCCACGACCGTGCGCAGCACTAGCAAACCTACGCAAGGCCGTGGCATAAGTGCCACCAATGCTATGCAGATCTACTCAGCCGCTGTTCGTCTGCAAATATCAGAAAACTGGGTATTGCCTGAGGGCCAACAGTGGGACGAGACATTACTGACCGTGCTCATTGTTAAAATCCGTGAAGATGGTATTGTTCTTTCCCATACCTTTAAAAAACGTTCCGGCAATATACAGTTTGACAAATTCGTCAGCCAAACCCTGGAAAAAGCCTCACCACTACCCATGCTACCAGTTGAACTGGCAGAGGAAAATTATAGCCTGCGCCTTAATTTCTACCCGCGAGGCTTACAGTAAACTGTAGGGAATCTTGAATAATTGCTATTTGGCCCGGTTACGGCGTCACAGTAAAAAATATCTAATTATTCAAAACACCCTGCGCTCTTGAATGCACACCATGATTAAACATCTCATCCTTTCCATCCTCATTATCATCGCTACCTTTAGTACCCCACCTCCGGCCTTGGCCGAGAAGGTGATTGATATTGATATCACTGATGCGGCTATCAAAAAAATCAACTTTGCCGTGCCTTGGTTTATTGACAAGGGCAAGGGCGAGGTTATCCACGAGTCTGGCAAGAAAATGGCGAATCAGCTCGCCCGTGGCCTGGAGTTCCATGGATTCATCCGAGTATTACCGCCCAAATCCTATGGTGGCATACAAAAACAGAACTGGACCTCCCTTGGGGTCAACTACGTTGTCACCGGGCAGTACATGGTTGAAGGCGCAAAACTGGTCATGGAATTACGCCTAGTGGATGCCAGTACTGGTCGGATGCTACTGGGCAAACGCTTCCGTGACAAGATAGCCATGAAGGAGCAGATGGTTCTCAAATTCTGTGACGAGGTCATCTTGAAAATCACTGGCACCACTGGAGTCAGCTCCAGTGAAATTGCCTTTGTGTCTAATGAGTCAGGACATAAAGAAATTTACCTGGCCGATGCCTTAGGTGACAATATCCGCCAGATTACCTTCCACCAAAACCTTGCCGTGGCACCTCGCCTCTCCCCAGATGCCAGCAAAATTGTCTACACCTCGTACCATCGTGGCAACCCCAATCTCTACCTCATTGATTTCAACAAGAGCAGCAAACTCACCAAGGCCATATCCAGACGTCCTGGCATTAATTATGCGCCGGCCTGGGACTTTGATGGCAAATCCTTGGTGCTCACATTAAGCAAAGATGGTAATCCTGATCTCTATCGCATCAACCTGGATGGCACGATACTGAAACAGATAACACGAAATAGCGGCATCAACGTGTCGCCCTGTTTTTCGCCAAACGGCTCTAAACTTGCCTTTGTCTCTGACAGAAGTGGTGAACCTCAAATCTACATAATGGATATGCGCAGCGGCAGCAGCCGACGCCTTACCTATGATGGTATGGAGAATACCACACCAAATTGGTCGCCAGACGGCAAGTGGATCGCCTATACCTCCAAGACAAATGGCACCTATCATATTTACAAGATTTTGGCAGAAGGATATAGTAAGCCCATCCAACTCACCTTAGCGTGGGGCAGCCACGAATCACCATCCTGGTCACCAGATTCACGCCAAATAGCCTTTACCAGGGTACGGAATGGCAAAAGCCAGATCTGCACCATGAGCCATGACGGCAGCTGGCTACGAGTTTTATATAGTAGAGATGGCAACCTTTCGGCCCCACAATGGTCACGCCGTCTAAAATTTTATTAAATAGGTACGTGGCTTGAAGGGTTGACGGACTTTTTTTAATTCATTAGTACTCAATATCAACGTCTTTAGGGTGTCTTGAATAATTAGATATCTCGGAGTCTCGTAAACTCGCTTACCGGTTCAAGATAGCCTTTAGCCTCTATAGCTCCTTTATTTCTTTCTAACTTCTCTTAAAAAATCATGCGAAAAACATTACTCAAATCATTCCTGGTTTTACTTGTCCTGCCTATGATTTCCGGCTGCGTGGCCACAAAGGATCAACTCAGCTCCCTGAACCTTAAGGTGCGGAACCAAGACAACCGCCTGGTAGAGTTGGAACAGCTCACATCAGATGGCACCAATGCCACAGGCACTGTTCAGAAACAGTTGGCCGATCTTGCCCTGGAACTGGAAAGCATATCCACTGAGTTACTCCAGGTAAAGGGTCAGCTGGACGAGACGAACCACCGCAATCGAACCTTAATTGAGGAGAACCAAGAGCTGCGAACCTTATTAGATACACGCCTGCAAGAGCTTGACGAGAACAGCCAGAACTTACAACAAAAACTTGTCGGTCTAGACAGCAATCTCTCCACTGTGCAGGGACAAATGGAGGAGGATGCCAGACGTCGCGCAGAACAGGCCTTACAGGCAGCAGAAAAAGCCCGTTTACAGGCTGCGGCAGCGGCTGAGGCCAAGCGCCAGGCCGAGGAAGCACAACGGCGGATCAACGCAGCTGCTGCTGCCAAACTAGCTGCTGCCCAGGCAGCAAAAAACAACAGTGGTATCCCTGAACTTGCACCACGGGTGGTAAAGAAGAAAAGAACAGGGGCAGCCTCTGCGGCTGTGGCAACGACTCCAGCCGTTAGCAAACAAACAACAACCACTGCCACTACCACTCCAACCACAGGAAAGAATGAGGCAGAGTCCACCTACGATACTGGCCTGGGCCAATATCGTAGCAATGACTACAAGGGTGCCATCACCACCTTCAGCACCTTCCTCGACAAATTCCCCAAGGACAAACTAGCCCCCAATGCCCGTTACTGGCTAGGTTCAAGTATGTTACAAAGCAGCGATTACAGTGGTGCAGTCTTAGAGTTTCAAAACATTGTCGATGGCTACCCAAATCACCCCAAAGCTCCAGAGGCCCTGCTACAACAGGCCAAGGCCTTTGAACATTTCGGTGAAAAGGCGGTACAGATCAAGCTCTATAAAGATGTCCTGGCCTATTACCCCGACTCAGATCAGGCCAAAAAAGCCAAAAAGATGCTAAATAAATTACAGTAAAAACCCATTGATGAAACTCCTCCTATTTGATATATATGCTTTTCCCTTAGAAATCTTATAGTTATCAAACGGAGGCCTCATCAAATGCAGCAAAAATATTCCCTTGTCGTCATTCTTCTTCTTTTCACCCTGTTACCAGCCTGCAGTGATAAATATGTTAAGAATGGTCTTTCTGCCGACAGCAACCTCTATACTGCCTACAATTTCTGGTTCGAAAATCCTGACAAAATATCTTCCCTCAATTATAAACGCGGGGGCATGATTCCGGCAGGAACAGAAGTCACAAATATCGAAATCGGTTCCCATCGGCGTTATCGAACTATTGCCTTTTATACGGTTAACCCTGAGCGAAAATTTAGAATCTTCTGGAAAGCCACGAACCACCCCAGCAGGACCGTTGAACAATTTGCTGATGAGCTCTTTGGAGCTAAAAGCCTCACTGAACTTACCCACAATTTAAGCAAAGAAGATATCGATAATATCGAAACTGGCCACATCAGTGAAGGCATGGCCAAAAATGCTGTACTTGTGGCCTATGGCCCTCCTCCAGAAAAAGTAACCTTCAGTCAAAAAAGTGATATTTGGACCTACTGGACCAGTAGAATGGTTACCACGAAAATATTTTTTGATGAAAATGATATGGTAGCAAAAATGGAAAAACCAGAGGGTGGCAGTGGAGGGGGATGGCAGAAATTTCTGCCTTTTCACTAATATAGAACTTGGGTTCATTTAGACCAGACAACAAAAGCTCTGTTCTGTGCCAAATCGCCGGAGCGAGGGGTAGTTCTCTCCGCTTTTGACACCAGCTGGCTTGTTTTGTAAATGAAGTCAAAATAAAGACACGATCTCGCGGCATTGCCGCTGAAACTTGGTACGCCTTTATCTCGACTTTATTAACAAAAGCTACGCAATCTGCTGAACGACGCTCCAAAAACTACCCCTCGCTCCTTCTTTTCGTGCCAACACGTAATTTCAAGTTATGCCAAGAAATCAGTTCGAGTTATTCGGCCGGGAGGATGGGAGGAGCTGTCTTTCTCGGCGTATTCAGCGGTTTCCCTAGTGAACCTTAAAGAACGAAAGCAAAATCGTACCGAATTTCAGCAGCGAAGCGCGTGATCGTTATTTTTCTGCAGTGAACTTAGGAGCACAAGGAAAGTGGTGTCGTAGCCGAGAAAGACAGCTCCTCCCTGCCGGATTTGACCACGAAAACATTCAACTGTTAAAACGAACAGTGACATAAAAAAAGGCTTACCCAAATGGGTAAGCCTTTTTTTATTGCCCATCAAACAATGGGCAGACAACTAGGTACTGCAACCAATTACTTAGGTGCAATCCCCATCTCTTTCTCTTTCTCATGCACAGCAAGACGAGTCTTGATGGCTGTATCAGGGATGAGAGACATGGAGTCGATACCTTCTTCAACCAGGAAGGTGGCGAACTCTGGGAAGTCAGAGGGACCCTGACCACAGATACC